>NZ_JAQYWZ010000895.1:0-157849 GCF_036290945.1 Streptomyces sp. BE303
AAGGCGTAGCCGTCCTGCTCGTCCCACGGGACGTCGAGGTCGTCCATGTGCACACGCCACTCCGCTCCGGGCAGCGCGCGGCGCAACTCGGTGACGGCGCCCAGCACGTGGACCATCACCGGCAGCATCCGCCCCGGGTCGCCCGGCAGCTTCGTGGACCCGGCCAGGATCTCGTCCGGCCCGGTGCCGTCGTCGTCCAGGGAGAGGCCCTCCTCGTCCTGGTAGGGGAACGACGACGCGTGCGCGGCGACGATGCGCTCGACGGTGGCGGTCTCGGCATCCGTCCGCGGCATCGCCCGGTCGGCCGAGTAGTAGAGAGAGACACTCATGGACCGACCGTACCGAGGGGGTACGACAACACCGCCGGGCAGCACGGCGGCTGCGGCCGGCAGGCGCCGCCCGGCGGGAAGGTCGGCCAACCCCTGAAGATCGCCTTCAAAGGTCGGGTCCGGAGCAGGACTGAGCCGATGGTGACGGCGGCCTGGTAGGACTCGCGGGTCCTGTCGGAGCGGGTGGCCAGGCCACGCCATTGCTTCAACCGGCCGAAGCGGCGTTCGACGACGTCGCGGAGCCGGTGGATCCGTCGGTCGAAACCAGGCGGCCGGCCCCCTCGGCACACCCGTCAGGAGGGCAGGACCCAGCGCTGGCCGGCGCCGCCGGCGCAGTCCCGGAGCACCAGCTGGTTGCCATTGGTCGGGTCGGCCCCCGGGACGGTCAGGCACCGGTTGGACTGCGGGTTGACGATCTGGCCGTCCGGCAGCGGGTACCACTGCTGGGCGGCGGTGCCGTTACAGAGGAGGAGCTGCACCTTGGTGCCGTTGGCCGTACCTCCGCCGACCGCATCCATGCACTTACCCAGCGCCTTGACGGTTCCGCCGACGGGCAGCCGCCAGATCTGGCCGGCCGCGCCGGTGCAGTCGCTGATCTGCACCTTCGTCCCGTCCTCGGGACTGCCGTTCCGGAGTTCCATGCACGTGCCCGCGAGTCCGGTGATCGGGCCCGGTGGGAGGACCGGGCCGGCCTCCTCCGGCGGCAGGCGGTAGCCGAGGAGGATCCGCACGTCGACGAAGTGCCCCGGACTGCAGTCCACGGAGGTGGCGGTGTTGCCGACGATCACCGAGCTGTTGACGTAGAAGTCGTAGACTCGACCGCTGAGGGTCCACGCGCAGTGGGCCTGGAGCGTCCAGGTCTGGAGCGGGTCGATTCCGGTGCACTCCCCGAACTGCCTCGGTTCGCCGATGACGGCATAGGTGCGACAGCCGGCGGGCGCGGAGGCCGGGGAGGCCGCGGGGGCCTCCGGCGCAGCGGCGGCCGCTGCGGGCACTCCGGGATCGGAGGCGAGGGCGGCCGAGGGCGCGGCGAGGGCGGCGGCCACCGCCAGGAGGAGGGCCGCGAGCAGGGTCGGGGCACGACGCATCGGAGGATCCCTTCCGGGCCGCGGGAACTTCCAACTCAACACCTTGTCGGTCGAGTTGACTGATCGACAGATTCCCCGGGCCGCTGGCCAGCCTTAGGGATCGACCGCCCGGCGTCAACGTGTCCTCTCGAAATTCTTCCCCGGGGTCAACGCCGAACGGCCCTGCCCGTTCGCGCCCGGGCCGGTCGGTCGACCTGGCGGCGCGGAACGCCGGCCGGGACGGGAAGGGCCAGGGCGACCGGGACGCCGCCGGGAGTGGCGGACGTGTCGAGGTAGGCGAAGCCGACGGCCGGGCCGGAGCCTTGTCCGTCTTCGTCGGCGACGGAACGCACACTTCGAGCAGGGTCCGGGCTGCGACGAGGTGGGCCTGCTCGCCGGGGGTCAGCTGTGCGGGGTGGTCCCGGAGGGCGAGAACGGCCGGCTGTTCGACGACGGACCTCAGGGCCGTTGGTGGTGGGCGACCAGGCGGGTGAGCAGGCCGGTCAGGGTCTGCCTGTCCTCGGCCGAGAGTGGTTCCAGGAGGTCGTCCTGCACCGCGTCCAGCGCCCGGTCCAGGCGTCGCAGGTGCCGGCGGCCCGCCGGGGTGAAGTGCACCCTGTTGCGTCTCCGGTCGTCCGGGTCCGGCGTCCGCTCGACGCAGCCCTGTTCGGCCAGTTCGTTGATCGCCGCCACGACGTCACTGCGGTCCATGTTGCACCGGCGGCCGAGTTCGGCCTGGCTGGACACCCCGAACTCGTCCAGGGCGGCCAGGATCCGGTAGTGGTACCCGCGCGCGCCCACCCCGCCGAAGCCTTCGGACGCCAACCGGTGGGCGTGCACGGCCACCTGGGTGAGCAGCCAGCTCGGCTTCGCCGTCAGGTGTGCGGGGGTCTCTTCCACGCCGGCCACCCTACATTGTTGGCGCGGCCAATCGATCTCTGTACAGTTGGCGGCGCCAATGTTGGACGCGCCAACAAAAGGGGATGCCATGTCCACGAACGCGCCGATCGCCGACCGCATCGAGATCGCCGACCTGTTCAGCCGCTTCGCCCGCCTGCTCGACGAGAAGCGGTGGGAGGAGGCGGACACCGTCTTCACCGCCGACGTGACGGGGCACTCCCCGCGCTCGGGCGAGATACACGGCCTCGACGGGCTCGTCGGATTCATGCGGCAGGCCGAGGTCGAGGGGGAACACACCCAGCACGTGACCACGGACCTGCTGGTGGACGTCGACGGCGACCGGGCGGTCGCCACGGCGAACTCGCTCGTCTACTTCTACCGCAGCGGCCGGCCGCCCCATCTGTCGAGCGGCCTGCGGCTGGCCTGCACCGCCGCGCGGACGCCGGCGGGCTGGCGACTCCGCGAAGTGCGGACCGCCGTCGCCTGGACGCACGAGAGGTGATCCCCCTCCGACGCGAGGCCCCCTCCGACGCGGGTCGGCGGGGGCCGGGGTCGCGGCGCGGGGAGACGGCCGCGGCGGCACGGGGCCGCTCCGCTACGGCGCCGGGGTGGCGGCCGGGAGGAGGGGGCCGGTGAGGAGGGTGCCGGTCTCGGAGAAGGGCCAGCCGTTGGGCACGCAGCCGTGCAGGCCCTTGATCTGCTGCATCATCACCGGCGCCGGCTGGCCGGGCCCGGGGCAGTCGACGTGGCCGAGGCCGAGGACGTGGCCGACCTCGTGGTTGACGGCGAGCGCGTGGTACAGCTCGGGCTGCCCGGTGTAGAACTCGGTGAGCTCCCGCCAGCGCGTCACGTTGATGACGACCTGGTGGCCCACGCCGCAGTTCACCCAGCCGCCGGTGTCCAGCCCGTACTGGCCGCATATCCGGTCGGTGGTCTCCGGGGTCGCCAGGTAGACGGTGAAGTCGACCGGGTCGGCGTCCATCCGCTGGAAGGACCGGGTGCCGTCCGCGGCCCAGCCGCGCCGGACGTCGCCGAGGACGGCGTCGACCTCGGCGGCGAACCGGCCGGGGCTCTCCTTCAGCCCGTTCTCGGCCCGCACCTTGTAGCGGTAGAGCTGCCCGCCCGTGCCGAAGCGGTTCGAGCCGCCGGTGGCCGTGGTGAACGCCGACGACAACGGCTTCTCCCGGTCGGCGGCGGGCTTCCACGGATGCCACCAGAGCAGGCCGGCCGCCAGCGCGGCGGTCACCGCCAGGGCGAGCGCGCCCGTGCGGGCCTTCCGGAGGCGGGTGCGGCCGTCCGCACCGTCCGACGGCGAGTCCCCGTCGCGCCGGAGTCCGGCGAGGCCCCTCATCGGCCGCTCCCCGCGACGGGGTGACGGGGCGACCGCCGGGCGGACGACCCGCGGACGGGCCGAACGGGCCCGGCAGACGGAGCCGGTGGGGATGCAGGGGGGACGGTGCCGAGCGGTCGACGGCGGGCCGGGGCCTGGGTGAGCATGGTGGCGCGAGACTCCTGTTCCGTGGATCGCACGGATGTACGGTCCCGTAGAGGCTAACCGGCCGAAGTGGACCACCCGTCCGGCCTGCCCGCCGGAACCGACGGCGGTGAACCCTCCGGGAACGCCCCCGCCGGCCCCCGCTGTCCAGGGCACCGGCTCCGGAACGCCCGCACCCCGGCCCCCGACGGGCACCGCACCGCGGCCCGGACGGGCACCGGCTCCGGGCCCCGACGGGCAGCCCGCCACAGCCCCCTCGGGCAGCGCCCCGGAGACGGCCTAGACCCCGGCGGCCTCCACCAGGCGGGCCTCCAGCGCGACGGCCAACGCCTCCACGACCTCCGGAGCGAAGGCGTGCTCGTTGTAGCGGAGCCAGCAGACCAGGCTGCCGTCGGGCTGCTCGGTGGCCGCCAGCTCCGGCACGTGGCGGTCGCCCCCCGGCATCGGGTAGGGGACGGTCGCGCTGCGCGGGACCTCCCAGGCGTCACAGGCCAGGCCCGGCAGCTGCGCCGGGGCGCTCCAGCTCTCGTAGCGGAGCCAGGCCGCGAACGGCGCCTGCGGGCTGAACTCGGCGAACGGGTACAGCTGGTGGTCCAGCGCCGCCGTCGAGGTGTCCCGGACGTGGGCGAGCAGTTCGGCGAAGCCGGGCGCGCCCGAGGCGTCGATCCGGAGCAGCAGCGACTGGACGAAGCAGCCGATCGCCCGCTCCGCCTCCGGCCTGGTCCGGCCCGGCACCGGGGTCATCAGCACCAGGTCGGTCTGACCGCTGCACTCGGCGAGCAGGCCCAGCCAGACCGCCGCGAGCGCCTGGAAGGGCGTCGCGCCCGCCTCCGTCGCCCGCGCACGCAGCGCCTCGGCGCGCGCCGCCGGAACGGCGAAGCGGTGCGCGGCGCTCAGCACCGTCTCGGTGTCCGCACGGCCGGGGAAGGGGTGCACCGCCTCCGGCGCCCCGGCCAGCGTCCGGGCGAAGTGGGCCCGGGACGCCGCCCAGTGGGCGTTGGACCAGGCGACCAGCTCGGCGTACTCCGGCCCGGGCCGGGGCGCGGGGGCCGGGCGGCCCCGCCGCAACGCCGAGTACAGGACGCCCAGTTCGCGCAGCAGCACACCGACCGACCAGCCGTCCGCGACGATGTGGTGCACGGCCAGCAGCACGGCGTGGTCGTCCTCGCCCCGGCTGACGACGGCGAGGCAGGCCATCGGCCCCTCGCCGATGTCGGTGAGCCGGTCGCGGACGGCGACCAGCCGGGCCGAGACCTCGTCGTCACTCTCGCCCGGGGCGTCGACGAGGACGACGTCCACCTCCGGCTGCTCGTCGACCACCGCGCGCCGCACCCCCGGCTGCGCGGCGTCCGGCACCGGCACGAAGCGCGTGCGCAGCGCCGGGTGACGGCGTACGGCCTCGCGCAGCGCCTCGGCCAGCAGGTCGGTGCGCAGCGCCTCGGTGACCCGGAACATCACGGCGACGGAGCCCACGTTGCGGCCCTCGGCCTCGGCCGTCCAGCGCAGGAAGTTCTCCTGCTGCGAGGTGAGCGGTACGTCGTGCGGCTGGGCGCGCAGCTCCCGGAGGTAGGCGGAGACCTCGGCCACGGCGGCCGGGGCCCGGTCGTCCACGGCCGCCGGGGCGTCGTCGAGCCAGGCCGCCTGGGCGCGGAGCGAGGGCCGTTCGAAGACGAGGGCGGTGCTCGCGGCGACGCCGAACTCGGCGGTGATCGCGGCGGCCAGCTGGACGGCGCGGAAGGAGTCCCCGCCGAGGGCGAAGAACTCGTCCTCCACGGCACGGACCTGACGGCCCAGCACCTTCCGCCACAGGGCGGCCAGGGCGGTCTCCCGGTCGGTGGCCGGCGGGGTGCCGGGGGCGGCCGGGTCGTCGGCGGCCGGTTCCTCGAAGCGGGCCCGCAGTTCGTGCTTGACCACCTTGCCGCTGGGGTTGCGCGGCAGCCGGTCGGTGACCAGGATCCGGACCGGCAGTTCGGCGCGGCCGAGCCGGGCACTCAGGAAGAGCCGGAGCTCGTCGAGGTCCAGGCCGCCGGCGGCGGGCACGACGGCGGCGACCGGCACGGCGCCCATCACGGCGTGCGGGACGCCCAGCGCCGCCGCGTCGGCGACCTGCGGGTGGGCGTGCAGCACGTCCTCGATCCGCAGCGTGGAGACCTTCAGCGCACCGGACTTGATGATGTCGCTCTCGCGGTCCACCAGGTACAGGTAGCCGTCGGCGTCCAGCCGGCCGAGGTCGCCCATCCGCACCCAGCCGTCCCGGAAGACCGCGTCGGACGCCGCGCGCCCGGCCACGTACCCGCGCGGCGGGCCGGGCTGGCGCAGCCAGACCTCGCCGACGGTGCCGGGCCCCACCGGGCGTCCGTCAGCGTCGAGCAGCCGCAGGTCGGCCGGGTTGGCGGGGCGGCCGACCGAGCCGGGTCGGCGGGCGTCCACGACGGCGGATATCTGGGCCGGCGAGGCCTCGGCGGAGGTGTAGGTGTTGACGACGGTGGCGCCGGGCAGCGCCTCGCGGAGTGCGACGGCGACCGGGGCCGGGAGCGCGGCGGCGGAGGAGCTGACCAGCAGGACGCTGCTCAGGTCACGCCGTGCGGCGACGCCCGAGTTGAGCAGTTCGACCGCCATCGACGGCACCAGGAAGACGGTGCCCGCCCGGTACTCCTCGACGGTCCGGCCGAACTCCTCGGCGTCGAACCGCGGCAGGCAGATCGTCGCGGGCGCGGCGACGAGCGCGTTGACCAGGACGACCTGGGCCGCGTTGGTGCCGATCGGGAAGGCCTGGACGGCGTGCGCCGAGTGCGCGTACGGGCGCGGGCGCGGGTCGAGCCGCTGGCCGGCGGTGAGGCTGGCGTGGGCGGCGTGGACGCCCTTGGGCGCCCCGGTGGTTCCGGAGGTGCCGATCACCTGGGCGAGGTCCTCCGGGTCCGGCCGGTGCGGCGGCTCGTCGGGGCCGTCGGCCGCCTCCAGCGCCGCGAGCCGCAGGCAGGGGACGCCGGCCGCTTCCGCCCGGGGGTCGTCCGCCGTGCCTGCCACCGCCCGGCGCACCTCGCTCGCCGCCGCCAGCCGCGCGGTGTCGTCCGGTCCGAGGTCCTCGCGGACCACCACGCCCGCCGCACCGGCGTAGTGCACGGCGAGGAACGCCACCGCGTACTCGTCCCACGCGCTGTTGGGGAACAGCAGCAGGACCCGCTCCCCCGGCCGGACGCCCGCCCGGGCGAGTCCGTGGGCGGCGCGGACCGCCCGCTCCCGCCACCCGCGGTAGTCGAGCGCCGGGCGGCCGGGGGCCAGCAGCGCGGTGCGGTCCGGGTGCCTGGCGGCCCGGTCGTCCAGCAGATCGGTGAGCGTGAGCGGGGTGCTGACGGTGGATCGGGTGTTGATGACGACTCCCGGAAAGGGCCAGGACAGGGGGACGGCGGCCGATCGGCCGGACGCGCTGGTCCAGACCGTATCGGCACGACCGTCCCGCCCGCCAGGGTCGTCCGGGCGGCGGACGCCCGGCCGGTCCGGGTGGGGCCGGCGGCCTGACCGGCCGCCGGCTGCCGGCCGGTCAGGCCGTCTGCCTCGCACCGGTCACGTCGAGGGCCGCCGAGGTGATGGCGTCGGCGTCGATGCCGGCTTCGGCGAGGAGTTCGGCGGAGGTGCCCGAGCCGGGCAGGGTGCGGACCGCCAGGTGGGCGACGGCCGGGCCGTGCCGTTCGCCGGCGAGCGCGGTGAGCACCGCCTCGCCGAGGCCGCCCTCGGGGTGGTGGTCCTCGACGACGACCAGGGCCCCGGTCTGCTGGGCGGCGCGCCGTACGGCGGCGGCGTCCAGCGGTTTGACCGAGTAGAGGTCGATCACCCGGGTCGCGACGCCGAGTTCGGCGAGCCGGTCGGCGGCCTTCAGGCACTCGTGGACGGTGACACCGGCGCCGAGCAGGGTCACCCGGTCCCCTTCCCCGCCGCCCCGCAGGTTCTTGGATCCGCCGACGGGAAAGGTCTCGCCCTCGGGATAGAGGACGGGGTGGGCGCCCCTGGTGGCGCGCAGGTAGGAGATCCCGTCCAGGTCGGCCATGGTGGCGGTGAGAGCGGCGGTGCAGGTCGCGTCGGCGGGGTACAGCACCGTGGAGCCCCGGACGGCCCGCATCATCGCGAGGTCCTCCAGCCCCATCTGGGAGGGGCCGTCGGGGCCGATCTCCACCCCGCAGTGGGTCCCGCACAGCGCCAGGTCCACCCGGGAGACGGCCGCCATCCGGACGAAGTCGTGGGCCCGGGTGAGGAACGCGGCGAAGGTGGTGGCGTAGGGCCGGTAGCCGCGGACGGCCATCCCGACGGCGGTGGCCACCATCTGCTGTTCGGCGATGTACGACTGGAAGAAGCGGTCCGGGTGGGCCTCGGCGAAGTCCTCGGTGGTGGTGGAGTTGCCGACCTCGGCGTCCAGGACCACCACCTCCGGGCGGGCGTCGCCGAGCGCGACCAGGGTCCGGCCGTACGCCGCCCGGGTGGCCACCTCGTCGCCGACCTCGAAGACCGGCAGCTCCACCGGGCGGCCGGTGCCGACCGGGGCGGGCGTCGCGCCCGGGGCCGGTGTCCGAGCCTGAGCCGGAATCGGGACCGGGGCGGGTGCCTGAGCCGGAGTCGGGGCCGGTGCGGCGGGCGGCCTCGGGCCGCGGACCCGCAGGTGGCGGACCCCGCCCAGTTCCTCGACCGCCCGCGCGGCCATGTCCTCGGGGAAGGGCTTGCCGTGCCACCCCTCGGCGTCCTCCACCTCGGCGAAGCCCCGGCCCTTCACCGTGCCGGCGACCACCACGGTCGGCTGCAGGCCGTCGGCGGCGGTCCGCAGCGCCTCGTCCACGGCGGCCGGGTCGTGGCCGTCGACGACCAGGGCGCGGCACCCGAACGCCTCGATCCGCCGGGCGTAGGCGTCCACGTCCCGGCCCAGTGCGGTGGGGCCCGACTGGCCGAGGCGGTTGACGTCGACGATCACGGTGAGGTTGGCGAGCCGGTGGTGCCCTGCCGCGTCCAGGGCCTCCCAGACCGACCCCTCGGCCATCTCGCCGTCCCCGCACAGCACCCAGACGTGGTACGGCCGGTGTTCGAGGTCCCGGCCGGCCAGCGCGATCCCCACCCCGTAGCCGATCCCCTGGCCGAGCGAGCCGGTGGCCACGTCCACCCAGGGCAGCACCGGCGTCGGGTGGCCCTGCAAGCGGGCCCCGGCGCGCCGGTAGGCGGTCAGGAGTTCGTCCTCCGAGATCGCTCCGGCGGCCCGGAGCATCGCGTAGAGCAGGGGCGAGGCGTGACCCTTGGAGAGGACGAAGTGGTCGTTCCCCGGGTTCGCCGGGTCCTCCCAGTCGTAGCGCAGGTGGCGGGCGGCCAGCACGGCCACCAGGTCGGCGGCGGACAGGGCCGAGGTGGGGTGCCCGGAGCCGGCGGCGGTGCCGGCCCGGACCGCGTCCACCCGGAGCTGCTGGGCGAGTTCGCCGAGGTCGGCCAGGTCGGAGCCGGGGCCGAGCGGGGACGCCTGGGTCGCGTGCATGCGGGAGCTCCTTCGGTCGTTCGGGACGGGACGGGACGGCAGGGGACCGGCCCCGCCGGGACGGCCCTCGCGGCCGGCGGCGAAGTCCTCCGGGAACCGGGCGCCGGCCTCTCGCCTAACCGCTCCCGGCAGCACCAAACGGCTGCCGTCCGGCGGATCCGGGGGCGGACCCACCCCGCCTGCCGGGCGTCCGTCCCGCCCTCCGGCCTCCCGCCGGCCCGGGACGCCGCCCGTCCGCGGCGTGGGAACGGCCTGCCGGGGTAGCCGGGAGGCCATGCTGACACTCGGAGTCGAGGAAGAGTACCTACTGATCGACCCGCGGGACGCGACACCCGTCCCCCGCGCCGCCGAGGTCCTGGCCGCCGCCGACCTGGCGCCCGCGCTGCGGCCGGACGAGGCCCAGCACGAGCTGCTCCAGGTGCAGGTGGAGACGGCCACACCGGTCTGCGAGGACCTCGCGGCGGTCTCCCGCCACCTGGTCCGCATCCGCGCCGGACTGAGCGCCGCGGCCGCGCGCAACGGCTGCCGCGTCGTGCCCGTCGGGGCTGCCCCGTTCGGCCATGACGGGCCCGTCCCGGTCACCGACGGTGACCGCTACCGGCGGGCCCGCCGCCAGGCGCCCTCCCTGGTGGACGACCTCATGCTCAACGGCATGCACGTCCACGTCGGCGTCCCCGACCCGGAGGAGCGGCTCGGCGCCCTCGTCCGGCTGCGCCCCTGGCTGCCGGTCGTGGTCGCGATGGCCGCCAACTCGCCGTACTGGCGCGACCGCGACACCCACTTCGCGAGCTGGCGCACGGTCCAGTTCGACCAGTGGGCGGTCAGCGGCCCGCCGCCGCTCTTCCGCGACGCGGCCGACCACCGACGCCGGGTGGACGCGCTGCTCACCGCCGGGGCGATCACCGACGAGGGCCAGGTGTACTGGCACGCCCGCCTCTCCGCCCGCTACCCCACCGTCGAGGTGCGGGCGGCCGACGTCCAGCTGACGGTGGCGGACGCCGAGCTCTTCGCCGGCCTGATCCGCGCCCTGGTGACCTCGGCGGTCCTGGACGAGCGGGCCGGGCGCCCGCGGCCGGAGACGCCCGACGAGCTGGTGCGCGCCGCCACCTGGCACGCCGCCCACGCCGGCCTGCACGGCGCCCTGATCTCCCCGCTGGACGGCGTCGCCCGCCCCACCGCCGCCGTGATCGAGGAGCTGTGGGCCCGGATCGCCCCCGGTCTCGACGCCGCCGGCGACACCGACCGGGTGTCCGACCTGTGGCGGGCGTTCCGGCAGAACGGGAACGGCGCCGACCGCCAGCGCCGCTGGTACCGCGAGGCGGGCCGGACCGGCCTGGCCGAACACCTCGTCGGCTCCACCCTCGTCCCGGCGCCCTGACCGCGGTGTGAGGCCCGGCCCGACGACCGCGCCGGGCCGGGCCTTAGGCCGCGCGGGCGGTCCCCGGGTGTGTCCCGTCGCCGGCTCCGGGCCCCTCCGGCCCGACCGCCTAGCGTGGCCACCCGCAGGCCGCCGACGGGAGGGACCACGATGACCGGAGTCCGCGACCGCACCGCGCTCGTCCTGGTCCTGCTGCTCACCTGGGCGCTCGCCGCCTGCGGCAGCGGCGCCGGGAACGGATCCGGGAACGGCCCGGTCACCCTCGACTGGTACAACTTCCCCGACGACTCGGGCGCGCTCCAGCAGGCCGCCGACTCCTGCGGCAGCGCCTCCGGCGGCCGCTACACGATCCGCTACAACAAGCTGCCGCGCACCGCCGACGGCCAGCGCCAGCAGTTGGTCCGCCGGCTCGCCGCGCACGACAGCGGCGTCGACATCATGGGGCTGGACGTCACCTGGACCGCCGAGTTCGCCGAGGCCGGCTGGGCCCGCGAGTGGACCGGCGCGCTGCGGGAGCGGGCGAGCGAGGACACCCTGGCCGCCGCCCTGCGCACCGCCACCTGGAAGGACCGGCTCTACGCCGTCCCGTACAACTCCAACACCCAACTGCTCTGGTACCGCGACGACCTGGTCCCCAGCGCACCGCGCACCTGGGCCGAACTGCTCGACCGGGCCCGGCAACTGGCCGCCGAGGGCAAGCCCCACTTCGTCGAGACCCAGGGCGCCCAGTACGAGGGTCTGACGGTCTGGTTCAACACCCTGGTCACCAGCGCCGGCGGGTCGATCCTCACCCCGGACGCGTCCGCGCCGTCGCTGGGCGAGCCGGCCGTCGCCGCCGCGCAGGTCATCCGCGACCTGGCCCGCTCCCCCGCCGCCGACCCCTCGCTCGCCAACCAGATGGAGGACCAGAACCGGCTGGCGACGGAGTCCGGGACCGCCGCCTTCGAGCTCAACTACCCCTTCGTCTACCCGTCGATGAAGGCCAACGAGCCCGAACTGTTCCCGCACTTCCGCTGGGCGCCCTACCCCGCCGTCGTCCCGGGACGGCCCGCCACCGTCACCATCGGCGGCATCGACCTGGCCGTCGGCGCCTACTCCCGCCACCCCGACCTGGCCCAGGAGGCCACCCTCTGCCTGCGCAACCGCGACAACCAGCTGGCCAACGCGCTCAAGGGCGGTCTGCCGCCCTCCCTGCGCAGCCTGTACACCGCCGCCGAGCTCACCGACAGCTACCCGTTCGCCGCCGACGTCCTGGCGGCCCTGGACACCGCCTCGGTACGGCCGCAGACGCCCGCGTACCAGAACGTCTCGATCGCCGTCGCGCACGCCCTCTCGCCGCCCTCGGCGGTCGACCCGGAACGCACCGTCGCGGCGCTCTCCGGCCAGATCAGGGACGCGCTCGGCTCGAAGGGGCTGATCCCATGACCGCCACCACCGCCCGCCCGCCCCGCCCGGACGCACCGCCGGGCCGGAGGTCGGCCGGCTCCCGGGAGGAGCGCCGGCTCGGCTGGCTGCTGTGCGCCCCCGCCGTGCTGGTGATGACCCTCGTGACGGCCTACCCGGTCGGCTACGCCGTGTACCTCTCGCTCCAGCGCTACGACCTGCGCTTCCCGGACCGGGCCTCGTTCGTCGGGCTCGCCAACTACGGGGCCGTGCTCTCCTCCCCGTACTGGTGGCAGGCCCTGGGGGTGACGGTGCTGATCACCGCCGTCTCGGTCACCGTCGAGCTGGTGCTCGGCCTGGCCCTGGCGCTGGTGATGCACCGGGCGGTGGTCGGCCGGGGCCTGGTGCGCACGGCGGTGCTGGTGCCGTACGGCATCGTGACGGTGGTCGCCGCCTACTCCTGGCAGTACGCCTGGACGCCGGGCACCGGCTACCTGGCGGCGCTGCTCCCGGAGGGCAGCGCCCCGCTCACCGAGCACTGGCCGGCGATCGGGCTGATCATCCTGGCCGAGGTGTGGAAGACCACCCCGTTCATGGCGCTCCTGCTGCTGGCCGGGCTGGCGCTGGTGCCCACCGAGACCGTCCGGGCCGCGATGGTCGACGGCGCCGGCTTCGGGCAACGGCTGCGGCTGGTCGTCCTGCCGCTGATGAAGCCCGCCGTCCTGGTGGCCCTGCTGTTCCGCACCCTGGACGCGTTCCGGATCTTCGACAACATCTACGTGCTGACCGGCGGTGCCAACGACACCGGCTCGGTGTCGATCCTCGGCTACGACAACCTCTTCACCGCGCTCAACCTGGGGATCGGCTCGGCGATCTCGGTGCTGATCTTCCTCTGCGTGGCGGCGATCGCCCTGGTCTTCGTCAAGGTCTTCGGCGCCGCCGCGCCGGGCGGCGCGACGGAGCGCCGGTGACCGCCCGCCAGGCCCGTGCCCGGACCGGCTGGGGCGTGGTCAACCTGGTGGTGGTGCTGTACGCGCTGTTCCCGGTCTGGTGGATCGCCGCACTGTCGTTCAAGGACCCGGGCACCCTGTCCGACGGCGACTTCGTCCCGCGCAGCTGGACGCTGGAGAACTACCGCGGCATCTTCCGCACCTCGGAGTTCACCCGGGCCCTCGTCAACTCGATCGGCATCGCGGTGATCGCCACCACGCTCGCCCTCGTGCTCGCCACCATGGCGGCCTACGCGGTGGCCCGGCTGCGCTTCCCCGGGAAGCGGCTGCTGATCGGGATGTCCCTGCTGATCGCGATGTTCCCGCCGATCTCCCTGGTCTCGCCGCTCTTCGAGATCGAGCGCGTGCTCGGCCTCTTCGACACCTGGCTCGGGCTGATCATCCCCTACATGACCTTCTCGCTGCCGCTGGCGATCTACACCCTGTCGGCCTTCTTCCGGGAGATCCCGTGGGACCTGGAGAAGGCCGCCAAGGTGGACGGCGCGACACCCGCCCAGGCGTTCCGCCTGGTCATCGCCCCGCTGGCCGCGCCCGGGGTGTTCACCACCGGCATCCTGGTCTTCATCTTCTGCTGGAACGACTTCCTCTTCGCGATCTCGCTGACCTCCACCGACGCGGCCCGGACCGTCCCGGCCGCGATCGCCTTCTTCACCGGCAGTTCCCAGTTCCAGCAGCCGACCGGCTCGATCGCCGCCGCGGCCGTGGTGATCACGGTGCCGATCGTGCTCTTCGTCCTGTTCTTCCAGCGCCGCATCGTGGCCGGCCTCACCGCCGGCGCAGTGAAGGGGTGACCAGAACCCATGGCCGAGATCGTCCTCGACGGCATCACCAAGCGCTACCCGGACGGCTCGGTCGCCGTCCGCGACGTCGACCTGACCGTGGCGGACGGTGAGTTCGTCATCCTGGTCGGCCCCTCGGGCTGCGGGAAGTCCACCACCCTCAACATGATCGCCGGCCTGGAGGACATCACCGGGGGCACCCTGCGGATCGGCGGGCAGGTGGTCAACGACCGCGCGCCCAAGGACCGCGACATCGCGATGGTGTTCCAGAGCTACGCGCTCTACCCGCACATGACCGTCCGCCAGAACATGGGCTTCGCGCTGCGGCTCGCCAGGACCGACAAGGCCGTCGTCGCCGCCAAGGTCGAGGAGGCCGCCCGGATCCTCGACCTCACCGAACACCTCGACCGCCGGCCCGCCCTCCTCTCCGGCGGGCAGCGCCAGCGCGTCGCCATGGGACGGGCGATCGTCCGCGACCCCAAGGCGTTCCTCATGGACGAACCGCTCTCCAACCTGGACGCCAAGCTGCGGGTGCAGATGCGCACCCAGATCTCCCGGCTCCAGCGCCGCCTCGGCACCACCACCGTCTACGTCACCCACGACCAGGTCGAGGCGATGACGCTCGGCGACCGGGTGGTGGTGCTCCGCGCGGGCGTCGTCCAGCAGGTCGGCGCGCCCCAGCGGCTCTACGACGAGCCGGCCAACCTGTTCGTCGCCGGCTTCATCGGCTCGCCCGGGATGAACCTGCTGCACGGACGGCTGGAGGAGGGCGTGCTGCGCACCGCGCTCGGCGACCTGCCGGTGGGCGACCGGCTGCGCCGGGGCCTCACGGCCGCCGACGCGCCGCGCGAAGTGGTGGTCGGCATCCGCCCGGAGCACTTCGAGGACGCCGCACTGCTGGAGCACCCGGTCGGCGGAGCGACCGTCACGGTCGGGGTCGAGGTCGTGGAGTCGGTGGGCTCGGACGTGTTCGTGCACTTCACCGTCGAGGGTGATCCGGTCGTCGGGGGCGGTCTGGAGGAGCTCGGCGCGCAGCAGCGGGAGGCCGGTGCCGGGGCGCCCGGGCGGGAGGTCGTGGCGCGGATCGGCACCGCCACCCGGGCGGCCGAAGGGGCCCCGCTGGAGCTGTGGATCGACACCGAACGGCTCCACGTCTTCGACCCGGCGACCGGAGCCGCGCTGAGCGGGGGCGGCGGCGGTGCGGGCCCGGCGGGCGGGACGGCGGGCTGACGGGATCGAGGGGCGTGACCACGCGGTCGAGGTGCCGGTCCGGGCCGTTCGGGCGATCATGGGGAAACGCGCCTCGAAAGGTGGAATGCGATGTTCCAGCTCCTGTGGATTCTGCTCATCGGCTTCGTGCTGGGGGTGCTGGCCAAACTGATCCTCCGCGGACCGCAGTCGATCCCGTGGTGGCTCACCATGCTGCTCGGCGCGGCCGGCGCCTGGCTGGGCAATGCGATGGCCGGCTGGATCGGCGTCCGCCACACCTCCGGCATCGACTGGATCCGGCACCTCTTGCAGATCGGCTTCGCCGTCGCGCTGGTCGCGATCGTCGCCCCCGCCTGGAGCTCCCGCCGGTCCCGCTAGGCCGGTGACGGTGCGCCGGCCGGTCCGTCCGCGGCACCCGCGCGGACTCCGGCCGGCCCTCGGGACGTGCCCGCCCGACCGGGGGCCGGACCACCGGGACAGCCTACGAACCGCCGCGGATAGACTCGCACGGCCGTAGTACCGGACATCCGTCCGAACCGGTGCCACTGCGCGGCACCGGCCGGAGAGCACGCGAGGGACAGAACATGGTCGAGGCCTCCCCGAAGGTCGTTGTGGTCGTACCCACCTACAACGAACGGGAGAACCTTCCGGTCCTCGCCGGACTGCTCGCCGACCTCGACCTGCCCGACCTCCACCTCCTGGTCGTCGACGACAACTCGCCCGACGGCACCGGCAAGATCGCGGACGAGCTCGCCGCCGGATCCGACGGCCGCGTCCGGGTGCTGCACCGCACCGAGAAGGACGGCCTCGGCCGGGCCTACGTCGCGGGCATGACCCTGGCCCTGGAGCAGGGCGCGGACGTGGTGGTCCAGATGGACGCCGACCTGTCCCACCCGGCGGCCGTCCTCCCGACCATGGTGGAGACCCTGCTGGCCGACGACACGGCCGTGGTGCTCGGCTCCCGGTACGTGCCGGGCGGCTCGACCGCCGCGGAGTGGCCGTGGCACCGCAAGGCGCTCTCCAGCTGGGCCAACTTCTACGTGAACACCATCCTCGGACTGGGCGTGCGGGACGCCACCGCCGGCTTCAAGGCCTGGCGGGCGGAGACCCTGCGGGCGATCGACCTGTCCTCGGTGAACAGCAACGGGTACTCGTTCCAGGTCGAGCTGAACTACCGGGTGGTGCAGCGCGGACTCACCGTCAAGGAGGTGCCGATCCGCTTCGAGGAGCGGGTCAAGGGCGCGTCCAAGATGAGCCTCTCCGTGCAGGTCGAGTCCGCCCTCGCGCCGTGGAAGCTGCTGCGGGACCGGCGCCCCCGCCCCTGAGGGCGCGGGGCGGTCGGACGACCCGGGGTGGTGTGAACCGGCGCTTCGGGGAAGAAGGTCCGCATGTCCCTGCTACCGGACTCCGTCGCCGCCGCGGTCCGCCGCGGCACGCGCGAGCCCTTCGTCGTCCAGACCGTCCGCGCGACCGTCGCCGCCACCCTCTCCTACGTGGTGGCGACCTGGCTGAGCAGCGAGCCCGCCCCGCTGACCGCGCCGCTCACGGCGCTGCTGGTCGTCCAGGTCACCGTCTACTCGACGCTGACGACCAGCATCCGCCGGGTCAACTCGGTGGTGGTCGGGGTGCTGATCGCGATCGGCTTCAGCTCGGTGGTCGGGCTCTCCTGGTGGAGCCTGGGGCTGGTCATCCTCGCCTCGCTGGTCGTCGGGCGGTTCGTCCGGGTGGACGAGTTCGTCCAGGAGGTCGCGATCAGCGCGATGCTGATCCTGGGCGTCACCAAACTCGCCTCCCAGGCCTGGGACCGGGTCCTGGAGACCCTGATCGGCGCGGTCGTCGGACTGCTGTTCAACCTGCTGTTCGCGCCACCGGTGTGGGTCGACACGGCGGGCGAGTCGATCGAGGACCTCGCCCGCCGGGCCCGGCAGCTGCTGCTCGACCTGGCCGAGCAGCTCGACCGCCCCACCCCCGTCGCCCACGCCGCCGAACGGCTGCACGAGGCGCGCCGGCTCGACCAGGCGATCGCCGACGTCGACGCCGCGCTCCGGCAGGCCGAGGACAGCCTGCGGCTCAACCCCCGGATCAGCGAGGGGCTGCTCTCCCGGCTGGTGCTGCGGACCGGCCTGGACACCCTGGAGATCTGCGTGGTGGTGATCCGGGTCCTCGCCCGGTCGCTCACCGACCTCGCCAAGCGGCGCCCGCCCGGCGAGCCGCTGGTCGCCCCGGACGTCGCGGTGGCGCTGGAGGAGCTGCTCGCGCACATCGGCGGCGCGCTGGTGAGCTTCGCCGTCCTGGTCACCACCCAGGTCAGCCGGAACGCCGAGGAGGCCGAGCAGCGGCTGACCGCCGAGCTGACGGCCGCCTGGGCGAGCCGGGAGAACGTGGCCCGGCTGCTGCTCGACCGGGTCCGCGAGCATCCGGAGGCCTGGCAGCTGCACGGCGCACTGCTGGCCGAGGTGGACCGGATCCTCGACGAACTGGACCTGGAGCACCGCAGCCGGCGGCTGATGGAGGAACTGGACCGGGCCTCGGTGGCGAACCGGGAGCGGTTCTCCCGGCTCGCCTGGCTGCGCCGGCTGGTCCGGGGCGAGCGCCTGCGGTCCGGCCGGCTGCGGCGGAAGCGGAGCTGACGGACGGGATGACGGGGCGAGAGGACGGGAGGGCGGGAGGACGGGCCGTCAGGGAGGTCCGTCCGGGGAAGGGGAGTTCAGGGGCGGGCAGGGGCGGGTGCGCGCCGGGGTCAGCCGCGGGCGGCGTCGAGCAGCTGCTGGATGTCGATCTTCTTCATCTGCAGCATCGCCGCGAAGACCCGGTCGGCCTTGGCCCGGTCCGGATCGTTGACCAGGTCGAGCAGCACGCGCGGGGTGACCTGCCAGTTGAAGCCCCAGCGGTCCTTGAGCCAGCCGCACTGGCTCTCCTGGCCGCCGCCCTCCTGGAGCGCCTCCCAGAGCCGGTCGACCTCCGCCTGGTCGTCGCACTCGATCTGGAGCGAGACCGCCTCGGTGAACGGGAACAACGGGCCGCCGTTGAGGGCGACGAACGGCCGGCCGCCGAGTTCGAAGCTGACGGTCAGGACCCGGCCGGGGACGCCGGGGCCCGGCTCACCGTAGTGGGTGACCCCCGTGATCCGGGAGTCGGGGAGGATCGAGGTGTAGAAGCGGACGGCTTCCTCGGCGGCGTCGTCGTACCAGAGGCACGGAGTGATGTTCTGCATGGAGCCGACGGTAGCGGCGGGCCCCCGGCCGGGCGGCGGTGCCACGGCCGGGGGTCACCGGTTCGGCGCCCCGGTTCGGCGCCCCGGTCGGACGTCCCCGGGCCGGCGCTCCGGGGGCCGGTGGCCACCTGCCGTGGTCACCGGCCGCCCGTCAGGTGCTCAGTGCACCCATCCCGCGTACCGCTGGGTGAACCGCAGTCCGGTTGCCGCGGTGACCACCACGTCGTAACGGCCCTCCTTGTCCAGCGGCCAGGCGAGGTTCGTCTGATTGCCCGGCTTGACCCGGACGGTCTGCGCGGTGCCGGCGAAGTCGTTCGGCACGGCGGTGAAGCAGACGTCCGTCATGCCGTCGTTGACCAGTTGCAGGGTGAGCCGCCGGGAGCCGGAGAGGTCGGCGGTGACGATCGGCACGCCGACGTCGTTCTGTCCGTCGGGGTGGACCGGCCCGTTCGCCCCGTTCACGCCGGCGGGGCCGTTCACACCGTCCCGGACCACGGTGCCGGCGAAGCGGCGGACGAAGCCGTCGGGGCCGTGGACGGTGAAGTCGTAGCGGCCGTTGGTCGACCCGGCCTCCCACAGGTACGTCGCGGAGGCGCCCGGCGCCACGGTGAACGGCGTGCCGGCGAACGGGTGGACGATGTTCGGGTAGACGGTGTACGGGAACGCGACGGAACCGTCGTTGGTCATGGTGCAGGTGACCCGGCCGGTCCGCCGGTCGACCTCCACGTCGGCCCAGGGCTGGTACGGCAGGTGGCGGTGCGGCCGGTCGCCGCGCTCCTGGACGGGCATCGACTGGGCACCGGCGGCGGGGAGCTGGACGCCCGGAAGCTTGGTACCCGCGTCGGCCCGGGCCATCAGGGCCGTGGTGTCCGGGAGTTGCGGTATCGAGTGGTTCGGCGCGGCGAAGTCGAAGCAACTGGTGAGGTCGCCGCAGACGGCCCGGCGCCAGGCGGAGATGTTGGGTTCGGCGACCCCGGTGACCTGCTCCATGAAGCGCAGGACGGACGTGTGGTCGAAGACCTGGGAGTTGACCCAGCCGCCGCGCGACCAGGGCGAGGCGACCCAGAGCGGGACACGGTTGCCGAGGCCGATGGCGCGGCCCTGGGTGAACTCCTCCGGGGTGCCGGGCTCGGGGGTGGGCGGGACCATGTGGTCGAAGTAGCCGTCGTTCTCGTCGTACATGACGAGGAAGACGGTGTGCTTCCACACCTCCGGGTTGGACATCAGCGACTGCAGCGCCTGGTTCACCCAGTGCGCGCCGTACGCCGGACCGGCCTCGGGGTGCTCGGAGAACAGGTAGGGCGCGACCAGCCAGGAGACGGTCGGCAGGGAGCCGTCCTTGCAGTGGGCGTCGAACGCGGCCGGGTCGAACTTGGTCATCGCGTTGACGTACCGCGGGTCGTCCTTCGGGAAGGCGTGGAACTGCCGGAAGTACGAAAGTGCGTTGTCGTCGTAATCGCCGGTGCGGTCGTCCTTGCTGGGGTTGTGGTAGACGCGCCACGTCACGCCCGCCTGTTCCAGCCGCTCCGCGTACGTGGTCCAGTCGGCGACGGGGTTGTCGGTGACCGGCGTGTTGTCGATCCAGGGGCCGGTGGTGCCGTCGCGGCCCGGGCCGGCGGTGCCGGTCCACAGGTAGAGGCGGTTGGGGTCGGTCGGACCGGCGAGCGAGGTGAAGTAGGCGTCGCAGAGGGTGAACGCGTCGGCCAGCGCGTACTGGTAGGGGATGTCCTCGCGCGAGAAGTAGCCCATGGTGCGCTCGCCCTTGGCGGCGATCCACTTGTTCATCGCGCCGTTGTTGATCGCCTGGTGGCCGGTGGCCCAGTCGTGCGGCAGACCGCCGGCGTTCTGCGCGTTGTACTTGGAGGTGTCCATCCGGTACGGCAGCATCGCACCGCCGTCGCTGCGGCGCGGGTCGGGCTGGCGGAACACGTCGGCGCCGTCCGGGAACTGCAGCGCCTGCTTGTCGCCGAAGCCGCGCACGCCGTTCAGGGTGCCGAAGTAGTGGTCGAAGCTGCGGTTCTCCTGCATCAGCACGACGACGTGACGGACGTCCTTGATGGTGCCGGTGAGGCGCCCCGGCGCGGGCGCCGCCGTGGCGGAGGTGGTGGGCAGGCCGGTGAGGGCGGCGGCGCCGGCGGCGGCGGTGGCGCCGACGAAGGTACGGCGGGAGAGCTCGGACATCGCGGACTGGCCTCTCAGAGCTGGAAGGTGGCGACGGCAGCGGCGGCGTCGGAGGGCCACTGGTTGGCCGCGAGCGCGGCCGGGTCGGTACCGGTGGCGGGCCAGTCGGCGACCAGGGTGTGCGCCTCGACCAGCTTCAGCGGGCCCCGGTGGAGGACGTAGTCGATCCGGTCCTGCGGCTCGGCCTTCCCGGCGGCGCGCTGCCTGCGGGTCGGCGACCAGGTGACCCCCGCCGCCTTGGCCGGGTCGCGGTACTCCTCCCGGAAGGTGTCGGTCAGGCCGGCGGCCTGGAGCGCCGTGGTGACCGGCCAGGCGACCGGGCCCGCTCCCCCGTGCGCGGCGGCGGTGGCGGCCGTCCAGTCCAGGTGGGAGGGCGAGGCGAGCGCCCCGGCGAGCACCACCGGGACACCGGCGGCGGCGTCGGCCGCGAGCGCGGCGGCCAGTGCCTTCGCCTGCCGCAGGCGGAGCGAGCCGTTCTCGGCGGCGACGACCTGGGCGGCGGTCCGCCCGTCCTGGACGGCGTACGGGCCGTAGTCCGACTCGTCGAGGTGCGCGGCCCAGAACCGGACGGTGCGGCCGCCGGGGAGTCGGAGGGTGGCACCGGCGGCGGGGAGGTCCGCGGTGGGCGGGGTGACCGCGGTGAGCGGGTAGCGGCTGAGGATCCCGACGCTGCCGGGGCTCTGGTAGGCGTGCCAGCCGAGCGCGTCGGCCAGCGTCCGGGCGGCGCTGCCGGCGGTCTCCTGGAGGCCGAGCACGTCCAGGCCCTGGGCGAGGACGACGCGCAGCTGCTTCTCCACCGCGTCGGTGAAGGCCGCGCCCGCGTCGGCGAGGTTCCAGGAGGCCGTCTTCAACCGGAGCGGACCTGCCGGGTCGGCCACCGGGACCTGCACGGTGACGGTGTCGGTGGCGCCCGCGCCGTCCTTGACGCCGACGACGAGGAGTTCCGGGTCCCGCGCGGGCCGGCCGGCCGGGGCGGTGCCGGTGACCGCGCCGTCGGCGCCGACGGCGAGCCAGGCGGGGCCGCTGATCTTCCGGAACGCCGCGCTGCCGGGCGGGTTCCCGGCCGGCCGGGACCAGAGGCCGCCGAGCCGGACGCTGACGGCGGCGCCGGGCGCGACGGGCGTGGCGGTGAGCGCGTCCACCGCGGCGTGCGGGCGGACCACGGCCGGCTTGGGGCGGAAGGTGAACGGCGCGGTCTGCGCGAGGACGCCGTAGCCGTCCTTCGCCAGCAGGTAGGCCGTGTACGGGCCGCCGGTGAGCGCCGAGGTGTCGAGCTGGACGTCACCGGATCCGGCCGGTGTGTACTTCCAGAGCAGCGAACTTCCGGTGCCGGGCCTGCGGTCGCCGTCGTAGATGCCGACCCAGTTCTTGGCGTCGGGTGCGTCGGTGGTCCAGTGGAAGGTGAGGCGGTCGCCTTCGACGGGGAGGGCGGGACTCGGGGGGATGGCGAGGCTCAGGGTGCTGCCGGTGGCCACGGTTGTCCTGTCCGCCGCTCGGGCCGGCCGGCGGGGGGCGTCGGACCTGGCCCGTCCACGGCTGGTGACGGGGGCTGGGGAGGGTCGACCCACTGACAGTTGGCTGTACAACTGTGGGGCCGGGCCCATTCATCCGAAGGCCGGCGACCGGGACGTGAACGATGCGTGACGGAAGGTCGGGCGGTGCGGGAAATCCAGAGCGGGTTCAGGTGGGCGGGTGGGGATTCGGTGCCGGGGGTGGGGATTCGGTGGTGCCCCCGGGTACGACAGACCCCGTACGGGCAGGGCCGGTTGCGGCGGGTCGTCCCGCCCCGGCCCTCCCCCGGCACCCTCAGGAACGCTGGTGGCGGTCGTGCTCCGCCCCGACGTCCCAGCGGGACTCGACGTGCGCCTTGAAGTCGTGGAGGTCGTCGATCACCCGGCGGTCGACGAAGCCGAGCGCCTCCCCCACCCGTTCGATCAGGCCGTGCGGCTCGACCTCCAGTTGCAGCATGACCCTGGTCGCCTGCTCACCCAGGCGGTGGAACGTCACCACCCCGGACTGCCGCACCTCTCCGGCGACGGCCGCCCAGGCCAACCGCTCGTCGGGCACCAGCTCGGTGGTGCGGGCCTCGAACTCGCGGCGCGCGCCCGCCACGTCCACCACCCAGCGCGTGCGCCCCTCACCGAGCCGGTCGATGCCGACCACGCCCCGCATGAACTGCGGGAACTCCTCCAGCCGCGTCCACTGCTCGTAGGCCGCCGCCAGCGGCACGTCGACCTCGACGGACTGCTCGATCCTGGTCATCGCGGAATCCCTCCTCCGACGGGCCGGCGACCGCAGGGCGGTCGCCGCTCACAAGCCCGTCTGCCCCGGAACCTCCGGGGCATGTCGGCCGGACCGCCGCGGACTTCACCGAATCGGACTTTCCCGGACCGGCCCCTGCGGGACCGGGCGGGACCGGGCGGGATCCGCCACCGCGTCCGCCCCACCACGGTGAGCCCGCCGCGATCAGCCGGGCTCACCGGTCAGTTCGGCCACCGTGTCCGGCCAGTGGGTCAGCAGGTGCTCGGTGCCCGGGGGCACCGCCTGCCAGGTCCGGCGCAGGAAGGCCGTGAGGTCGTCCGCCCCCAGGACCAGGATCGCCCAGCCGTCGTCGCCGTGGAACTCCACGCCCACCGTCCCCGGCTGCCACGGGCGGACGCGCAGGTCCCCGCGGCCCGCCGGGGCGCTCAGCCCCTGGCCGAACAGTTCCCTGGCCGCCGTCCAGCAGAGCCGCCCCTCCGGGTCCAGCGCCGCCTCGGCGCCGAACCCGACCGACATCGCGAAGGGGTCACCGGTGTCGTAGCGCAGCTCCAGCAGGACCCGCCTCAGCTCGGGCCCGATGATGCACGCCTCGACGACGTCCTCGATGATCCGGAACACGGGACCCCTCCTCCCTCGGTTCGCCACCATGGCTTCGCCCGGCTACCCCCGTCCGCCGAGTGAATGCCTACCGCACGGCGATCGGTTCGGCAACGGACGTCCGGCGGACCGGCCCGGGCGCCTCACTCCAGCCCGCGGGCCGAGCGGAGGCGGGTGGAGAGCGCGTCCGGATCGACGACCGGCGCCGGGTAGCCGGCCGGCGGGCGGTCCAGCCGCCAGGGGCGGTGCACGGCCCGCCCCCGGACGTCCGCGAGTTCGGGCACCCAGCGCCGCACGTAGGCACCGTCCGGGTCGAGGCGGTCCGCCTGGGAGAGCGGGTTGAGCACCCGGTTCGGGCGGGTGTCGGTGCCGGTGCCGGCCACCCACTGCCAGTTGAGCTGGTTGTTCGCCAGATCCCCGTCCACCAGCAGCCGCAGGAAGTGGCGGGCGCCGATCCGCCAGTCCCGGTAGAGCGTCTTGGCCAGGAAGGAGGCCGTCACCAGCCGGGCGCGGTTGTGCATCCAGCCCTCGTGCGCGAGCTGCCGCATGCCCGCGTCGACCAGCGGGAAGCCGGTCCGGCCGGTCCGCCAGGCCTCGCACTCCTCGTCGTCCTCCGGGAGCCACCGGTCGCCCCGGTCGCGGTAGTCCCGGTGAGCGGCCTCGGGCCGGGCGGCCAGCACCTGGTGGTGGAAGTCCCGCCAGGCCAGCTGACGGACGAACGCCTCGGCGCCCTCGTGCCCCTGCCGCTCGGCGTCGGCGACCAGCTCGCCGACGGAGAGGCAGCCGAAGTGCAGGTACGGCGAGAGGCGCGAGGTGCCGTCGGCGCCGAGGTCGTCGTGCAGGTCGGCGTAGCGCTCCAGCGGGTACCGCTGCCAGAGCCGCCTCGCGGTCCGCTCGCCCCCGGGCGGCAGGGCGGGCGAGTCCGGCGCAGCGGTGGGGACGGGTTCGCCCGCGATCCCCTCGGGGGTGCGCAGCGCCCGCGGCGCGCGGTGGACGGTCCGGCGCGGGGCCTGCGACCAGGCCCGGAAGTACGGCGTGAAGACGGCGTAGTGGTCCTTGCCCGCCGGGGTCACCGCACCGGGCACGGCCACGGTGAGGGAGCCGTCGTGGACGTGCAGCCGGTCGCCGAGCTGCTCGCGCAGGGCCTGCTCGCGACGGTGGGCGAAGGCGCTCACCCCGGCGGCGACGTGCACCGAGGCGGCGTCCACCTCGGCGGCCAGCCGGGCGGTCGCGGACGCGGACCGTCCCCGGCGAAGGACGAGGCGGCCTCCGAGCGGGCGCAGCGAGGCGTCCAGGTCGGCGAGGCAGCCGGCGAGGAAGGCGGCCCGGTTGGGCGCGGCGAAGCCCACGGCGGAGACGTCCGGGTCGAGGACGAAGAGCGGGACGACCTCGTCGGCCGCGGCGGCGGCGGCGTGCAGGACGGGGTTGTCGTGCAGGCGGAGGTCCTGGGTGAGCAGAGCGATGGCGACGGTCATCAGTGGCGGCCCGGTGGTGGTGGTCTGACGGTGATGGTCTGGCGAGTGGTGGTCCGACGGGTGGTGGTCCGACGGGTGGTGGTCGGGAGGTTGCTGTCGGGGGCCGGCTCCGGCAGGCCTCCGGGCAGGTGAGCCTTCCAGTCCGGCGCGCCGAGCGGGGCGCGGCGCGCCGGTGGCTCCCCGAACCGGGATGCGGCGCGCCCGGCGCGGGGCGACCGAGGCGCGGGGCAGTGGGGCGCGGTGGGAACCGGCGGGCACGGACCGGGGGCATTGGTTCCGCCGTTCGGGTGATACCCGGCGGGCCGGGCCATCCGCCCCGCCGGCTGCCGCGAAGCGGTGGTGTCCGGTCCGGCGCTGTGGGAGGCGCCGGCCGGGCGGCGGGGGCGGGGTGCCGTGTCGAGTCGGTCCCCGCCCCGCCACGGCCCCGGTCCTGACCGGTCGGCGCAGGCCGGTCAGGACCGGGCCGACGTGTGCACCGACATGTGTACCGGCGCGGGCGTGCTCGGTGTCAGCGGCGGGCGAGACGGCGCTCGCCGCCCGCTCCGGGGGTGTAGGCGAGCCCGTAGTGCGCGAACACGGCCGCCTCGTCCTCGGCGGGCAGGACGTCGTCGACGCCGATCGACGGCGCCTGCTTGACCTGGGCCTTGGGGAACGCCACCCGGAGGTACCCGGGGCCGACGACCGCCCCGTCGAGCGGTACGAAGACCAGCCGCCGCCGGGACACCAGGCCGACCGTGACGGTCGCGAAGAACGGCTGGTCGCTGGCGGTCTCCACGTAGACGGACTCCAGCGCGCCGATCCGGTGGTCCTTCTCGTCCACGACGGCCTGTCCCCGCCACTCCCTGATGTCGGCCGTACCGATCACGGCGAGCATGGCGACCTCCCGTTGCCGCCCGCGTGCGGCGGCCCGTCGACTGGGCTGAGCCCCGGACCCTCCCATCCTGCTCCGGGGCGCCCCGGACCGCCCGCCGGGGACCTGCTCCCCCGGCCGGGAGCAGGAGCGCGGAGGGAGGCCGACCCGGCCCGCTCCGAGCCCCCTCCCCGGCCCCGCTCCGAACGCGTCCCCCGACCGCACAGGAGCCCCGAACGAGGACCAACGCGCCCATTTCTCACAACGGGGGGTGAACCGACCATCCGCCCACCGGGCGCCTCCCGAGCACCTACGCTGTGCGCCGACGGATCGTCAGATCATGGAGGTGCGGAGGCAGTGGTGGGCTACGACAGCATGTGGGAACCGGGCGAGCCCGGTGTCCCCGCCGACCTGCGCCCGGAGATCCCGCACCCGGCCCGGATGTACGACTACTACCTCGGGGGCAAGGACAACTTCCCCTCCGACCGGGCCGCCGCCGAACGGGCCCTGGCGGCCAACCCCGAGTTCAGATCGACCGCGCGCGCCAACCGGGCCTTCCTCACCAGGGCGGTGCGCAGCGTCGCCGCCGCGGGCATCGACCAGTTCCTCGACATCGGCACCGGCATCCCCACCGCCGGCAACACCCACCAGATCGCCCAGGCGGTCGACCCGGGCGCCCGGGTCGTCTACGTGGACAACGACCCGATCGTGCTCGCGCACGCCCGGGCCCTGATGGGCGGCACGGCCGTCGGCCGGACCACGGTGATCCAGGCCGACCTGCGCGAGCCCGAGAAGCTCCTCGACGCCACCGAGGCCGAGAAGCTGCTCGACTTCGACCGCCCGGTGGGCCTCGTGCTGGCGGCCGTCCTGCACTTCGTGCCGGACCACCAGCGGCCGTACGACGCCGTCCGCACGCTGCTCGACGTCCTGGCCCCCGGCAGCCACCTGGTCCTCTCGCACGGGACGGCGGACTTCATCCCCGCCGCGGTGCGGGACCGGGTCACCGGGGTCTACGACAGGGCCACCGCACCGCTGGTCGGCCGCACCCGCGAGGAGGTGGGGGCGTTCCTCGACGGGCTGGAGGTCCTGGACCCGGGTGTGGTCACCGTGCCGCTCTGGCGGCCGGAGGGCACGCCGGAGGCCGGGGCCGACCGGGTCAGCATGTACGGCGCGGTGGCCCGCAAGGCGTGAGGCCCGGCGGGGCCGGAGGGCCGGACCGTGCGGGCGCCGGGGCGGGATCACTGCCGGTGAGCGGTCAGGTGGTCCGGTCAGACGGTCAGGTCGAGGCGGTCAGGTCAGGCGGTCAGGTCGAGGAGGTCCAGCAGCGGCGGGTCCAGTGGCCAGGGCAGCCCGCCGGGCGCGGCGGCAGCCGAGGCCGCGAGCCGGAGGGCGCCGAGCAGGGGCGGGCCGTCGGGCTCCCGGAGGCGGGCGGCGGGGAGCCGGGCGGCCAGCGCGTCGAGGGCCGCCCGGCGGACCGGCCCGAGACGGAAGAGGCCGCCGGTCAGGGCGAGCCGGGGGTCCGTGAGGCCGACGGCGGTGGCGGCGGCGGTCGCGCTCGCGGCGATCTCCTCCCCCGCGCGCCGGACGATCGCACCGGCGACCGGGCAGCCCTCCTCGGCCGCCGCCACCACGTCGGGGGAGAACGCGGCGAGCAGCGCGGCGCGGTCCGGACGCGGCTGGAGCGCCGCCGGGAGACCGGGCGCCGGGCCGTAGCGGCGTTCGGCCGCCGCGAGCAGCGCGGGCGATCCGCCGGTCCGCCCGTCGTACGCGCGCAGGGCCGCCGCCAGGCCCTCGCGGCCCAGCCAGCCGCCGCTGCCGCAGTCCCCGAGCAGCTGGCCCCAGCCGTCGGCGCGCCGCCAGCCGGTCTCCGCGCGGTAGCCGATCGCGACCAGGCCCGTCCCGCCGGCCACGGTCACCCCGGCGCCCGTGCCGAGCGCGCCGACGTGCGCCGCGACCGAGTCCCCGGCCAGCACCAGGCGTTCGGCTCCGGTGGCGCGGGCCAGCGGGCCGGGCAGCCGCGCCGCGAGCGCCCGGCCGAGCAGGGCCATTCCGGTGGCGCCGACGGCGACCGCGCCGATCCCGGCCCCGGGCGGCAGTCCGGCGGCGAGGGAGCCGAGTGCGGGGAGCAGCCGGCCGAGCAGCGCGTCGGCGTCCTGCCCGGCGGCAGCCGCGGACACCCGGGCGGCCCCGGCCACGTCGGCCGTCCGGGCCCCGGCGAGGTCGGCGGGCCACCCGGCGGGGGCGACGGCCACCCGGAGGCCGGACCCGCCGACGTCGACGCCCACCACCCAGGTGTCCTCGGCGCGGCCTGCGGAGGCGGGCCCCCGCCGCCGGGCGGTGGCGGGACTCCCGTGGTCAGGCATGGTGGCGCTGCGGGGTGCGGCCGCGGGTGACGGCCTGGCGGGTGCGGTCGAGGGCGTCGGCGGCGCGGGTGTCGAGGTACTGGGCGAGGCGGACGTAGAGGCAGTCCACGACGGTGAGTTGGGCGGTCCGGCTGACGGTCGCACCGGTGCGGCGGTCGCTCTCCCGGCCGGCGAAGGTGAGGACCCGGGTGGTGGCGGCGGCGAGCGGCGAGCCCGGGTCGCTGGTGAGGGCGACGGTGGTGGCGCCGCGCCGGGCGGCCTCGGTGACCGGGTCGAGGACCTCGGGCGTGCGGCCGGAGTAGGAGATGCCGACGGCGACGTCGGCGGGGGTCAGGTGGGCGGCGCCCATCAGGGCCCGGTGGACGTCGGAGCGGGCGGCACAGACCAGGCCGAGGTGCTGGAGCTTGTACTCGAGGTCGGCGGCGACCACGGCCCCGGCCCCGGCCGCGTACACCTCGATCCGGCGGGCCGAGGCCAGGGCGTCGACCACCGCGTCCAGGGCGTCGAGGTCGAGTTGGGCGGCGGTGTCCTCGGCGGCCCGGGCGCTGAGGCGGGCCACCTTGGCGACCACGGTCCGGGTGTCGTCGGCGGCGGTGACGTCCCCGTCGGCGCCGACCCGGACGGCGAACTCGTCCGCGGCCGCGACCTGGGCGGCGGCGAGGGCGAGCCGAAGATCGGGGTAGCCGCGCAGGCCGAGGGTGCGGCAGAACCGCGTCACCGAGGTGTCCGACACCCCTGCTGCGGCGGCCAGTTGACTGATGCTCAGGGCGGCTGCGGCGGCCGGGTCGGCCAGCACGCGTTCGGCGACCGCGCGTTCCACCGGCGACAGGGAGGGCAGCCTGCCCCGCAGTCGCACGATCAGAGCCTGGGCCGACGTGCGGTCCACGACATCCCTCCCACATCCTGTTGCCCACCGATGTTGCTCTTCCACATTCGAAGAGTTCTGTGCGAGAATCCTCGACATCCCGACGGGTGTCAACCTCGGGTTCGTCCGAAGTGTGCCATCACCGACCCGGGAAGGAGACCGCGCCGTGTCCCGTGCCGCCGTCCTCACCACCCGGGCCCACGTGGACTTCTGCCGCGTCACCACCGCCGCCTGTCCGGCCGTCGCACCGCTTCGCTGACGCCCCGCGCCGCACCGGCCCACCGCCGCCGCGCGCCCACGCACCCGCCCCACCGAGGATCACCCGTGCCTGCCCCGGCCGTTCCCCCCGCACCCCTGCCCGCCCCCCTGCCCGCCCCACCGTCACCGCCCGCACCGTCACCGGCGCCGTCACCCGCGTCCGAGCCGGCGGCGTCCCCGGCGGACCCGGCACCCCCGCCGTTGCGCGGCGCGTACGTCTTCGACCGCACGCTCGCCGCCGCCGACCCGGACGGCCGGGCGCGCCTGCTCGACGGACTGGCGGCCACCGGCCTCACCACCCTGATCACCAAGGCGGACGCCGCCACGCCCGCCCTGTCCGCCGCCTGCCACGCGGCCGGACTCCGGCTGGTCGGCAGCGTGGCCTGCCTGAGCGACCACGCCGAACCCGCCGAACGCCGCCGACCCGACCTCCGGCCGGTGTCCGGCGACGGACGGCCGTGGCAGCAACGCGAGTGGTACACCGGCCTGGTCCCGACCGACCCGGTCCACGGCGAGCGGCTGGCGGAGCGGTGCGCCGGGGCGGCGGCCGGCGCGGTCGCCCGGGCGGTCCGGGCCGAGGCCGGCGGCTCGCCGGGGACGGCCGTGGTGCCGATGGTGCAGACCACCTCGTCGGCCGCGCTCGCCCGGGGCGCCGACTGGGGTCCGCCGGTCACCACCGCCGGGTTCCGGGCGGCCCTGCACCACGCACTCGACGCCTCCGCGGGCGGGGACCTCTGCCTCTTCCCCGGCGAGGGCCTGGACGGACCGGGGCGGCGCGCGCTCACCGACGCCCTCGCCTGAGCGGCGCCGGCCCGGAACGCCCGGGTCCTCGATCCGACCGCACCTCGCTCCCCGCCCGGCTCCACCCCGCCCCGGGCAGAGCCGCCCCGACGCAGAGCCGCCCCGACCCGGCACGCCCCGGTCGGACCCGTCCCGGTCAGGCGCGTCCCACCTCCCCTCCGTCCGATCCGTCCCCACGTTTCCCCGTCCCCGCACCACCCCGGGAGCACCCGTGCACCACCTGCCGCCCACCGAGGCGCGCAACCCGCGCAGCACCGGCATCGACCGACTGGACGCGCTGGGCGTCCTGCGGCTGATCAACGCCGAGGACGCCACCGTGCCCACCGCCGTGGCCACCGCGCTGCCCGCCCTGGCCCGCGCCGTGGACGCCGCCGTGGACGCGCTGCGGTCCGGCCGCACCGTGCACTACGTCGGCGCCGGCTCCTCCGGCCGGTACGCCACCCTGGACGCGGCCGAACTGCCGCCCACCTACGGGCTGGAGCCCGGCCGGGTGCGGGTCCACCTGGCAGGCGGCCCGGCCGCGCTCACCAGGGCCGCGGAGGGCGCCGAGGACAGCGAGGAGGCCGGCCGGGCCGCGCTCGCGGAGGCGGCGGCCGGGGACGTCGTGCTCGGCCTCGCCGCCAGCGGCCGGACCCCGTACGTGGCGGGCGCCCTGCACGCGGCCCGCGCCGCCGGCGCGCTCACGGTGCTGGTGAGCGCCGACCCCGAGGCGCCGCTCGCCGACTTCGCCGACCTCCACGTCTGCGTGGAGTCGGGCCCCGAGGTCATCACCGGTTCGACCCGGATGAAGGCGGGCACCGCACAGAAGCTCGTCCTGCACGGCTTCTCGACGGCGGTGATGGTCCGTCTCGGCCGCACCTGGTCCAACCTGATGACGGACGTCGCCGCGGGGAACCGGAAGCTCGCCGCACGGAAGCTCACGCTCCTGGCCCAGGCCTCCGGCGCCGGGCCGGAGGCCTGCCGGTCCGCACTGGCCGCCACCGACGGCGAACTGAAGCCCGCCCTCGTGGTGCTGCTCGCCGACGCGGCCCCCGCCGCCGCCCGGGCCGCGCTGGCGGCGGCCGGCGGAACGGTACGGGGCGCGCTGGACGCGCTCCGCCCGGCGCCCGCCCGATGTCCCGGGGACCTCGCCGGCCCGCCGCTCGACCCGCCCGCGGCGCCGGTGCCGCCCGTACCGCTGTCCTCGCCGTCCCCGCCGCCTGCCGCCCGCCCGTGACCACGGGCACCCGGCCGGGGCCCGTCCCACCGAAGGACCGATCCCCATGCCGGCGCCGACACCCCGCCGCCGACCGCTGCTCCCGCGCGCCGCGACCCTGATCGCCTCCACCCCGCTCGTCCTCACCGCCCAACCGCCGGCCCACGCCGCCCCCGCCGCCCCCGTCTCGCCCGCCTTCCCCGCCGACGGCGGCGCCGCCCGCGGCACCCGGTACGGCTACTCGGTCCGGGACCACCAGGCTTCGCGGCCTGAACCCGCGCCAACCCATCGCACTGACAGAGGAGTTCCACCCATGCACCGCCCCCGTCGCCTCGCCGCCGCACTCGCCGTCGCCGCACTCGCCCTGACCGCCTGCGCCTCCAACGGTCGGACCACCGGCTCCGCCGCCGGCGCCGCGCCCGCCCCGCAGGAACCGCTGCCGACCAGCGTCCCGGCCGGCACCGACCTGCGGATCGGTGACCAGAACGCCCAGTTGGAGGTCCTGCTCAAGGCCTCCGGACAGGACCAGGGAACCGCGTACAAGCTCGGCTACAGCGCCTTCCAGGGCGGCCCGGCGATCCTGGAGGCCTTCCGGGCCGGCTCGCTCGACCTCGGGATCGTCGCCGAGACGCCCGCCATCTTCGCCCAGGCCGCCCAACAGGACGTCAAGGTGGTCGGCGTCGCCCAGACCAGCCGCTCCGCCGTCCACCTCGTCACCTCACCCGGCAACCCGGCCAGGACCGTCGCCGAACTCAAGGGCAAGAAGATCGCCTACACCGAGGGCACCACCTTCCAGCCCGCCGTCCTCAACGCACTCAAGCGCGCCGGGCTGAAGACCACCGACGTCACCCTCGTCAACCTCCAGGTCCTGGACATCCCCGCCGCCCTGCAGAGCGGCCAGATCGACGCGGCGGCGCTCACCGAGCCGCTCGCCTCCAAGTACCTGCTGCCCAACGCCGAGAAGGGCGCCCACGAGATCACCGACGACAAGGACCTCACCAGCGGCCTGCTGCTGCTCATCACCCCCGGCAAGACCCTCAAGGACCCGGCGCGGGCTGCCGCGCTGGCCGACCTGACCGCCCGCTGGACCAAGGCGCTGACCTGGCAGAACGCCAACGAGGCGGAGTGGGTGGAGCAGTACTACGTGAGGAAGCAGAACATCCCGGCCGCCACCGGGAGCCAGATCTTCCGCAACACCGGCACCGCCGCGTTCCCCTCCTACGAGCAGGCCCTCACCGACCACCAGGCCATCGCCGACCTGCTCACGGCCGCCGGGGCGCTCCCCGGGAAGCTCGACGTGTCGGGCGAGTTCGACCGCCGCTTCGAGGCCGTCCAGCGCCAGGCCCTGGCCGGCTGAGCGACGACCGGCGCTCCCCCGAGAGGACCATCGTGACCGTCTCAACCCCGTCCGCTCCCGCCCGACCCCGGGCCCCCGGCCGGTCCGGCAGGCCCCGCCGCACCCACCGACCGGTGGGCCGCCCGCGCCGCCGGATCCCGTTCGCGCGCGCCCTCGGACCGGTCCTGCTGCTCGCCCTCTGGTGGGTGGCCTCGGCCACCGGGCTGCTCGACCCGCAGACCCTCGCCCCGCCGGCCGACGTCGCCGCCGCCTTCGGCGACCTGGCCCGCAGCGGCGAGCTCCAGGAGCACCTGCTGGTCTCGCTCCGGCGGGCCGCCCTCGGCCTCGGTTTCGGGGTCGCCGCCGGACTGCTGCTCGCGCTGGCCGCCGGGCTCAGCCGGATCGGCGAGGCGCTGATCGACGGAACGGTGCAACTGGTCCGCTCCCTGCCGATCCTCGCGCTGGTGCCCCTGGCCATCATCTGGTTCGGCATCGGCGAGGAGGTCAAGGTGATCCTGGTGGCCCTGGGCACCCTCGTCCCGGTCTACCTCAACACCCACGCCGCGCTGACCGGCCTGGACCCCCGGTACGCGGAGCTGGCCCGGACCGTCGACCTGACGCCGGCCGGGTTCCTGCGGCGGATCGCCCTGCCGGGGGCCGCACCGGGCTTCTTCACCGGGCTGCGGATGTCGGTCACGATCTCCTGGCTGGTGCTGGTGGTCAGCGAACAGATCAACGCCTCCAGCGGCATCGGCTACCTGATGACCCAGGCCCGCACCTTCGGCCGCACCGACGTCATCGTGGTCGGCCTGGTCGTCTACGGCCTGCTCGGCCTGCTCTCGGACACCCTGGTCCGCCTGTTCGAAAGGAGGGCGCTGGCATGGCGCCGCACCCTGGCCTGACCGCCGACACCTTCACCGGTGCGGACCCCGTCGGCGCGACGGACGGTCCCGCCGTCCGGCTGCGCGGGCTCACCCGCTCGTTCGGCGGCCGGACCGTCCTGGACGGCGTCGACCTCGACCTCGCACCCGGCGAGTTCACCGCGCTGCTCGGCCACAGCGGCTCCGGGAAGTCGACCCTCCTGCGGGCCCTCGGCCGGCTGGACGGGTACGAGGACGGCCGCCGGGCCGGTCGCCGCGGCGGCGCCGGCCGCGGCGACACCCCCGGTGCGACCGGTTCCGGGACGGCGGACGTCCCGGAGCGCGTCTCGGTGGTGTTCCAGGACGCCCGGCTGCTGCCCTGGGAACGCGTCCTGGAGAACGTGGTGCTCGGTCTCACCGGTCCGGACGCCGGGGAGACCGGACGGACCGTCCTCGCCGAGGTCGGCCTGGCCGGCCGCGAGCGGGACTGGCCGGCCGTACTGTCCGGGGGCGAGGCCCAGCGGGCGGCGCTCGCCCGCGCCCTCGTCCGGCAGCCCGAACTCCTGCTGCTGGACGAGCCGTTCGGCGCCCTGGACGCGCTCACCCGGCTGCGGATGCACGCCCTGCTGCGGCGGCTCTGCGCCCGGTACCGGCCGTGCGTGCTCCTCGTCACCCACGACATCGACGAGGCGCTGGCGCTCGCCGACCGGGTCCTGGTCCTGACCGACGGCCGGATCTCGCACGACCTGCGGCCGTCGGCAGGTACGGCGGGCGGTACGGCGGGCGGCGGGCACGTGAAGGGCCGCGGTGAGCTGCGCGGTGAGCTGCTGGCCGCGCTCGGCGTGGAGGAGTGAGACGCGGGCGGGGCGGCGGGGGCGGGCGGGCCGGACCACCGGCCGTCCCCGCCCCCGCCGCCGTCCCGTCAGACCGGGTCGGGCCGTGCCGGACGCCGTCGGACTCCGTCAGGCCGAAGCCGGGAGACCCACCAACTCGGCCGACCCACTGCGGTTGTGGCGCTCCTGCCAGAGCTCCAGCGCGCTGCGACAGGCGTGGTCGAGGTGGCGCACACCGGACAGGTCGAGCCGGACCGGGCGGCCCGCGGGCAGCCGTTCCAGGGTCTCCATCAGACGCGGCAGCCGCAGGAACGTGGCGTTGCCGTGCAGCACCACCTGGATCTCCTCGCCGTCGGAGAGGTCGGCGACCGTCACCTGGAGGTGCGAGGTGTCCCAGGCGCTCTTCAGCACCGCGAGGAGCAGGCCGAGCAGCACCCCTTCCAGCAGGTTGGTGACCACGATCGCCACGGCCGTGACGGCCAGGATCACCGCCTCGCCGCGGTCGGCCCGCCAGAGCGGGCGGAGGGAGCGGACCGGCACCAGCTTGGCGCCCGCGTGCACCAGTACCCCGGCCAGCGCGGCGAGCGGGATCGCCGACAGCGCGGCGGGGATCAGCGCGGCGAAGAGCAGCAGCCAGACCCCGTGCAGCACCCGGGAGGCCTTCGTCCTGGCGCCGGCCTGGACGTTGGCGGCGCTGCGGACGATCACCGCCGTCATCGGGAGCGCACCCAGCACGCCGCAGAGGGTGTTGCCGACCCCCTGGGCGAGCAGCTCGCGATCGTAGTCGGTGCGCGGGCCGTCGTGCAGACGGTCGACGGCCGCCGCACTGAACAGGCTCTCGGCGGAGGCGATCAGCGCGAACGTGAAGGCCGTGCCCAGCACTCCGAGGCTGCCGAGCGCGGCGAGGTCGGAGACGCCGGGCAGGTCGATCACCCCGCCCAGGCCGGCCACCTCGATCCGGGCGACCGGGAGGTCGAACAGCGCGGTGACCGCCGTGGCGGCGGCCACGGCCACGAGCGGCGCCGGGACCACCCGGACCCTGGCGGGCAGCCGCGGCCAGAGCAGCAGGATCGCCACCGTTCCGGCGCCGACCGCGGCGGCGGCGAGCCCGCGCGGGCTGCCGGCGACGTCGGCGACCAGGCCCGGCAGTCCGGCCAGCTTCGCGGGCCCGCCGGAGGGGCCCTTCGCGTCGGCCAGCGCGTAGAGCTGACCGGCGATCAGGACGAGGCCGATCCCGGCGAGCATGCCCTGGACGACCGAGACGGAGATCGCCCGGAACAGCCGGCCGAGGCGGGCCGCTCCCATGGCGAGCTGGAGGAGGCCGGCGACCGCGGTGATCACACCGAGGGTCGCGAGGCCGTGTTCCTGGACGGCGGCGAACACCAGCACGGTCAGGCCCGCGGCGGGGCCGGACACCTGGAGGCTGCTGCCGGGCATCAGCCCGGTGACCAGGCCACCGACGATGCCGGTGACCAGCCCCAGTTCGGCCGGCACCCCGGAGGCGACGGCGACGCCCACGCAGAGCGGGAGGGCGACCAGGAAGACGACGAGGGAAGCGGCGAAGTCGGAGCGCAGAGTGCTCAGCCGAAGGGCGGGACGACGAGTCATCGGGTCCTCGGGAGAGTTGTGGTGTGGGGACGGTGGCGGTGCGGACGACGGCCCTGCGGGCCGTACGGCCGCGAGCGGTGCGGGAGCGAGGGGTGCGCAGACGAAGCACGGGGCCCCGGGCCGCGCGGACGCGGACGGTCCTGCTGCGGGCCGTCGCGCGGAACCGGCCTCAAAGCGGGAGGAAGAGGCCGGCGTCCGCCCGGTGCGCGAGCACCAGGCCGGTGTGGATCTCGTAGAACCAGCCGTGGAGTCTGATCTCGCCCTCGACCAGCCGCCGGGCGACGGCGGGGTAGCCGCGCAGCCGGTCGAGCTGGGTGAGGACGTGGCGCTGTACCGGCCCGGCCACGGTCGGGTCGAACACGTCGGCCTCGTCCGCGCGGAGCACCTCGTGGTCGGCGTGGCGCAGCCAGGCGCGGACGGCGGGCACCACGCTGAGGTCCTCGCCGCGGACCACGGCTCCGACCGCGCCGCAGTGCGAGTGCCCGCAGACGACGATGTCGCGGACGCCGAGCACTTCGACCGCGTACTCGATGGTGGCGGTCTCGCCCGAGGAGCCGTCGGCCCGGTAGACCGGGACGATGTTGCCGGCGGTGCGGAGCTCGAAGAGGTCGCCGGGGTCCGCGTTGGTGATCAGCGTGGGGACCACGCGCGAGTCGGAGCAGGTGATGAAGAGGGCCTGCGGGGTCTGGCCGGCCGCGAGGCCGGTGAGCTCCCGGCCGGTGTCTCCCGCACGCTGCGGGAACGCCCGGGCCCTGTCGATGAGCGGTTCCATGAGGGTGGATGCCTCCTTCGGTGACCCCCTCGGCCTCGGCCGGGAGGGGCGGTGGACGGGCAGGCACGTCGGAACCAGACGTCTCCGGTGGACGGACGGGTACGGGCCGTGGCACGGCGCGCCGAACAGCCGCGCGTCGATGACCCTCGGTGTCCCCCCGGTGACCTGATGCCGCGTCAAGACGAAGTAAAACACGGGTATGGGGAAGGCAAAAGCGCATACCGAGCACGGATCGTGCCGATCCGGTAAACATCCTGTTACCTCGGACGGCAGAGCGCGGCCCCGGGCCCGGCACGCTGGGGCGCGAGGCCCCGCGCACACCGCACCGACCTCGACGAGTAGTTGCGTTCCCGGCGGTACGCGCCCCTTCCGCATACGTACGCCCCCCGGAACGAAGGTGCCGAGGGCCGGCGCCCCGGCCCGGGGCCGACCCTTTGCGAACGACGACCCGACCCGCCGGACGGACCACTGCACGTCGGCGGCGGCGGCTCGAACACCCGTGCCCTTCAGCGGTGTTCGGCGAACACCCGCGCACGCGGCGACCGGCCCGGCGGGACGCCCGGCGGCGCCGGCCCGGGCCGCCCGGGTGGTGTCAGGGGGCCTGGCGGGGGCTCTGCACGAGGCCGGACTGGTAGGCGAGGGCGACGAGTTGGGCCCGGTCGCGGGCCTCCACCTTGGACATCGCCCGGTGGACGTGGGTGCGGACGGTGAAGGGGCTGACGAACATCCGGGCCGCGATCTCCTCGTTGGTGAGACCGGTGGCGGCCATCGCCATCACCTCGCGCTCGCGGGCGGTCAGGGCGGCGAGGCGCTCGGGCACGCCCGCGGGGGCGCGGGCCGGGTCGGGGTGCGCGAGGAGCTGCTCGATCACGGCGCGGGTGGCGGCGGCGGAGAGCAGCGGGTCGCCGGCCGCGACCCGGCGCAGGGCGCCGAGCAGCTCCGTCGGTTCGGCGTCCTTGCCGAGGAAGCCGCCGGCCCCGGCGCGCAGGGCCTGGGCGACGTACTCGTCGATCTCGAAGGTGGTGAGGATGAGCACGCGGGTGCCCGCGAGGTCCGGGTCGCCGCAGATCGCGGCGGTGGCGGAGAGCCCGTCGACGCCGGGCATCCGGATGTCCATCAGGACGACGTCGGGGCGGGTGGACCTGGCCAGCTCGACCGCCTCCCGGCCGTCGGCGGCCTCACCGACCACCTCCATGTCGTCCTCGGCGTCGATCAGCACGCGGAAGGCTCCGCGCAGGAGCGCCTGGTCGTCGGCGAGCAGCACGCGAATGGTCATCGGGGATCCTTGTCCTCTCGGGCGGCGGCGGTGCGCAGGGGCAGTTCGGCGGAGACCAGGAAGCCGCCGCCGGGGCGGTGGTCGGCGGTGAGCCGGCCGCCGACGGCGGAGGCGCGCTCCCGCAAGCCGATCAGGCCGTAGCCGGCCGGCCCGGTGGGGCGGGGGCGGGCGGCGGGCCGGTCGTTGGCGACGGCGACCAGGACCCGGCTGCCCGTGTACGTCAGGGTGACGGCGGCGGCGGTGCCGGTGGCGTGTTTGGCCACGTTGGTCAGGGACTCCTGGAGGATCCGGTAGGCGGTCAGGTCGACGCCCGGGGAGAGCGGCTGCGGCTCGCCCTCGACGGTGAGCCGGACCGGCAGGCCGGCGCGTTCGAAGGAGTCGAGCAGATCGGGCAGCCGGCCGAGGCCGGGGGCGGGTTCGAGCGGGGCCTCGGGGTCGTCGGCGCGGCGCAGCAGTCCGACCGTGGCCTTGAGCTCGCGCAGCGCGGAGCCGGTGGCGTCGGTGAGGTGGCTGAGCATCTCGCGGGCCTGGGCGGGGTGCCGGTCGAGGAGGTGGACGGCGATGCCGGCCTGCGCGTTGGCGAGGGCGATGTGGTGGGCGACCACGTCGTGCAGGTCGCGGGCGATCCGGATCCGCTCGTCGGCGACCCGGCGGCGGGCCTCCTCCTCGCGGGTGCGTTCGGCGCGTTCGGCGCGTTCCTCGATGGCGGCGAGGTGGGCGCGGCGGTTGCGGACGGAGTCGCCGAGGGCGCCGGGCAGCAGGATCCAGGAGACGACGCCGATCTTGGCCCCGATCGGCCCGTCGGGCTCGTTGATCGCGGTGACGATGGTGACCAGCACGACCACCACGCCGGTGGCGATCCGGGCGGTGGTGCGGTCGGTGTGCACCGCGACGAAGTACAGCGCGGCCACGAGCGGGGCGATCAGGCCAGGGGTGAGCTGGACCACGGTGAAGCAGATCGCCAGGCCGCCGACGAGGGTCGCCGCGAGGACCGCCCAGGGGCGGCGCCGGTGGGCGAGGACGGCGGCGCTGGAGAGGACGGCCAGGGTGAGGGCGGCCGGATCGGGCTCCAGGTGGTTGCCGAAGCGGTCGGTCATGGTCGACCCGGCGGTGACGACGAGCAGCCCGAGCGTGAGCAGCGCGTCGAGCAGGCGGGGGTAGCGGCGGGCCCGGCGCAGCCAGGTGTCGGTCATGCTCGCATCTCCAGGTCCGGGGGTGCCCTGGCGGCTCCCCCGGCCGGGGGTGCCAGTTCGGTACGTCGCGCGGAGGCGGTGGGGCGGGTGGGGCGGTTGCGTCGGGTGGGGCGGGCGTGGCGGTTTCGGTGGCGCGGTTCGACGGCGTGGTTCGTACCAGTTTGACCGGTCGGGCCGTCGGAACGGAGGCCGGGGCGGCCTCCCGCCTGTGAGACCGGTGACACCCGGGCCGTCCCGGGCCGTCCGGAGCGCCCCGGACGGCCCGGGACGCGGCCCCGGCGGGGGCCCCCCCCACCCCCCGGGGCCCCCCCGGGGCGCCCCGCCCCCCCGGGGGGGTGCCCGCCCCCCCCGGGTCCGGCGGGGGCGCCCCCGGGGCCGGGGGCCGCCGGGGGGCCGGCCGCGGAGGGCCCCCCGGCCGGCCGGGGGCCCCACGACGGGGCCGACGCGACGGACGGGACGGACGCGCTAGACCCGCACGGAGTGCCGGCCCTGCCCGGCACCGCTGTCGTCCCCGGCACCGCTGTCGTCCCCGGCCTCGCCCCCGGGCTCGGGCCAGGACCCGGAGCGCGGGACCGGCGGCGGGCTCTGGAGCCGGGCTCCCTCGACGTCGATGTCGGGCAGGATCCGCTCCAGCGGGCGCGGCAGCCACCAGGCCCGGCGGCCGAGCAGGGCGAGGGCGGCCGGCACGATCGCCATCCGGACCACGAAGGCGTCGAAGGCGACGGCGGCGGCCAGGCCGAAGCCCATCATCTTGATCATCGACTCGTCCATGCCGATGAATCCGGCGAAGACGCTGATCATGATGAGCGCGGCGGCGGTCACCACCCGGGCGTTGTGGCGGAAGCCGGTGACCACGGCCTGGCCGGGCTCCTCACCGTGGACGTAGGCCTCCCGGATCCGGGTGACCAGGAACACCTCGTAGTCCATGGCCAGGCCGAAGACCACACCGACCATGAAGATCGGCATCATGCTCATCACCGGGCCGGTCTGCTCGACCCCGATCAGCTCGGCGAGCCAGCCCCACTGGAAGACCGCCACGACGGCGCCGAGCGCGGCGGCCACCGAGAGCAGGAACCCGAGCGCGGCCTTGACCGGGACGAGCACCGAGCGGAAGACGACCAGGAGGAGCAGGACGGCGAGGCCGACCACGACCGCGAGGTAGGGCACCAGCGCGTCGGTGAGCTTCTGCGAGACGTCGATGTTCATCGCGGTGGGTCCGCTGACCAGGACGGTCGCGCCGGTGGCGGCCTTCAGGTCGGGGGCCCGGTCCCGGATGTCGTTGACCAGGGCGGTGGTCTCGGCGGCGCTCGGGCCGGTGGCCGGCACGGCGTTGACCAGGGCCGTGTCACCGGCCTTGTTGAACACCGGCGGCGAGACGCTGACCAGGCCCGGCAGGGCGGCGACGGTCTTGCCGACCTGCTCGGCCGCGGCCTTGGGGTCGGGCGCGCCCTTGACGTCGACCAGCAGGGTCAGCGGGCCGTTGAAGCCCGGGCCGAAGCCGGCGGAGAGGTGGTCGTAGGCACGCCGCTGGGTGGTGGAGGTGGGCTTGGCCTCGTCGCCCGGCAGGCCCAGCCGCAGGTCCAGCGCGGGCACCGCCAGGATGCCCAGGCCGACCACCGCGCCGACCAGGACGGCGACCGGGCGGCGCAGCACGTAGCGGGCCCAGCGGGTGCCGCCGTTGTCGCGCGGCCCGGCGGCGCCGGGTCCGTGGACCGTGTCCGGTCCTTCGGCGCCGGCCGCGCGGCGGCCCCGGGAGCGGGAGCGGGCACCGAAGCGCGAGCCGGGGCGCGCGCCCGGACGGGAGCCGGCGCGGTCCTTCCTGGACAGCACCCGACGGCCGAGGAAGCCGAGCAGCGCCGGGACGAGGACGAGTGCGACCAGGACGGCGATCACGACGGTGCCGGCCGCCGCCATGCCCATCTTGGCGAGGATCGGGATGCCGACCACGGAGAGCCCGGCGAGCGCGATCACCACGGTGAGTCCGGCGAAGACCACGGCGGACCCGGCCGTGCCGACCGCCCGGCCGGCGGCCTCCTCCGGCTCGTGGCCCTCCAGGAGCTCCGCCCGGTAGCGGGAGACGATGAAGACCGCGTAGTCGATGCCGACCGCGAGGCCGAGCATCATCGCGAGCGTGCTGGTGGTGGTGGAGAGGCCGAGCGTGCTGCCGAGCGCGGTGATCAGGGCTATCCCGAGCCCGACCCCGACCAGGGCGGTGAGCAGCGGCAGTCCGGCGGCGAGGAGCGAGCCGAAGGTGATCACCAGGACGACCGCGGACATCGCCATGCCGATGGCCTCGGTGGAGCCGCCCGCCTCGGGGCCGGGCATCAGCGCGGTGCCGCCGACGTCGACCGTGAGCCCGGCGTCGCGCCCGTGCTGGGCGGCCTGTTCCAGCCGGTCGGTGGCGGTCTCGGCGACCTTCCCCGGCTTCTCGCTGTAGCTGATCGTCGCGTAGGCGGTGGTGCCGTCCTTGGAGACCGCACCGGCCTGGAACGGGCCGACCGCGCCGGTGACCTGCTCGGTGCCGGCGAGTTCGGCGACCGTCCGCTCGACCGCCTGCTGGTTGGGGGCGGCGGTGATCTTCTGCCCGGACGGCGCCACGAAGACGATCCGGGCCGAGGCACCCTCGGCCGCGGCGCCGGGGAAGCGCTCGTCCATGAGGTCGAAGGCCTTCTGCGCCTCGGTGCCGGGCATGGAGAAGCCGTCGTCCGGGGCGGCCGGGGCCTTGGTGGCCAGCACTCCCACGGCGGCCAGCAGGGCGACCCACAGCAGGGTCACCAGGCGGCGCCGGAGGAAGGACCATCGGCCCAGGCGGTAGAGGAATGTGGCCACGGGTGAGCGGACTCCTTCGGGGTGGCGTGCGGGCGGGTCCCGGACGGGCGCCGTACCGGCCGGGACCGGGTCCCGGGCGGGTGTCGTCCTGTGCGGGGCTTCTCGTCAGGTGCTCGTCCGGGGGCGACCGGCCCGGCCGGCGGGCCGGGGCGCCCGGAACACGGCCAATCCTCCGGTGGAGGGCGTCTCGTCGTCGTCGCCCCTGCGCAGGCATTCCGGACTACTGCGGACGCATCAGCCCGACCCGGACGGCGTAGTGCGAGGCCGGCACGGCGGCCCGGGCGTCTCCGACCTGAGGCCGGGGCTCCCGCGACGCCGCACCGCCCCCGTACGCACCCCCGCACACGGCCCCGCGCCGCTCCCGCGCCACCGGCCCCGCCCGGCGCCCGGCCGTGCCGTCACCCGGGCGGGGGCGACAACGGGCCGGGGCCGGGCCGGCGAAGTAGCGTGATGTGCCTGGCCGGCCGCCGACCGGACGGCCCGGACCAGACCAGACCAGACCAGGTCGATGACGTGCTCATCCTGCTGCCGGAGGTGGCCCATGGGCGTTCCCGCCGCTCGCATCGTGTTCGACGAGAACGACCGCGCAGCCGTCGCGGACGCGGTCGACGACATGCTCGCCACCGGCGCGCTCACCCTCGGTCCCTGGACCGAACGCTTCGAGCAGTCCTTCGCCGCCGAGCACGGCGCCCCGCACGCGGTGGCCGTCGCCAGCGGCACCGCCGCGCTGGAGGTGGTCCTGCGCACCGTGGACGTCCGCGACCGCGACGTGGTCGTCCCGGCCGTCACCTTCTACGCGACGGCCGGCGCCGTACTGCACGCCGGCGGCCGACCGGTCTTCGCCGACGTCGACCCGGCCACCCTCGCGCTCGGCCCCGCCGCGCTGGAGGCCGCGCTCACCCCCGACACCGCGGCCGTCGTCCTCGTCCACATCGGCGGGCTGATCACCCCCGAGGTGGACGCGCTGCGCGCGATCTGCGACGCGCGGGGCATCCCGCTGGTCGAGGACGCCGCCCACGCGCACGGCAGCAGCTTCCAGGGGCGAGCCGCCGGCACCTTCGGCCTGGCCGGCGCGTTCTCGTTCTACCCGACCAAGGTCACGACCAGCGGCGAGGGGGGCATGATCCTCACCGAGTCCGCCGAACTGCGCGACGAGGCCCGCATCCACCGCGACCAGGGCAAGGGCTCGTTCACCACCAACCACCACGTCCGGCTCGGCGCGTCCTGGCGGATGAGCGAGCTGAACGCCGCCGTCGGCACGGTGCACCTGCGCCGGCTCAAGGAGTTCGTGGAGACCAGGCGCCGGGTCGCCCAGCGGTACGACGCCGCGTTCGCCGGGCCGGACGGCCTGCGGCCGGTCACCGAACCGGCCGGGTGCCGCGGCAACTACTACAAGTACGTCGCGCTGCTGCCGCCCGGCATCGACCGGGCCGCCTTCAAGCGGGCCGTCGCCGAGGAGTACGACGTACGGCTCTCCGGCGAGGTCTACGACCTGCCGCTGCACCTGCAACCGGTGCTGGCCCCGTACCGGCGGGCCGCGCTGCCGGTCGCCGAGGACGTCTGCGCCCGGCAGGTCTGCCTGCCGGTGCACTCCGACATGACCGAGGACGAGACCGACCTGGTGATCGAGGCGGTCTCGGCCGTCCACCGCCGGCTCGCGGGATGACGCCCGGACCCGCAGGGCCGGGACCGCGCCAGGACAAGAGCCAGGACAAGGAGACAGAACCGTGCGCGTAGCCGTCACCGGAGGATGCGGATTCATCGGCTCACACGTGGTGGACCGGCTCCTGGCCGCCGGGCACGAGGTGCTCGCGGTCGACACCACCGACAGGTACCCCAACCCCGACGCCGACCACGCCGGCATCGACGTCCTCGACCTGCCCGCCCTGACCGACGCGCTGGACGGCTGCGAGGTGGTCTTCCACCTGGCCGCGCAGGCCGACGTCGAGCGGGTCGCCGCCGACCCGGTCGGCGCCGTGCGGGCCAACATCGACGGGACCGCGACCGTCCTGGAGGCGGCCCGCCGCAGCGGCCTCAGCCGGACGGTCCTGGCGAGCACCGTCTGGGTCTACGGCGCCGCCCTCACCGACGACCGGATGGACAGCTCCGAACAGGAACTCGACGAGCACGTGCCGATCGAGCTCGACCACTGCGGGCACCTGTACGTCGCGACCAAGCTGGCCGCCGAGATGCTCGTGCACAGCTACCGCGAGCTGTACGGGCGGCACTTCACCATCCTCCGGTACGGCATCCCGTACGGGCCCCGCATGCGCGACGAGCTGGTCGTCGCCCGGTTCGTGCAGGCCGCGCTCGCCGGGCGGCCGATCACCATCGCCGGGGACGGCAGGCAGGGCCGCAACTTCGTCTACGTCGAGGACCTCGCCGAGGCCCACGTCCGCGCACTCTCCCCCGAGGCCGAGGACCAGACCTTCGCCCTGGAGGGCTCCACGGCGATCTCGGTCCGGGAAATCGCCGACACGGTCGACCAGCTGCTCGGGCCGGTCACCGTCGAGCACATCGAGGCGCGGACCGCCGACTACGCCGGGCGCCGCATCTCTGCGGCGCAGGCCAAGCGGCTGCTGGGCTGGTCCCCGCGGACCAACTTCACCGACGGCGTGCAGCGGTACGCGGACTGGTACCGGGCCGAAACCTCCGCACCGGGCACCCCTCCCGGCCCCGGCCCGCGCAGCGGCGCCTGAGGCGGGACGCGCGGTGCCGCACGCGCTGCTGGTGTCGGGCTCCCTCGGCCAGGGCCACGACGTGATGGCCCGGGCCTGCGCGGACACCCTGGAGGCCGGCGGCTGGACCACCCGCACGGTCGACGCGATGGCCCTGCTCGGGCAGCGCGCGGGCGCCGCCGGCGAGGCGGTCTTCCGCCGGCTGCTCGACCTGCCCGGCGTCTACGACGCGTTCCACTTCTCCGCGCTGCGCCCCGGCGCGCGGATCGCCCTGCTCGCCGACGCCGCGGCGCGGTCCCGGCTCGTACCGGCGCTGCGCGCGCTGGTCGCCGAGCAGCCGCCGGAGCTGGTGGTGTCGGTCTTCGCCACGGCGACCTCGGCCGTCAACCGGCTGCGGGCGGACCGCGACGCCCCCGGCTTCCGCCACCTGGTGCTCTGCACGGACGTCACGCCGCACCGGCTCTGGGTCCAGGACGGCACCGACCGCTTCCTGGTCACCTCGGAGGTCGCCGCGGCCGCGGTCCGCCGGTACCGGCCGGAGGCACCGGTCACCGTTCTGCCCGCGCCGCTGCGCGGACCGTTCTACCGCCCGCCGTCCCGCGCCGAGGCCCGCGCCGCGTTCGGGGTGCCGCCGGGTGCGCGGTGCGTCCTGCTGATGTCCGGCGCCTGGGGGCTCGGCCCGCTCGCCCGGACCGCCCCCGCGCTCGCCGACGCCGGGCCGCACGTGCTCGCCGTGGCCGGCCGCAACGCCGAGCTGGAGGACCGCCTGCGCCACGCCGCCGGCCGGCGCCCGCGCCTGCACGTCTTCGGCCACACCGACCGGATCCCGGCCCTGATGGCCGCCGCCGACCTGGTGGTGACCAGCTCCGGTGACACCTGCAGCGAGGCCCGCGCACTGGGCCGCCGGCTCCTGCTGCTGGACGTCGTCCAGGGCCACGGCCGGGACAACCTCCAGCACGAACTGGAACTCGGCCACGCCGACGTCACCTCGGCCCGCCCCGCCGACGTGGTCCGCTGCGCCCTCGCCGCGCTCGAACGGCCCGCCCCCGCCCCGTCCCCCGGTGCGTCGCCCGAGGGCTGGCACACGGGCTTCACGGCGGCACTGGAGCAGGTCGGACTCGCCGCCGGCCGCGCCTGAGAACCCGGCCGCGCCCGGGAAGCACGAAAGGCGAGGGAAACGGTCGTCCCTCGCCACTCTTAACCTATAGCGGACCGGGGGGCTTGCGGCAAGGCCCCCGTCATGCCGCAGAATCGCTCGGCAAGGCCATAACCAGCGGGGATTGGGAGATTCACCTAGTGCGTGTGCTTTTGTCGGTCTACAGGTCGTGCGACGCCGTCGAACCGGGGGCGGGCCGTACGCCCCGGCAGCGGGTGACCGGGGCGCGGCCCTGCGGGTCGCCGGTCCCCGCCGGAGCGACCCCGGATCGGAGCCGCTGACATGAACCCCCTGACCATCAGCGCCTTCGACCTCCCCGACCGCCTGGCCGCCAAGGCCGACCCGGCGCTCATCGGCCGCGACGAGCAGCACTTCGAGGACATCGGGGTCAGCCTCGAACAGGCCATCGCGGAACTGTCCGACAACCTCGACACCGTCCGCCGGGCGCCCGGCGGAATCGGCCGGGAGGCGATGGACCGGGACATCGAGGTCCACCGGCTGACCGACCGCCTGCGCACCCTGCGCCGCTTCGGCCTGGACCTGTGCCTCGGCCACATCGTCGGCGCGGACGACTCCGAGCCCCTGTACGTCGGGCGGCTCGGCCTCACCGACAGCACGGGCCGCCGGCTGCTGATCGACTGGCGCTCCCCCGCCGCCGAACCGTTCTTCGCGGCGACCCACGCCAACCCGATGGGGCTGGCGAGCCGCCGCAGGTACCGCTGGACCAAGGGCCGGATCAGCGACTACTGGGACGAGGTGTTCACCACCGACGGGCTCGAAGGACACGCCGCACTCGACGACCAGTCCGCCTTCATCGCCAGCCTGGGCGGCAACCGGTCGAGCCGGATGCGGGACGTGCTCGCCACCATCCAGGCCGACCAGGACGCCATCGTCCGGGCCGGGTCCCGCGGCGCCCTCGTCGTCGACGGCGGGCCGGGGACCGGGAAGACCGTCGTCGCCCTGCACCGCTCGGCCTACCTCCTCTACGCCGACCCCCGCCTCGGCCACCGGCGGGGCGGCGTCCTGTTCGTCGGCCCGCACGAGCCCTACCTGGCCTACGTCGCCGACGTCCTCCCCAGCCTCGGCGAGGAGGGCGTGCAGACCTGCACCCTGCGCGACCTCGTCACCGAGGGAGCCACCGCGGCGGTCGAGAGCGACCCGGAGGTGGCCCGGCTGAAGTCGTCCGCGGGCCTGGTGAAGGCCATCGAGAAGGCCGTCAGGTTCTACGAGGAACCGCCGACCGAGGCCCTGACGGTGACGACGCACTGGTCCGAGATCCGGCTGACCGCCGACGACTGGGCCGAGGCCTTCGACGCGCCGGAGCCGGGCACGCCGCACAACGAGGCCCGCGAGCAGATCTGGGACGAGCTGCTCTCCATCCTGACGGACAAGCACGACGGCGAGGACGTCCCGCCCGACCAGTTCCGCCGGTCGGTGATGCAGGACCGGGAGCTGGTCACCACCGTCCACCGCGCGTGGCCGCTGCTCGAAGCGGCCGACCTCGTCGGGGACCTCTGGACGGTGCCCGCCTACCTGCGGATGTGCGCCCCCTGGCTCGACCGCGACGACGTCCTCAAGCTCCGGCGCAAGGACGCCCAGGCCTGGACGGTCTCCGACCTGCCGCTCCTGGACGCGGCGCGGCAGCGGCTCGGCGACCCGGAGGCGGCACGGCACAAGCGCCGGCAGAAGGCCTACGTCGCGGCCGAGCGCGCCCGCATGGCCGACGTCATCGACCACCTCGTCCAGGCCGACGAGGACGGCGAGAACGCGCTGACCATGCTGCGCGGACAGGACCTCCAGGCCAGCCTCGTCGACGAGTCCGCGCTGCCCGGCCGGGACCCGGAGCCCCTCGCCGGCCCGTTCGCGCACGTCGTCGTGGACGAGGCGCAGGAGCTGACCGACGCGGAGTGGCAGATGCTGCTGCTGCGCTGCCCGTCCCGGAGCTTCACCATCGTCGGGGACCGCGCCCAGGCGAGGCACGGCTTCACCGAGTCGTGGCAGGAGCGGCTCGAACGGGTCGGACTCGACCGGATCGAGGTGGCCTCCCTCAGCGTCAACTACCGGACGCCGTCGGAGGTCATGGCGGAGGCCGAGCCGGCCGTCCGCGCCGCGCTCCCCGACGCCAACGTGCCGACGTCCGTCCGCAGCAGCGGCATCCCGGTCGTGCACGGGTCCGTGGCGGAGCTCGACCCGATCCTCGACGGCTGGCTCGCCGAGCACGCCGAGGGGACCGCCTGCGTCATCGGCGATCCGACGTTCGTGCCGACGCCCCGCGTCCGGTCGCTGACGCCGGAGCTGTCGAAGGGGCTGGAGTTCGACCTGGTCGTCCTCGTCGACCCGGAGGCGTTCGGCGAGGGCGTCGCGGGAGCGGTCGACCGCTACGTCGCGATGACCCGTGCGACCAGGCAGCTCGTCGTCCTCACCCGGTCCTGACGCCGCCCGGCGGGCGGCGTCGTCGCCGACCGCCGGAACGTCAGGGACTCCGGGGAGTCCACGGAGTCCCGGGGGGCGCCGCCGTCGAACGGTGGCGCCCCCCGGGGCCGGGGGCCGGAACGCCGTGGTCGCGGAGCGGGCCCAGCCGGAGCGCACGGTCGCGGCAGTGGTCGGCGATCAGGGGGAGCGCGTCGAGCGTCGCGCGCCAGGAACCGGGGGCCGAGGTGCAGTCGGAGTCGTGCAGGAGGAGGGTGGCACCCCCGGTGAGACCCGCCCGGGCGGTGCCGTAGACGGAGCCGCCGGTGGCACCGGCGACCCAGTCCCGGCCCCAGGTGGTCCACAGCACGGTCCGCAGGCCCAGGCGGTGGGCGGCGAGGGCCTGACCGGCGGCCAGCACGCCGTACGGCGGCCGGTACCAGGACGGGCGGGCGCCGCAGAGATCGGTGACCGCCTCGGTGACGCGGCGCAGTTCGCGCAGGTCACGGGCGGGGTCCGGGTACCACTGGCGCCGGTGGTACCACCCGTGGACGGCGACCTCGTGGCCACGGGTCACCAGCTCGCGGCCGAGTCCGGGCGCGCGTTCCAGCATCGTGCCCAGCAGGAAGAAGGTGGCGCGCAGGCCCAGCGCGTCGAGGGCGTCGAGGATCTCCGGAGTACCGCGCGGGTCGGGCCCGTCGTCGAAGGTCAGCGCGACGTGCCGGGGGTCGCCGTACCCGGCGGTGCGCCGGGCCGCGAGGCGCCGGACCGGCGGCAGCCGCACGGCGGCCGGGGCGAGGTGGAGGAGTTCGGCACCGGCGGCGACCAGCGCGGCGCCGCCGAGCGCCCGGGCCCCGGGCCCACCCGGCCGGCCGCTCGTGCCGCTCCCCCGGCCCCGGGCCCGACCCCGGCCCACCGGCGCCTAACCGAACCGGGCCGCCATCCGCCGGAACACGCCCGGGGCGACGCCGTGGATCCGGGCCGGGTAGCCCAGCCAGCGCGGCACGAAGACCCGGTCGCGGGCGGTGGTGACGGCGTCGACGACGATGCCGGCCACCCGCTCCGGGCTGACCGGGCGGGGGCGTTCGCGCTGGTACGGCGTGCCGCGCTTGGCGAAGAAGGGGGTGTCCACCGCGCCCGGGAGGACCAGCCGGACACCGACGCCGGTGCCCCGGAGCTCGTACCAGAGGCTCTCGGCGAACATGGTCAGCCCGGCCTTGGTCGCCGCGTACGCCGCCTCGTCGCGGACCCCGACCTGGCCGGCCATCGAGCCGATCAGGACGATCCGCCCCCGGTCGCGCTCCAGCATGCCGGGCAGGAGGAGCCGGGTCAGCCGCAGCGGGGCGGCCAGGTTGACCTCCAGCATCCGGTCCAGGGTGTCGACCGGGGTCCGGGCGAAGGGACCGCGCCAGCCCAGGCCCGCGCCCGCGATCACGGCGTCCACCCGCCCGGCCGAGGCGACGGCCGCCTCGGCGAGGCGCTGCGCGCCGTCGGGCTTGGCGAGGTCCTCGGGGAGCGGCAGCCCGCCGGTGCGGTCGGCGACCGCGTCCAGCCGGGAGCGGTCGGTGCCGGAGAGCAGCAGGCGCCAGCCGGCCGCGGCGAGGCGGCCGGCAGTGGCCGCGCCGATACCGGAGGAGGCTCCGGTGATCAGGACGACCGGCGGGTCGTCGGCGGGGCGGGGCCGTTTCCGCCGCGAGGGTGGCGGGGCTTCGTCCGTCGTCATGGCACCTGCCGCTCTGAGCGCACCTGGCCGTCCTTTTTGTCCGGCATGCCACCTTCGCACGACGGAGCCGTCCGGGCGACCGGGCCCGGCGCGGGGGCACGGCCCGGCGCGGGGTCCGCCCGGGCGCCGTCGCCGGTCGGGGCCGGTCCCAGCTCGGCCTCGACCTCGCCGAAGCGGGACAGCACGACGGTGCCCCCGACCGCGACCGCGAAGCCGGTCAGCGCGCACCAGGCGTAACCGGGCCGGGCCGCGTCACCGAGGGCCGCCACCCCGACCAGCGCCGGGCCGAAGGTCTCGGAGATCGTGCCGGCGGCGGTGGCGGCGGTCACCGTGCCCCGCTGCAACGCCAGCGCGTAGGCGAGGTACCCGCCGAGACCGCCGACGGCCAGCGCGTACCCCGCCGGATCGGTGAACACGGTGAGCGGCCCGGAGACGTCGAGGACCCGGACCGCAAGACTCGTCACGCCGAAGCCGACCCCGGCGAGCAGGCCGAGACCGGCCGCCGCGGCGTTGCCGCTCCGGCGGGCGAGGACGAGGGTGAGCAGCAGCATCAGCGCCGTCGTGGCGAGCAGCGCCCAGTGGAACACGGCCGGGGCGTGGTCGCGGCCCTCGCTCCCGGAGCCCAGCGCGAGCAGGGTGAGGCCGGCCACCACGGCGGCGATGCCCAGCAGGTCGCTCCGGCGCAGCCGGGCGCCGAGCAGGCGGGCGGCGGCCAGGCCGGTGACGGCGAGGCTGGCGTTGGTGACCGCCTGGACCAGGAACAGCGGCAGCGTGCGCAGCGCGACGATGCTCAGCGCGAAGCCGGCGACGTCCAGACCGGTACCGAGCAGGAACTGCCAGGAGCGGAGCAGCGCGGCCAGCAGTCCGACCTGCACCCGGTCCGCCTTCGGCGCCTCCCGCGCGCCGCGCGCCTGGAAGACCGACCCGAAGCCGAAGCAGACGGTGGCGACCAGGGCGGTGGTGAGTCCGAGCAGCATGGCTCTCCCAGCCTCGGGGGCAGGATCCACCCCCAGTCTCCGCCCGGCGGCTCCCCGGTGCAGCGGGGAGCCGCCGGGCGGAGACCGGCACGCTCAGGCGCGGCCGGGGCCCTCGGCGGTGGCGGGGAGCGCGGCCCAGCCGGCGGGGACGGCGCCGGCGTGGTGGTGGACGGCGTAGTGCTGCGGGGCCACGGCCGTCGCGCGTCCGGGGAGGACGGCGATCACCGCGCGGTGGGCGGTCTCGGGGGTGAGGGCGGGGTCGGTGGTGGCGATCCGGGCGGTCAGCCGGCCCTCGACGCAGGAGACCTCGACCAGCGGGTCGGGCCCCAACGCGTCGGCGAGCAGGGTGCGGACGGCGTCGAGGTGGATCCAGTCGGCCCCGACCCGGTGCCAGTCGCCGGTCCGGGTCGCGGGCCGCAGGTCGCTCAGCGCGGCCAGTTCGGCGAGCGGGAGCGGGCCTACGACGGCGGCGGCGAGGACCGCGGGCACGGCGCGCGCGAACCGCTCGGTCTCCTCCCGGTCGAGGACCTGGGGGCAGGCCAGGAGCGCGAACTCCAGGCTGCCGGTGGCCCGGAGGATGTTGACCATGAGGCGGACCGGGAGCGGCTGGTCGGGCAGCCAGGTCACCTCGGGGTCGGTGGTGGGAGCCGGGCGGGCCTCGGACATCGCCTCGGGGATGGTGAGGCTGAGGTCGTTGACGACGACCTGGCGGGTGAACCTGGCGCCGCGCCGCTCGGCGACGTCCTCGATGAGCTGCCAGACCTTGTCCGCGTTGAGCGTGCTGTTCCAGTAGCCGTTGAACGAGGCGACCTTGACGCGGCCGATCAGCTCGTCGAGGTCGGCGGCGTCGGTGTCGAGGGCGAGCAGGGCGTCCTGGGCGAGGGTGCCGATGTGGTCGGCCATCGCCGAGCGCTGGCGGTTGGCCGAGAGCGCGGCGAAGACCAGCTCGGTGCGGGCCGCACGGTGGGCGGTCAGGGCCGCGATGACGGCGAGCAGGACGACGGAGGGGCCCGCGCCGGTGCGGCGGGCGACGATGTCGAGGTCGGCGGCCGCGCTGCGGGAGCGCACCACGAGGGTGGCGAGACCGTCCGGCGGTCCGGTGATGCCGTCGGTCGCGAAGACGACCTGCGGGCCGGTGGCGAGGATGTTCTCCCAGTGCCGCAGCGCGGCCTGGGTCTTGCGGCGGCCCTGGGAGCTCTGCTCCTGCTCGGCGACCTGGAGCGGGGTGCGGGAGGTGACCGGCGGGAGGTCCTTGCCGGCGGCGAGGGCGGTCCAGTCCTCGATGAGCAGGGTGACCGCGGCGGCGTCCACCCCGGCGTGGCAGGCCACGACGACGAGCCTGCGCAGCTGGTCGCCGTCCGTGAGGAGGGTGAACCGCAGTCGGGGGGCCGCCGCCAGGTCGAACGGGACGGCCACGTCGGCTCGACCAAACTCGTCGGCCAGCTGGTCGAGTTCGGCTTCGCCGAGGGCGCCGGCGGGGACGGTGGTGACGGTGAACTCGCCGTCGCCGTGGACGTTCTGGAGCTCCGGGAAGCCGTCCGCGCCGGGGCCGGGCGGGAAGCCGGTGCGCAACGACTCGTGCCGCTCCAGGAGGGCGCGCAGGGCGTCGAGGGCGGCGGGCAGGGTGGTCCGGTCGGGGACCGGCCAGACCGACTCCTTGTTGATCTGCTCGGGGCGGTCGCGGCGGATGCAGCGGATCATGTTGTCCTGGCCGAGGGTGAGCGGGCCGGAGCCCGAACTCGCACCGCTGTACCGGATCGTGATCCGCCCGCTGGTCTCTGTCACGTCGTACGTGCCCTTCGGCTCGCCGGGTCTGCCGGGGGCGCCCCGGCGGCGGTGCGGGTCGGGGCGCCGTCGGCGGCCCGACCGAGTGGTCCGGACCGGAGGTCCGGAGTGTTCCGACGGATCGTCAGTTCAGCGCCGGGGCCGGCATGTCGGCCGACCAGGCCCGGACCGCGACGCGGATCGGGCGGGCACCGACGGCGGCCACCGCCGCACGGAACGGGCCGGGGACGGGCACGTCGTCGATCCGGCACGGGCCCGGCCCGAGTGCACCCGGGTCGGCGAGGAGCAGCGGCGCCGGGCCGGCCATGGGCAGGCCGAAGCCCTGGACGAGCCGCCCGCCGTAGGCCTTGACGCAGGCCTCGCGGCGGCACCACAGCTCGGTGAACCGCTCGGCGGGCCGGGCGTCCGCCGCGACGGCGGCGGCCTCCCCGGCGGGGAAGTAGCGTCCGGCGAGACGGGTGGCGGTCCGGGTGTCGCGGACCTCCTCGACGTCGACGCCGATCGCCCGCCCCCGGGCGAGCGCGAGCACCGCGAGCGCCCCGGAGGCCGAGTAGTTGAGGCTGACCGACCCGGACGACGCCCCGGGCCCGGCGGTCAACTCCGGTTTGCCGTGCGGGCCTTGGTGTCGGACGAGGTCTGCGGGCCGGCAGCCGAGCCGCGCACCGAGGAGCTGCCGGACGGCGCCGTGCACGACGGTGAACCGGCCGCCGAACCCGGGGTCGGGGCTCGCCGCGCGGGCACGCTCGTCCGGATCGAGCACGCCCCACAGGGCCTCGGTCACGGACTCCGGCTGGTCGGTGGGGATCAGCCACACGTCGATCAGGTCCGCGGTCCGGCCGCCCTCGGGGTCGGATTCGGGGTCGGGGCCGGCCCGACCACCGGCCGGGCCGCTGCCGTCGGTCACGGCCCGGCCCGCAGGGTCAGCGTGGAGAGCACACCGAGCCGCCGGTCGAGGTCGGCGAGCAGCACGGGCCGCCGTTCGTCCCGCCAGCCCGGCAGGCGGGCGGCGAGTTCGGACCAGAGGCCGGTGAACGGCTGCCCGGCGGGGGTGCGGATCGCGTCCACGTCGGGCACGTCCAGGCCGGCGGAGAGCAGGACCGCCGTGTCGGCGCCCAGCGCCTCGGCCTGTCGGCGCACCTCCTTGGCCGCCGACTCGGGCTCCATCAGGCTTTCCTGATGGACCGTCAGGTTCTCGCCCGGCCCGGTCTCGCAGACCAGGACCACGGCGCAGTGCCGTTCAGGCAGGACCACCGGTTCCGGCGGCAGGTAGTGCAGGGCGGTCTGCTCGGCGAGCACCACGACCGCGCGACCGCCGATGCCGGTCCGCCAGTACGCGACGGCGGCGCGCAGCGCGCCGAAGGCGGTGGCGGTTCCCTGGTCGCACAGGGCCAGCGCGGTCGGCGTGCCGGCGCAGGAGCGGCTGAGCGCCAGCGAGGTGGGCGCACCGGGGCGGATGTCCGGCGAGTCGAAGGCCTGGATCAGCAGGTCGGCCGGTTCGTCCGGTCCGAGCGCCTCGGCGAGCAGGCCCGCGGCCAGCTCCTCGTACGCGTGCCCGACCCCCTCGGTCAGCAGGTCCTCGCGGAGCGGCAGGCCGTAGGGGCGGACCAGGTCGGAGACGAACACCCGCAGGTCCGGGTCGAGCGAGAGCTCGGAACGGCCGTCGGTGTACCGCGCCAGCACCCGGGTCAGGCCGAGGCCCGGGGCGGATGCGGCGGCCATCCGGTCAGTCCTCGGGAATGACGTGCGTGGCGACGTACTGGGCGAGCTTGGTCAACGAGCGGAGGTCGTCCTCGCTGATCTGCTCGACGTCGACCTGGATGTCGAGCGCCTCCTCGACCTCCAGGATGAGCTCGATGGTGCCGGCCGAGGTGAGGCCCAGGTCGTCGAAGAGGCAGGCGTTCTCGGGGATCTCGGGGAGGTCGCGCTTGAGGACGCGCGGAAGCAGCTCGCCGAGGCTGTGCAGGACCCGGTCGCGCAGCTCGGCTTCGGTGGTCTGGACCACTTGATCGGACATGGTGGGACCGTCCCGTCGTGCGTGGAGTGGCAGGGAGTGGGCGCGGAATCCGGAAGGGAATCCGGCGCGGGAGCCGGCGATCGGGCTCGACCGGTGGCTCGTCAGTGCTCGACGACCATGGCGGAGAACGTCGCTCCGATGCCGGCGGCGGCCAGCAGGTAGCGGTCACCGCGACGGAGCATCCCCCGCCCGACGGCGGTGTGCAGATTGATGAGGCCGTCCGCAGCGAAACTGTGCCCGACAGCGGGCACGTTGTCCAGCACCGCGTTCCCGATCGGGAAGCCGATCCGGCGGCAGATCATCCGCCAGGATGCCTGGTTGACGTTGTGCGGAAGCAGCGCGACCAGGTCGGAGAGGTCCAGACCTGCCTGGTCCAGGGCGGCCTCGATCGCCTCGACCATCACCGCGGGGTACTCCCGCTGGTAGCGGGCGAGCAGATCCTGGTCCTCGGCCAGCCGGCCGTCGAACTCGGGGCGCTGGCGCACCGCGTAGGAGAGCACCCGGTCGCGCTCGCCGTGGGCGCTGACCAGGCAGGCGGCCGCGCCCTCGGCGAAGATGCCGGTCTCCGGCACCACCTGGGCGTCCTTGGTGAAGGTCTTCTCCCCGGTCAGCACCAGGGCCAGCGCCTCCCGGTCGGGATCCCCGGCGAGCAGGCGGCCGGCCAGGTCGACGGCCAGCAGGCCGACCGCACAGGCGTGGTGGGTCACGGTGAAGGCCTGGGCGTGGCCGAGGCCGTACCGGTGGAGCAGGTCGTGCAGCGGGTTCAGCGGGTACGGGACGGCCACCGGCATGCTGCGCGCATGGATCACGAAACGGACGTGCCGTTCGCGTCCGCGCAGCTCCGGGAGAGCGTCGACGGCGGCTCCGAGGAGGTCGGGCAGCTTCCCGTCCGGGTCCAGTCGCAGCTGGTCCAGGCCGTGGAAACGGCGGAAGAGTTTGAGTTGACGTGGGGTCAGGCCGATCCGCTCGCCCACTGCCTCAATGGGCACGGTGTGGTGGGGGAGGTGAACGGCCACTGCCTCCAGTGCGGTCACGCGGGCTAGTATTCCCACGCCCGGCGGGTCCGCACAAGTGATCTCGGGCGGTTGCGGCACACATCCCGCACACTCCCCGAACGCGCCGCCCACGGATTCGCCCCGTACCGTGCGGCCGTCCCCCGCCCCCGTGCCGTCGAGCAGGTGGAGCCACAGATGACCGACCCTGACATCCCCGTCCCCGCGAACCCGGCCGCCGCGCCGCCGGTCCGCCCCGAGCTGGTGGCGGTGCTGGTCGAGGCCGCCGACGCGCCGCCCGCGTGGGCCTCGCGGGTCACCCCGCAGGCCCGGCTGGACGGCGACCTGCTCCTGGACGAGACCGAGATCGGCGCGCTGGACGGCCTGCTGCGCGCCCGGTTCGGCCCGGCCGCCGACCTCGGCGCGCTGCGGTCCGGGCTCGACCTGGCCGGCCTGGAGGCGCTGACCGTCGCCGACGTCGAGCGCCTGCTGCCCGCGGAGGACGCCCGATGAGCCGCTTCCTGGTGGTCGTGCCGCCCCTCACCGGACACGTCAACCCGACCGTCGGCCTGGCCCGTGAACTGGTCGCCCGCGGGCACGAGGTGGCCTGGACCGGCACCGAGTCGGTGCTGCGCCCGCTGCTCGGGCCGGACGCCCGGGTGTTCGGCACCGGCACCCGGGCGTTCCGGGCGCAGGGCGGGCACGGGCTGGCCGCGGTCCGCTCGCTCTGGGAGGGCTTCATCGTCCCGTACGCGCGGTTCACCGCGAAGACGCTGGACGCGGCGGTGCGCGAGTTCCGGCCGGACGCCCTGCTGGTGGACCAGCACACCCCGGCCGGGGCGCTGGTGGCGCACCGGCACCGCCTGCCCTGGGCCACCCTGGCGCCCGGGGCGATGGAACTGGGTCGACCCTTCCGGGGGTTGCCGCAGGTCGAGGAGTGGATGACCGGTCTGCTCCAGGGCCTGTGGCGGCGGGCCGGGCTGCCCGAGGAGGAGTACGTCGACCCGCGGTTCTCGCCGGACCTCGTGCTCGCGTTCACCGGCCCGGCACTGACCGGCCCGCAGCCGCTCCCCGCCGAGTACGCGCCGGTCGGACCGGTGCTGGCGGACCGGCCCGCCGATCCGGCGTTCCCCTGGGAGCGGCTGGTGGAGGGCCGCCGGCGGGTCCTGGTCACCATGGGCACGCTGGCCGGCGAGCTGGGCGCCGACTTCCTGGCGCGGGCGGTGCGGGCGGTGGAGCTCTGCGGGGAGGACGTGCAGCCGGTGTTCGCGGCGCCGCTCGACCTGCTGCCCGGGCTGCCGGCCCACGCCGTCGCGGTCGACCGGGCGCCGGTCCTGGAGCTGATGGCCCGCGGCGCCCTGGACGCGGTGCTCTGCCACGGCGGGATGAACACCGTGGGCGAGGCGCTGGCCCACGGACTGCCGCTGGTGACGGCGCCGATCAGGCACGACCAGCCGTTCGTGGCGGCGCAGGTGGTGGCCTCCGGGGCCGGACTGCGGGTGCCGTTCGCCCGGGTGACGCCCGATCAGCTGGCCGTCCGGCTACGAACCGTGCTGGACGACCCGGAGTACCGGGCGGCGGCGACCCGGGTCGGGGCGGCGCTGCGGGCCGGCGGCGGGGCCCCGGTGGCGGCCGACCGGGTGGAGGCGCTGGTCGCGGACGGTGCCCCTCAGGCCAATCCATTGGTCTAGGCCATTGTTTCCGGGGTGCCGCAGACCCTAGGGTGGCCCGCAGCACCACTTCCCAGGTGTCCCGCGCGCCGCATCCCAGGCGCCCCGGCAACCCATCCCCGCTCGGGAGTTCTGGTTGATCGAGACCAAGGGACTTCGCAAGTCCTACCCTTCCAAGAAACGTGGCCAGGCCTCTGTCGACGCCGTTCGCGGCATCGGTCTGGACGTGGCGGCGGGTGAGATCTTCGGCTTCCTCGGCCCCAACGGCGCCGGCAAGACGACCACGCTCCGCATGCTCGCCACGCTCATCCGGCCGGACGGCGGCGAGGCCCGGATCGCCGGCGCCGACCTGTTCGCCGACCCGGCCGAGGTCCGCCGCCGGATCGGCTACGTCGCCCAGGGCGGTGGCACCACCGACTCCGTCACCGCACGCGAGGAGCTGGTGCTCCAGGCCCGCATGCACGGCTGCGGCAAGTCCGAGGCGCTGTCCCGCGCCGAGGAGGCGCTCAATGCCTTCGAACTCACCGAGTTCGCCGACCGCCCGTGCCGGACCTACTCGGGCGGCCAGCGGCGCCGGGTCGACATCGCACTGGGCGTCATCCACTCCCCGAAGGTGCTCTTCCTGGACGAGCCCACGGTCGGCCTCGACCCGGCCAGCCGCGGCCACGTGTGGGCGGAGATCCGCCGTCTGAGCGACGAGGGCATGACCGTGGTGGTCACCACCCACTACCTCGACGAGGCGGACGCGCTCTGCGACCGCGTGTCCATCGTCGACCACGGCGAGGTCGTCGCCGAGGGCACGCCCGAGACCCTCAAGCGCGAGATCTCCGGCGATGTCGTCCTGCTCGGCCTGGGCGCCGGGGAGGCCGAGTCGGCCGCCAAGGCCCTGCGGGAGGAGCCCGACCTGCCGGTCCTGCACCGACTGGAGCTGCGCGGCGACGACGGCCTGCGGCTCTACCTGGACGACGGCGCGGCCGCCATCCCCCGGCTGCTGCGCGCACTCGACGCGGCCGGCGTGGCCTCGGGCACCGTCCAGCTGCAACGACCCAGCCTGGACGACGTGTTCCTGGCCCGCACCGGCCGCTCCATCGAGCAGTCCTGACCTCAGATCCCCGAGGAGGGGCTCCCATGAAGCTCGCCCGCGACACCTGGCTGGTGTTCCAGCGCCAGCTGCTGCTGATGTGGCGGACACCGATCTGGATCGCCGTCGGAGTGATCCAGCCGATCTTCTACCTGCTGCTGTTCGCGCCGCTGCTCAAGACGGTCCTCGAACCGATGGGCGCGACCACCTACGCCCAGACCTACCAGATCTACGTGCCGGGCCTGCTGGCGGTGCTCTGCATCTTCGGCGGCCTGTACACGGGCTTCAGCCTGCTCGGCGAGCTGAGGGCCGGCATCATCGAGCGGGCCCGCGTGACGCCGGTCAGCCGACTGGCCCTGCTGCTCGGACGGGCCCTGCGCGAGACGGTGGCGCTGCTCGTCCAGGCGGTGATCATCACGCTGATCGCGCTGCCGTTCGGGCTGCGGGTGGGCCCGGTGAACCTGCTGCTCGCCTACCTGCTGCTCGGCCTGCTGGCGCTGATGACGTCGGCGCTCTCGTACGGCATCGCCCTGCTGCTGCCGGCCGACGAGGCGATGGCTCCGGTGGTGAACACCCTCGCACAGCCGATCGCACTGCTCTCCGGGGTGCTGCTGCCGCTGGCGCTGGCACCGATCTGGCTCCAGTCCGTGGCCAAGTGGAACCCCTTCTACTGGGCCGTGGAGGGCATGCGCGCGCTGTTCTCGGGCCACGTCGGGGACAGCGTGGTCTGGCAGGGCCTGCTGATCGTCGTGGTGATGACGTCCGCCGCCGTGTACTGGTCGGCGCGGCTGTTCTCGACCCGGGTGCGCTGAGCCTCCGCCCGGTCGGGCGGAGGCGGGCCGGGGAGGTCGTGCGGGTGCGCCCGCGCGGCCTCCCCGGCCTTCGTCCGTCACTCCTCCTGCCGCTCCGTCACCTCCAGGGCACGAAGCGGCGATCGGTTGTCCGGGGACCACGGCGGCCCTATCGTCGTGGGCAGCCGACCGCCCCCCGCACGACGAGAGGAACCCCCCATGAGCCCTCGCTCCGAGAACACCCCGGTCGCCGGCCGGGACGCCGCCCCCGTGCGGCGGCGGCGTACGCGCCTGGCCCTCGCGGGCGGGGCGATCGCGGCGCTGCCCGTGGTCGGCCTGCTCGGCGCGGGCACGGCCTCGGCCGAGCCCGTCGCCTCCGTCGAGGCCGTGGGCAAGAAGCCCCCGGCCAAGGTCACGGCCGCCAAGCCGCCGGTCAAGGCCGTCGCGGCCAAGCCGCCGATGAAGGCCGTGGCCGCGAAGCCGCCGGTCAAGGCCGTGGCCGCGAAGCCGCCGATGAAGGCCGTGGCGGCCGATCCGCGGGCGCACGGCACCCCCTGACGGTCCGGCCCGTCCCCGCAGCACGGAACGGCGGCGACGCCCCCTCCCAGGGGCGTCGCCGCCGTTCTGCGGTCCGGGGCTACCGCCCGTCCGCGTGCGCTCCGCTCCGCCCGGCCTCAGCCCGGACGAACCCGGCCAGCTTGGCCACGCCGTCCTCGATCTGGCCGGCCGTCACCGAGGAGATCGAGAGCCGCAGGCGGCGCTCTCCCCCGCCTGCCGGGTAGAACGGCGCCATCGGCGTCCAGAGCACGCCGTGGTCCCGGGCACAGCGTTCCATCGCCGCGTCGTCCGCCGCGAAGGGCACCTCCAGGACGGCGAAGAAGCCGCCCTCCGGAACGTTCCAGGACAGGCCCAGGCGGGCCCGCTCGGCCGCCGGGAAGTGCCGGTCCAGCTCGGCCAGCAGGGTGGCCATGCCGGCCGCGTAGTGGGCCGTGGCGGGGGCGTTGGCGGCCCGGAGCCGGCAGTCGTGGGTCAGCAGCATGCCGCCGATCACGGCCTGGCTGAGCGCCGGCGTGTTGACCGTCGTCATGCTCTTCAGCTTGGCCAGCTGGTCGGCGAGCAGGGTGCGCCGCCCGTCCGGGCCGGTCACCTCCTGGTCGGCGACCACGTAGCCGAGCCGGGCGCCGGGGAAGCAGGTCTTGGCGAAGGAGCCCAGGTAGACGACCTGCCGGTGGCGGTCGAGGGCCTTGAGCGTGGGCCGCTCGCCCGGCTCGCGGGCGAAGAAGCCGTACGGGTTGTCCTCGATGATCAGCAGCCCCTCGTCCGCCGCCGTCTCCAGCAGCCGGGTCCGGGCCGCGACGGGCATCGAGGTGCCGGAGGGGTTGGCGAAGTCGGGGACGACGTACAGGGCGCGCGGGCGCCGGCCGTCGGCCCGGACGGCCCGGGCGGCGGCACGGACGGCCTCCGGGTCGGGGCCGCCGTCCGCACCCTCCGGGACCGGGACGGTGGTCAGGTCGAGCAGCCTCGCCGCGCCGGTGACCCCGACGTAGCAGGGCGAGCTGACCAGCACGACGTCGTCCGGGCCCGCGCAGAGCGCACGCAGCGTCAGCAGCATGCCCTCCTGGGCGCCGACGGTCAGCACCAGCGCCTCGGGCGGGACGGCGAGGCCCTCGTCGTTGGCGAGGGTGCGGGCCACCAGGTCGGCGATGACGCCCTTGGTCGGGCCGTACTGGAAGAGCACGGTGCGGATCGCGTCCCGACCCAGTCCGCGCGCGGCCAGGTGGTCGAGGAACGCCTCCAGGTAGGCGGTGACGTCCTCCGGCTCGAAGAAGCCCTCGTAGGGGCGGCCGGGGGCGAAGGAGACGGCGCCGGGGTAGCGGGTGGTGACCTCGTTCAGGAAGGTCATCGCGTCCAGCAGCGGGTCGGAGAGCGAACCGTGCAGGTCGCCGAGGTCCAGGGACACGGTCTGCGGGGCCGTCGGCGCGGTCACCGGAGGGCCTCGCGCAGCCGCGCGGCGGCGTACGCCTGCGCCTCGGCGGCGGCGTCCAGGGTGCCCGTCATCGCGAAGAAGCCGTGCGGGACGCCGTCGAAGCGGCGGGTCTCGGCCGGGACCCCGGCCGCCCGCAGGGCCTCGGCGTACTGCTCGCCCTCGTCGCGCAGCGGGTCGTACTCGGCGGTGATGACGGTGGCGGGGGGCAGGCCCGCCAGGCTCGGGGCGCGCAGCGGGGACGCGTGCGGGTGGTCGCCGTCGGTCGGGCCGGCCAGGTAGTGGCCCCGGTACCAGGCGACCGACCGGCGGTTGAACAGCGCCGGGTCGTCGTACTCGCGCAGCGAGGCGGTGTCGGCGCGCTGGTCGGTGTTGGGGTAGACGAGCAGCTGGTGGCGGATCGCCGGGCCGTCCTCGTCACGGGCGATCAGGGTGAGCGCGGCGGCCAGGTTGCCGCCGGCGCTGTCGCCGCCGACGGCGAGCCGGTCCGGGTCGATGCCGAGGGTGTCGGCCTGCTCCGCCAGCCACCGGGCGGCGGCGCGGCTGTCGTGGACGGCGGCGGGGAACGGGTGCTCGGGGGCGAGGCGGTAGCCGACCGAGGCCGTGACGCAGCCGACCGCGTTGGTCAGGGCGCGGCAGATGGCGTCGCTGGTGTCGGGCGAGCCGAGCGTCCAGCCGCCGCCGAACAGGTAGAGCAGGACGGGGAGGCGGCGGCCGGGCGCCGGGCGGGCGGGCCGGTAGAGCCGGAGCGCGAGCTCGCCGCCGGGGCCGGGGATGCGGTGCTCCTCGACGGCGGAGACCGGTTCGGGGGTGCCGGCGGCGGCGCGGATGTCGGCGAGGTCGGCGGCGCGGGCCTCGGCCAGGGTGAGGGTGTAGAGCGGCGGCGTGCCGGAGCTCGCGCGGCGGTCGCGCAGCGCCTGGGCCTGGGGGTGCAGTGGCATCGGGTGTCCCGGGGGTCTGGCGTCGGGTCTCAGCGGTCGGCCTCGACGTAGACGGTCTCGTCGGTGCGGAAGGCGGTGTCGAGGTCGGCGACGTCGGCCCGCGCGCCCTCGCGGTAGGCGCAGGGGCGGATCTGCCCGGGCTCGAACCCGGCCCGGGTGAGGACGTGCCGCAGCTCGTCGAGGTCGTAGATCCACTGGTGACCGTAGTGGCGGAAGATCTGGTTGACCAGGAAGGCGGGGCGCGCCGGCATCGGCGGGCCGAAGCCGAGGGTGGTGAGGCGGCGGCGGTGCTTGGCCAGGAAGCCGTCGTCGGTGGCGTAGCCGACCAGGTAGCGGGCCAGGTCGGGGGTGGTGATCCGCAGGACGCCGCCGGGGCGCAGGACGCGCCGGGCCTCGCGCAGCCAGCCGACCGCGACCGGCATGGTGACGTGCTCGATCAGGTGCTCGGCGTAGACCCAGTCGACGCTGGCGTCGGCGAAGGGCAGCGGCTTGGAGATGTCGAGCTGGGTGAACCAGCGGTCGCCGTCGACCCGGTAGAGGGTACCGGGTTCGGTGCCGGTCCCGGGGCTGCGCAGCGCGGTGAGGTCGGTGCCGAGTCCGCCCGGGTGGGCGGTGCGGAAGGCCGCGAACTCGATGCCGGTCAGGCCGAGGTCGGTGAAGTCCCGGTGGTCGAACGGGAGCCCGCCTGCGGCCGGTTCGAGCGTGCGGCAGGTGGCGACGTCGGCGCTGAACCGGTCGAGCTGGTCCTCCAGGCCGTCCGGGTCGTCCCAGTCCCAGCCGGGAAAGGCATTCTGTCTGCTCATGGTGTCGGTCTTTCCGTCGTTTTCGTCTGGTGCTGGGCGGTGTGTCAAAAAGGGCCCGGCGGCTGCCCGATGGTGCCTCCGCCGGGTACCGGACGGCCCTGCCGTCCGGTCCTTCCGGCTGCCCGATGGTGCCGTCGTCGCGACGCCTCCGGGGGCCGCCGGGTGCGCCGCGGCGCGGCGTCGCGGCGTCGCGGCGGGATCAGGTGCCGACGGGATCAGCCGGTGGGCCAGGGGGCGAGGGCGGTGCGGTCCAGGTCGGCGAGCCCGGGGCGGCCCAGCAGGGCCATGGTGTGCTCCAGTTCGTCGCGGAGCAGGTCGAGGACCCGGGTGACGCCGTCCTCGCCGCCGGTGGCCAGGCCCCAGAACGCCGGACGCCCGACCAGGACGGCGCGGGCGCCGAGGGCGAGGGCGACGGCGATGTCGGCGCCGCCGCGCACGCCGCCGTCGAGCACGGCGGGGATGTGCGGCGGGAGGGCGTCGACCACCTCGGGGAGGGCGGCGAGCGCGGGCAGTGCGCCGTCCAGTTGACGGCCGCCGTGGTTGGAGACCACGACGGCGTCGACGCCGTGCTCGGCGGCGAGCCGGGCGTCCTCGGCGGTGAGGACGCCCTTGAGGACCAGCGGCAGCCGGGTGCGTTCGCGCAGCCAGGCCAGGTCGGACCAGGTCAGTGTGGGGTCGAACTGCTCGCGGGCGTGGTCGGCGATGCCCGAACTGCCTTCGGTCGCGCGGTGGGTGGAGGCCATCAGGGCGGGGTCGAGATTGACCGCGCGGATCTCCGGCGGGACGGCGAAGCCGTTGCGCAGGTCGCGCAGCCGGAGGCCGATCCGGGGGGCGTCGACGGTGAGCATCAGGGCGGTGAAACCGGCCGCCTCGGCGCGTTCGACCAGGGAGGCCAGCGCGTCCCGGCGGCGCAGCCAGTACAGCTGGAGCCAGAGTGGACCGGTCGCGGCGGCGGCGATCTCCTCCAGGGTACTGCTGGCGAAGATGCCCGCGACCAGCAGGGCCCCCGCCCGGCCGGCCGCCCTGGCGGTCGCGGTCTCGCCGTCCGGATGGACCAGGCGGTGGTAGGCCATCGGGGCAATTCCGAGCGGCAGTCCGAGCGGTGAGCCGAGCAACTTGACGGCGGTCGAGCAGTCGGAGACGTCGACCAGTGTGCGCGGGCGGAACGCGTAGCGTCCGAACATTTCGCGGTTGGCCGCCAGGGTGCGCTCCGCACCGCTGCCGCCCTCGATGAAGTCCCAGATCTCTGGGGAGAGTTGCTCGCGCGCTGCGCGTTCGATCCCGGCCAGCGTGAGTGGTGCCACGGCCATCCTCGTTCCCGGACGGCCGCGCTCGGACCAGTCCACGGGTCGGCAGCGTAGGAGGTCTGGACCTGATTGGTATAGACCTTGATTTGACCAAACGTCTGTGCAATGGTCTGGCAACGGAATTGACCGTATTGCTCGTGATTACCTACACACGGCGTTCATGACAAATCTCCTCACTGTGTGGAGTGGCGTTGACCCGCATTTCCCCTTCTTCACCGCCGCCTTCTTCACCCCCGCACGCCGATGCCCCCGACGACTGGGTCGAACGGGTGCTGTTGGCCGGTCCCGGGGGTGAGGAGTGCCTCCGCTTCGGCACACCCGTCGACCGCGACGCCCTGCGCGCGCTGGTCGCCGAGCAGGCCGAACGGCTCACCGCCGCCGGCCTCGGCCCGGGCGGCACCGCCGCGCTGCGCCTGCCGCCCTCACTGGGCTTCGTCGTCGCGCTCCTCGCCTGCTGGCGCCTGCGGGCCCAGGTGGCCCTGCTGGACCACCGGCTGACCGACCACGAGATCGAGGGTGCGGTCGAACGGCTGGCCCCGCAGGTCCTGGTGGGCTCCGCCCAGCGACCCTCGGCCGCAGCGCTGCGCGGCTACTCCGTGGTCGACCCGGTGGCCGTCCGGCTGCCCGCCGGCCGGCCGGCCCGGACCGGGCACGCCCTGATCCAGCTCAGCTCCGGCTCCACCGGCCCGGCCAAGATCATCGCCCGGACCGCGGGCGACCTGATCCGCGAGCTCGACTGCTACCGGCGGCTGGCCGACTTCCCCGGCGAGGGTGAGCGGGTCGTCCTGCTGTCCTCGGTGGTGCACGTGCTCGGGCTGGTCGGCGGACTGCTCAACAGCCTGCACGCGCACGCCCCGCTGACCGTCCCGGACCGGATGACGGCGGCGGGTATCCTCGCCACCGTCGCCGACGACGACCGCCCCACCACGGTGATCGGCGTCCCGTTCCACGCCGAGCTGCTGGCCGGCGCCGCCGGACCGCCGGCGCTGCCCCAGCTCCGGCGGATGGTCGTGGCCGGCGAACTGGTCCGCCCTGGCCTGCCCGCCGCGTTCACCGCGCGGTACGGCGTCCCGCTCGGCACGATGTACGGCATGACCGAACTCGGGGTGATCGCCACCGATCTGGACGGCACCCTGAACCCGGCCAAGCAGCCCGTCGAGGGCATGGAACTGCGTCTCGTCAACGGCGAGTTGCAGCTCCGCACGGCCGCCTCGCCGTACCCCGGACTGGACGATCCGACCCGCTGGGCCGACGGCTGGCTGCACACCCGCGACGCCGCCGTGGTCGACGGGACCACCGGTCTGGTCACCGTGCTCGGCCGCCGGGACTCGCAGGTCTCGATCGGCGGACTCAAGGTCGACCTCACCGAGGTCGAGCAGACCCTCGCCGCACTGCCGCAGGTCCGGGAGGCCGTCGTGGTCTTCGACGGGGGCGCCATCGAGGCCTACCTCGCCACGGAGGACGGCGCCGACCAGGCGCTCGTCCAGGACGGACTCGCCCGTCAGCTCGCCGCCTACAAGCGGCCGCGCCGGCTGGCCTTTCTCCCGCAACTCCCCCGGACCGCCACCGGAAAGCTGCTGCGCGACCCGACCGCCCTGCGCGCCGCCGCCGGCTGAACCCCGGCCAAGGACCCTCCCGACACCGCCCACCGCACCACCGCGCACCACCCCGCTGCACCGCACCACTTCGGAACCACGCACCACCGCACCGCCGCACCACCGCACCACCGCACCACCGCACCGCCGAACCGCCCCTGCGGGACCCGGCCGGCTCCCCGACAGGCAGACGCCCCGACAGGCGGACGCCGCCACCCGTCGGACCCGGTCCGACCACCCGGACCGGCCGTGTTCACATCCCCGACGACCCCGCGCGCGCCGCACGCGCCCGGGCACAAGGAGCACACCATGCAGGACCGCATCCGCGAGTTCGTCCTCGCCGCCCTGGCCGAGATGCAGTACGACGTCTCCGAGGTCACCGGTGACACCGACCTCGGCCCGGCCGGGCTGGACCTCGAGTCGCTCGCCCTCGCCGACCTCTCGGTCCAGGTCGAGGACGAGTACGGGGTCAAGTTCGACCTCGACGAGATGGAGACCACCGCGCTGATGACGCTCGACCAGTTCACCGGCGACGTCGCCGCCCGGATCGCCGCCGCCGACAACGCCGCCACCGCCACCGCGGGCAGCCCGGCGTGACCGACCTCGCCGGACCCGACCGCGCCGAGGTCCTGGAGATGCTGGCGGCGTTCGGGCAGCGCGCCGTCGAGAGCGTCCCCGAAGAACTGGGTTCCCTCGAACTCACCTGGCTGATAGCCGAGTTCGAGCAGCGCTACGGCATTGAGCCGGATCTCGACGACGAGCGGTTCGAAGCCGTCCGGACGGTGGACGACGCCGTCGAGGTGTTCCGCGCGGCCGTCCTCGCGGCCGCGGGCGGTGCCGCGGACGCCGGAGCCACCACGACCGTCGGAGCCCTACGGACATGATCCGCCACGCCCAGCCCGCCGTCCGGCCCGTGGTGACCGGCCTCGGCGTGCTCAGTGCGGCCGGCACCGGGCCGGCCGCACTCGCCGAGGCCACCGCCCACGGCAAGGCCGCCTTCGCCGCCGTCACCCGGTTCGACGTCTCCGCACGCCGCACCACCCGAGCCGCGCTGCTGCCCGAGCCGCGCCCGCTCGCCGACGCGGTGCTCGCCGCCGCCGACCAGGCCTGCCACCAGGCGGGCCTGCCACCGGCGCCCGGCGACGGCGGCCTGCCCGTGCTGCTCGCCCTCCACAGCGACCTGCGCACCCGGGCCGCCGTCGCGGACGTCGCCGCCGGGACGGCCGCCGCCTGGGGCGCCCGCGGAGTCACCCGCACCTACACCGGCGCCTGCGTCGCGGCCGGCACCGCCGTGGCGGACGCCGCCGCGCTGGTCGCCGGCGGCCGGCACCCCCGGGTCCTGGTCGTGGCCGGACACCTGGTCGAGCCCGGCGTGTTCGCGGCCTTCGACGCCGGCCGCGCCCTGGCCCGGGACGGCGAGCTGCGCCCGTTCAGCGCCGGCCGGACCGGCACCCTGCTCGGCGACGCGGCGGCAGCCGTCGTCATCGAGGCCGAACCGGAGGCCGAACGGCGCGGCGCACCCGTGCTGGCCCGGCTGGCCGGCTGGGGCCGGACCGGCGACGCCCACCACGTCTGCCGCCCCGAACCCGAGGGCGAGGGCGCGGCCCGGGCCATCGAGGCGGCGCTCGCCCGGGCCGGGGTCGCCCCGGCCGAGATCGGCTACGTCAACGCCAACGGCACCGGCTCACCGCTGGCCGACCGGGCCGAGGCGAGCGCGCTGCGCCGGGTGTTCGGCGAGCACGCCGCCCGGCTGCCGGTCAGTTCCAGCAAGGCCGTCCACGGACACGCGCTGGAAGCCTCGGCCCTGCTCGAACTCGTCGTCACCATCAGCGCGTTGAACGAGGGTCTGCTGCCGGTCAACGCCGGCTGGCTGGGCCCCGACCCGGACATCGGACTGGATCTCGTGCTGGACGGACCGCGCACCGCCCGGGCGCGCTACGCGCTCACCCTCAACTCCGCCTTCGGCGGCGCCAACACCGCACTCCTGGTGGCCGCCCGATGACCGCGCTGCGCATCCTCGCCGAGGCCGTCTGGCCCGACCCGGAGGCCGGGACGCCCGAGCAGCTCCCGCCGTTGCCCGGCTTCTCCGCCTCCTCGTTCAACCCGCTGGTCGCCGAGACGGCCGACCGCTGCCTGCGCGCCCGCCACGGCGCGGCCCCGGCCCCGGCCCCCGGCCGGACCGCGCTGCTGCTGGCCAGCACCGGCGGCGACCGGGCCACCGCCCGCGCGATCGACGAGGCCGCCGCCTCCGAGCGGCGGATGCCCCCGTTGCTCTTCTTCCAGTCCAACCCGAACGCCGTCCTCGGCCACATCGCCGCCCGTTGGGGCCTGACCGGCCCGGTGGTGGCGATCAGCCCGGAGGAGAGCCCACCCGGCCGGGTGCCGCAGGACGCGCTCGACCTGGCCGAACTGCTCCTCGCGGACGGCGACGCCGAGCAGGTGCTCGTCATCGCCGCCGAACAGGCCGACGGCCCCGGCGAGAGCGACCGGGCGGTGGCACTGCTGGTCACCGGCGTCTGAGCCGGACCCCCGCACCACCGACCCCGACCACGTCCCCCGACCACGTCCCCCGACCCCCCGCACGTCTGCGCTCCACCGGCGCGAACGGTCCCCCACCCGCCGCGTCCCGCCGCAGCACGCCCAGCACCTTCAGCACGCCCAGCACCTCGGGAGGGATCCACCCCGTGAGCATCCGCAGTATTCGCACCCTTCTGGCGGACGATCCGGCCGTCGGCGCCGGCAATGTCCTCACCAGCCGGCTCGCCCTCGGCCTCGGCCTCGACGAGCCGCTGCTGACCTTCGACACCGCCGTGGACGACCACGCCGCCTGGCAGCCCTTCACCGTGGCCGAGCTGGACCGCGCGGTCCGCGCCAGGGCCGCGACCCTGCACGCGCTCGGCGTCGGCCGGCGCGACCCGGTGGTGGTGTACGCGAGCGACGCCGCCGACCACGTGCTCTCCTTCCTCGCGCTGGCGCGCCTCGGCGCCATCCCCGCGCTGCTCAACCCCAACCTGCCCGGCGAGCGGGCCGCCCGCTACATCGCCAAGCTGGGCCCGGTCGGCATCCTCGCCGACTCCCCGCACCTCGACGCCCTGGCCGGTCACGACCCGGGCGCGCCCGCGTTCCCGGAGATCTCCACCCTCGGGAGCGGCGACCCGGAGGCAGCCCCGGCGCCGTACCGGCACTGGGCCGGTGACCCGGTCGCGATCACCCACTCCTCCGGCACCACCGGCATGCCCAAGGCCGTGGTCCACTCGCACGCGAGCCTGTACGCGGCGATCCGCCACCGTGCCCGGCTGCCCCGCCCGCAGGGCCAGGAGCGGATGCTCAGCGCACTGCCCGCCCCGCACGCCGCCACGCTGATCGCCGTCAACCTCGCGCTCGCCTCGCACACCCAGCTCGCCGTGCTCTCCAGCCAGTCCGGCGCCGGGGTGCTGGACGCGATCGAGAGCTGGCGGCCCAGCGGTGTCGTCGGCTTCGCCGCGACCTGGGCCGACCTCGCCCACCACGACCTGGCCGCACGGGAGCTGGACTCGGTCGCGCTCTGGTGGAACACCGGCGACTGCGCCCACGAGGTGCACATCCGCCGCCTGGTCGCCGCCGGCAGCCGCGAGTCCGTCACCCGCGAGGGCCGGGTCCGGCTGCCCGGCTCGCTGTTCGTGGACGGCCTCGGCTCCACCGAGATGGGCCACTCGCACTTCTTCATCACCCACGGCCCCGGCACCGAGCGGTACGGCCGCTGCGTCGGCCGGCCGCACGCCTTCGTCGACTGCGAGCTGGTCGGCCCGGACGGCGAGCCGCTCGGCCCGGGCGAGGTCGGCGAACTCGCCACCACCTCACCGACCCTGGCACTCGGCTACTGGAACGACTCCGCCACCACCTTCCGCACCCGGCTGCGCGGCCGGTTCCTCACCGGCGACCTGATGTACCGGGACGAGGAGGGCTACTACTACCACGTCGACCGGGCCGTCGACTCGGTCGAACTCGGCGACGGCAAGCGGCTGTTCACCGCGATGTCGGAGGAGCGGGTGCTGGCCGCCTGCCCCGACGTGCTGGACTGCACCGTGGTCGCGGTCCGCGACGGCGGGCAGGTCGTCACCGACGTCCTGCTGATCCTGGCCGCCGACGCCGACCCGACCGCCGACCGGACCAAGGCCGTCACCGCCGCCCTGGACGAGGCCGCCGCGGCCACCGTCCGCCAGGTCGTGGTGGTGGCCGGCGACGCCATCCCGCTCGGGCCGACCGGCAAGGTCCGCAAGGTGCTGCTGCGGCAGCGCTACCTCGACTCGGTGGCCGCCCCCGCCGCGGCGGACGCCCGATGAGCGCCGGCGCCGCCCGCACCGGCGGCCGCCCGGGCGCCGTGGTCACCGGCATCGGCCTGGTCACCCCGGTCGGCCGTAAGCCCGCCGAGGTCTTCGACGCGCTCATCGCCGGCCGCTCCGGAATCCGCGCGCTGCCCGAGGGCCACTCCGCGCACGGCTGGCTCAGCGCCGCCGGCGTCGCCCCGGCCGTCGACGGCCGCGAGGTGCTGCCGCCCACCGAGACCCGCTGCGTGGACCGGTTCGTGCTGCTCGCCCTCGCCGCCGCCGACGACGCGCTCGCCGACGCCGGCCTGGTGGTCGGCCAGGACTCCGACCCGCACCGCACCGCCGTGGTGCTGGCCACCGGCGGCGGCGGGCTGGAGACCTTCGAGCAGCAGTCGCACCGGCGCCTCGACCGCGGCCGGCCCGGCGTCAGCCCGTACCTGCTGCCCGGCATGCTCTCCAACATGGCCACCGCCCGGATCGCCATCAAGCACGGGATCCGGGGCTTCAGTTCGGCCATCGTCACGGCGTGCGCGGCCGGCGCCCAGGCCGTCGCCGAGGGGCTGCGGCTGATCCGGGCCGGCGACGCGGACGTGGTGGTGTGCGGCGGCAGCGAGTCCTCGCTGCACCCGACGATCGCCGCCGCGTTCACCAACGCCCGTGCGCTGGCCTCCGGTTGGGACGATCCCGGGCAGGCCAGCCGGCCGTTCGACGTCCGCCGCAACGGCTTCGTGCTCGGCGAGGGCAGTGCGGTCCTGGTGCTGGAGAGCGCCGAGCACGCGAACGCCCGCGGCGCGGCCGGCTACGCCGACCTCACCGGGTGGGGAGCCTCCACCGACGCCCACCACCCGACCATGCCGCGCCCGGACGGCTCCGGCGCCGCCGACGCGATGCGTGCCGCGATCGCCAACGCGGGCCTGGCGCCGTCCGACATCGGCTACGTCAACGCCCACGGCACCGGCACCAAGCTGGGCGACGTCGCCGAGACCGCCGCGCTGCGCGCCGTCTTCGGCGACCAGGGCCCGGCGGTCAGCTCGACCAAGGGCTCCACCGGCCATCTGCTGGGCGCCGCAGGCGCGTTGGAGGCAGCGGTCACCGCACTCGCGGTGGCCCGGGGGACGCTGCCACCGACCGTCAACCTCACCGAGCCGGACCCGGCCTGCGCACTGGACCACGTCCGGGGCTCGGCCCGTACCGTCCCGCTCGGCGCCGCGCTGAGCAACGCCTTCGCCTTCGGCGGGCACAACCTCAGCCTGGTCTTCGAGCCCGCCTCCACCCGGTCCGCCAGGTAGGGCCGCTCCGGCGGTTCCCGTCGCACCGACGCCCGGCGTCCTGCGCGCGGCGGGAACCGCCGGACCGGCCCTGGCGCGGCAGCGTCGCCGCGCCGCCCGACCCGCGCCGGACCACTCGCCAACTCGCCACCCCCCGGGGGGAGATCCCGATGTCCATCCAGTCCATCACCCACGTCGAGTATCACTGCGCCGACGCCGACGCCATGGCGGCCGGCTTCTGCGCCGACTACGGCTTCACCAGCATCCCGCCCGAGCCCGGCCACCTCGCGACGGCCGAGTCCCAGGGCGCCCGCACCCTCCTGCTGCGCCAGGGCGGCATCCGCTTCCTGCTGCGCTCCGCCACCGACCCGGCCCACCCGGTGGCCCGGTACGTGGACCGCCACGGCGAGGGCGTCGCGGCCCTCGCGCTCGGCTGCACCGACCCGCAGGCCGCCCTGGAGCGCGCCGAGCGCCACGGCGCCCGCGTGCTGGACCGGGCCGGCGGCCTGGTGGCCGGCTTCGGCGACACCTCCCTGCGGTTCGTGACCGAGCAGCCCGCGGCGGACCACGACGAGCCCGCCGGCCGGCTGCTGGACGCCCTCGACCACGCCGCGATCTGCGTTCCGGCCGGCGAGCTGGCCCCCGCGGTGCGGTTCTGCGAGGCGGCCCTCGGCATGCACCGGATCTTCGGCGAGTACATCGAGGTCGGCGAGCAGGCCATGGACTCCAGCGTGGTGCAGAGCGTCTCCGGCGAGGTGACCTTCACCCTGATCGAGCCCGACACCAGCCGCCGCCCCGGCCAGATCGACACCTTCCTGGCCGACCACCAGGGCGCCGGCGTCCAGCACCTGGCCTTCCGCACCGGCGACATCGCCACCGCCGTGCGCACCGTCCGGGACCGCGGCGTCGAGTTCCTCACCACCCCCGGCACCTACTACGACGCGCTCGCCGAGCGGCTCGGCGGCACCGCCATCCCGGTCGACATCCTGCGCGAGCTCGACATCCTGGTCGACCAGGACCACGGCGGCCAGCTGTTCCAGCTCTTCGCCCGCTCCACCCACCCGCGCCGCACGTTCTTCCTCGAACTGATCGAGCGCCAGGGCGCCGGCACCTTCGGCACCGCCAACATCAAGGCCCTGTACGAGGCCGTCGAACGGCAGCGCGCCGCCGCCTCCGTCTGAGTTCGTACGAGCAGCCGCCACGAGAGAAAGAGGAGGCCCCACCCGTGACCACCGCACCCGAGTTCCACCTCACCGAGGCCGAACGCGCTCTGCTGCCCACCCCCGAGGAGGTGGCCGGCTACCTGGAGCACGGCTGGTACCTGTCCCGCCGGCTGTTCAGCGACGAGGAGCTGGACACCCTGCAGGCCGCCACCGAGAAGTACTACGAGGGCCACCGCGACCGCGAGCTGCCCGTCCGCCCGCCGAAGCTCGCGTCCTGGGAGCCCTCGCACGGGCCGATCCAGCGGCACAACGACTACGTGCACTTCGAGAGCGAGGCGATCGGCGCGATCCTGCGCAAGCCGCTGCTCGGTGCCGTCGCCGCGCTGCTCGCCGAGGCCGAGGAGATCCGGGTGTTCCAGGCCACCCTGATCTACAAGCCCCCGGTGCCGGGCGAGCCGAGCAACCAGGTGCCGTGGCACTTCGACAAGCACTACTGGCAGACGTCGAGCTCCGACCGGATGCTCACCGCCTTCCTGCCGTTCCACGAGTGCGGCGAGGAGAACGGCACCATCACCATGGTCGACGGCAGCCACCGCTGGCAGGAGCTGCCCTCCGGCGAGGACTCCACCCGGCACTTCGCCGACCGCGACCGCTCCGAGCTGGACGCCATCCTCGACGCCAACGCCGCGCACAACGGGCAGCAGGTGCGGAAGGTCCCGATGCACATCCCGCGCGGGCACGTCAGCTTCCACCACTGCCGCACCTACCACGGCAGCGGCCCCAACCTGGCGTCGTTCCCGCGCCGGGCCGTCTCGCTGCACCTCCAGGACGGCGCCAACGAGTACCGCGGCGCCACCCGGCCGGACGGCGGCACCGTGGTCTACAACCACGACGTGGTGGTCCGCCGCACCCCCGACGGCCGGCCCGACTACGCCGACCCGGACATCTGCCCGACGGTCTGGCGGGGAGACCTGTGACGGGGACCGCCGCCCTCGACACACCCGAGCAGCGGTACCGGATGCTGCGGCTGATCCGCTCCTTCGAGGAGCAGGCGCTCGGCCTGGTCAAGTCCGGCGTCATCACCGGCGGCATCCACCCGTACATCGGACAGGAGGCCGTCGCGGTCGGCGTCTGCGCCGCACTGGCGCCCGGCGACCGGCTCACCTCCACCCACCGCGGCCACGGTCACGTGCTGGCCCGGGGCGTCGACCCGGCCCGGCTGCTGGCCGAACTGGCCGGCCGGGTGGACGGGTTGAACCGGGGCCGGGGCGGCTCGATGCACGCCGCCGACCTGCGGCTCGGCATCCTCGGCGCCAACGGCATCGTCGGCGCCGGCGCCCCGATCGCGGTCGGCGCGGCCTGGGCCGCACGGCAGGCCGGCGAGCCCACGGTGGCGGTCGCCTTCTTCGGCGACGGCGCGCTCAACCAGGGCGTGCTGCTGGAGTCGTTCAACCTGGCCGCGATGTGGCGCCTGCCGGTGCTCTTCGTCTGCGAGAACAACGGCTACGCCACCACCCTGCCCGCCGAGACGGCCGTGGCCGGCAGCGCGCTCGGCCGCGCCACCGCCTTCGGCATCCAGGCCGCCGCGGTCGACGGCATGGACACCGAGGCGGTCCGGACCGCCGCCGAACAGGCGGTCGCCCGGGCCCGGGAGGGCGGCGGACCGGCGTTCCTGGAGTGCCGCACCTACCGGTTCGAGGGTCACCACACCATGGAGCGCCGGATGAAACTGAACTACCGGTCCGCCGAGGAGGTGGACGCCTGGCGCGAGCAGGACCCGCTCCCCCGGGCCGCCGCCGCGATCGGCGCCGACCGGGCGGCCGAACTCGACGCCGAGGTGACCGCCGAGCTGGCGGCGGCCGAGCGGTTCGCGCTCGACTCGCCGCACCCGGACCCGGCCGGCGCGGCCGACCACCTGTACGCCTCCGGGCTGCGTCCCCGGGCGGGGGCGGTGACATGACCCGGCTCTCCTACACCAAGGCACTCAACCGGGCGCTGGCCGACGAGCTGGCCGAGGACCCGGCGGTCTGCGTGTTCGGCGAGGACATCGGCGCCGGCATGGCCGGGCCGACCCTCGGGCTGCTGGACCGGTTCGGGCCGGAGCGGATCGTCGACACCCCGCTCTCCGAGCAGGCCTTCACCGCGATGGCCGTCGGGGCGGCACTGGCCGGGCGGCGGCCGGTGCTGGAGTTCCAGATCCCCTCGCTGCTGTTCCTGGTCTTCGAGCAACTCGTCAACCAGGCGCACAAGTTCTCGCTGATGACCGGCGGCCAGGCGAGCGTCCCGCTGACCTGCCTGGTCCCCGGCTCCGGCTCCCGGGACGGCTGGGCGGGGCAGCACTCCGACCACCCGTACAGCCTGTTCGCGCACGCCGGGGTCAAGACGGTCGTGCCGGCCACCCCGACCGACGCCTACGGGCTGCTGCGTTCGGCGGTCCGCGACCCGGACCCGGTCGTGGTCTTCGCCCCCGCCGCCGCCCTGCCGGTCCGGGAGACGGTCACCTGGGAGCTGGCACCGATCCCGCTCGGCACCGCCCGGGTGCACCGGCCCGGCACGGACGTCACCCTGGTCGCCGTCGGCCACCTGGTGCACGACGCGCTGGCGGTCGCCGAGGAGCTGGCCGACGAGATCTCGGTCGAGGTCCTCGACCCGCGCACGCTGTACCCCTTCGACTGGCCCGCACTCGGCGAGTCGCTGGAGCGCACCGGGCGGCTGGTCGTGATCGACGACTCCAACCGCAGCTGCGGCATCGGCGCGGAGGTCCTGGCCACCGCCGCCGAGGAGTTCCGGCTCATCGCGCCACCGCGACGGGTCACCCGTCCGGACGGCACCGTGATGCCGTTCGCACCCGCCCTCGACCGGGCCCTCCAGCCCGGCCGGGAGCAGCTGCGGCACGCGCTGCGGGCCGTCATGAAGTAGGCGTCCGGGCGACCCGGACACGGTCGGGCAGGATGCGGAGCGGGGGCGGCCACGGTGGCCGCCCCCGCTTCGTCACACCACCTTGGGTACCGCCCCGAGCAGCGCCGGCAGCTCGTCCGCCGGGTCGCGGAAGCGGTGCAGCGCGGCCCGGCCGGCGTCTCCGCGCAGCTTCGCGGCCAGCCGGGCCGGAAGCACCACGGTGGTCAGCAGGCCGGTCCCGTGGAACCCTTCGACGCTCCAGGAGACCCACGGCAGCGGATAGTTGGCGGTCGGACTGAAGAACACCGGCCGCTGCCCCTGGAAGCTCACCTCGTACAGCCCGAAGCGGCTCCAGTTGGAGAAGCTGAACCGGCGGTGCTCCGGGTCGAAGCCGAGCGGGACGCACTCCTGCAGCCGGGGGCGCCCCAGCTCCTCCAGGAAGCGCAGGTTGGACCGCAGGTTGAGGTGCTGGTCGGCGTAGCCCAGCACGGCCGAGCGCAGCGCCCCGGCGAGCACCGCCGGGCCGTCCGCGGGGGCGTACGGCAGGTGGATGTCGCCGAGCAGGTTGCCGAGCAGGGAGTCCGGCAGGCCGAGCGGCCGGCGCACGTTCACCGGGACGGTCAGCGTGCGCGTCTCGGTGTCGCCGTCCAACTGCCGCACGGTGTGCACCACCTGGGCGCAGACGGCGTCGCCGCCCGAGACCCGCAGGCCGGCCGCGGCGCTGAACTCCTCGCGCATCCGGGCGATCTCGGCGTCGCCGAAGTACAGCTGGACGGTGCGGTTGGCGCGCGGCCCGGCCGCCACCTCGCGGGCCAGCAGTGCACTCTCCTCCGGGCCGGGCAGCCGGAACCCGGGGCTTCCGCTGTCCTCGGCGGGCAGGACCTTGTCGAGCAACGCGTCCTGGTCCTCGACCAGTTCGGCGACGGGCAGCTCCTCGCCCTCGACCGCCGCCGACCAGGCACGCAGCAGCAGCGCGAAGCTCTGCAGGTCGCCGATCGCGTGATGCCAGGAGCAGCCGAGCACGGTGCCGCCGTCGGCGGTCCGGGTGACCCGGACGGTCAGCAGCGGCCCCTTGCCGGTGCGGGCCGCCGGGGCGTCGACCGGGTCGGCCAGATCGGCGCCGGGCAGGGTCACCCGCCCCATCGCCTCGGCGAGCGTGCCGTCGACGCGGTAACTCTCCAGGGGGACACCCGAGTCGTCGCAGACCGCCGTCAACACCCCGTCGACGGTGTGGAGTCGGCCCGCGAACACGGGGATCCGGGCCAGCGCGCGGGCCAGTCCGGCGGCGAGCCGGTCCTCGTCCAGCGCGCGTTCGAAGAAGAACACCACGGAGACCGAGAGGTCGGCGAGCATGGTGTCGACCAGCCCGCAGCGCAGCACCGTCCCCGGGGCCGAACCGGCCCTGACCAGCCGGGTTTCGCTCAACTGTGGCCAGACACTCATGGGTCCATCCCTGGGCTCGCGGGGACAGCCGTGCGGACCACCCGGACGACCGTGCAGATCACTCCCCGAACGATAGGGCAGCGCACCGGTGTTGATCCAGTGGTCCAGTCCAATTCGTGAGAGGCCCGCCCTGCCGGCCGCAGGCCCGGGGGCTGCGGCCGGTCCTGCGGGCAGCTCGCGGCAGCCCGCGGCAGGTCCTCGGCCGGACCGTGACCAGGCCGAGGACGGCGCCCGGGACTAGACTCCGAACCATGGGAGAGCGCCCAGGCGCGCCCTCGGCGCCGCCCCTGGTACTCGTCACCGGCACGGACTCGCGACTGCTCGACCCGCGCCGGGCGTATCACGTCGGCCGCGACCCGACGAGCGAGATCGTCCTCGACGACCCCCGGGTCTCGTGGCACCACGCCGTGCTGAGCGTCGCCGCCGGCCACTGGCGGCTGGAGGACGTCGGCAGCACCAACGGCACCTACACCGACCACCACCGGATCCGGTCCGAGGACGTCGGCCCCGGCACCCGCCTGCGGTTCGGCAACGCCGCCGACGGCCCGTCCGCCACCTTCGCGGGCCTGCCCGAACCCGCGGCCGGCGAGCGCCCCTCGCTCGTCGCCCCGCAGGCCTCCGGCACCTTCCGCCGGCCGAGCGCCGTCCTGCGGCTGCCCGACCGCAGCGTGCGGATCGGCCGGGCCACCGACAACGACCTCGTGCTCGACGACCTCGTGGTCTCCCGGCACCACGCCGAGCTGCGCACCCTGCCCGGCGGCGGCCACGAGATCGTCGACCTCGGCAGCCACAACGGCACCTACCTCAACGGGCAGCCCGTCCAGCGGGCACCGGTCGGCCCGACCGACATCGTCGGCATCGGCCACTCCGCGCTCTGCCTCGCCGGCGACGAGCTGGTCGAGTACACCGACACCGGCGAGATCTCGCTCAACGTGCAGAACCTCGTGGTCCGGGTCGGCGCCGACCGGCGGGTCCTGCTGGACGACGTCTCCTTCCCGCTCGCCGAGAAGGCCCTGCTCGCGGTGGCCGGCCCCAGCGGCGCCGGCAAGTCCACCCTGCTCAACGCCCTCACCGGGCTGCGCCCCGCCGACGAGGGCACCGTCCTGTACGACGGCCGCGACCTCTACCGCGACTACGCGGAACTGCGCCGCCGGATCGGCCTGGTGCCGCAGGACGACATCCTGCACACCCAGCTGACCGTCCGCCGCGCCCTCTCCTACGCCGCCGAACTGCGCTTCCCCGGCGACACCGCGAAGGAGGAACGGGAGGCCCGGGTCTCCGAGGTGATCCACGAGCTCGGCCTGGACAGCCGGGCCGACCTGGTCATCTCCAGTCTCTCCGGCGGCCAGCGCAAGCGCGTCAGCGTCGCCCTCGAACTGCTCACCAAACCCTCGCTGCTCTTCCTCGACGAGCCCACCTCCGGCCTGGACCCGGGCATGGAACGCTCCGTGATGCAGATGCTGCGCGGCCTCGCCGACGACGGACGCACGGTCGTCGTGGTCACCCACAGCGTGCTCAGCCTGGCCGTCTGCGACCGGCTGCTGGTGCTCGCCCCCGGGGGGCGGACCGCCTACTACGGCCCGCCCGACGAGGCGCTCGACTTCTTCGGGTTCACCGAGTGGCCGGAGGCCTTCGAGGCGTTCGAGAACGAGGACCACGCGGCCTGGCAGCGCCGGTTCCGCGAGTCCCCGCTCTACCGGCGCTACGTCTCCGCGGAGGCGCTGCCCCCCGCCCGGCCCGTACCGCAGGAGCCGTCGGGCGGACAGCCCGGACCGGAGCCCCCGCAGGGCTGGTTCTCCCAGCTGGGGACGCTGATCCGCCGCTACACGTCGGTGCTCGCCGCCGACCGGCTGTTCCTGACCGTCATGATCGCCCTGCCGTTCCTGATCGGCGTGATGTGCCGGGCGATGGCCGGCACCCGGCTCTCCCCGGACAACGCGCTCAACTGCCTGCTCACGCTCTGCATCGGCGGTCTGCTCACGGGCTCCGCCAACGCGGTGCGCGAGATCGTCAAGGAACGGCCCATCTACCAGCGGGAGCGGGTGGTCGGGCTGTCCCGCTCCGCCTACCTGGTCTCCAAGGTGGTGGTGCTGGGCACGATCACGGTGGGGCAGGCCGCCGTCCTCACCGTGGTCGGCCTGGCCGGGGTCGACCTCACCCCGACCCTGCCCAACGGCGTCCAGGTCGAGACCGGGGTCCTGCTGCCACCGCTGGTCGAGCTGATCATCGCGGTCGCCCTGCTCTCCTTCTCCGCCATGATGCTCGGCCTGCTGGTCTCGGCGACGGTCCGCAAGGAGGAGGCCACCATGCCGTTGCTGGTGCTGCTCTCCGTGGTGCAGATCGTCTTCAGCGGCGCCATGCTGAAGCTGTACGCGGTACCCGGTCTGGAGCAGTTCGCCTGGCTGGTGCCCTCCCGCTGGGGTCTGTCCGCGATGGCCCGGACCGTCGACCTGCACGCCGTCTTCCCGACCACGATCACGGCCGACCCGCTGTTCCGGCACGACCGGACCGGATGGCTGTTCGCGCTGGTCATGCTGGTGGCGCTGGCGGCGGCGCTGTCCGTCGCCGTGCTCGCCCTGCTGCGCAGGCAGGAGCCGACGATCATGCGGAAGTAGCGGAAGGAGCGGACGGAGGCGACGGGCGGAGGAACCGGGAAGCAAGGGAAAGCGGCGGAAACAGCCGGGAGACGGACGAGAGACGGACGAGAGCCCATGGACGAGTTCGCGTTCCGCCCCACCCATGTCGCCCCGCCGGACGGCCTGGCCAGCTGGGTCACCCCCGACCCGGCGCAGCCGACCGCCCGGCTCGATCCGCTGCTGCCGGTCCGGCTGATCGCCCGCGAGGGCGACTGGGCACAGGTCCTCTGCTCCAACGGCTGGACCACCTGGGTGGACGGCCGGCTGCTGGTCTCCCTCCCCGGTGTGCCCCCCGGTGCGACCGGCCCGCCCGCCCGCACCGCCGACCCGCGCCCCGCGCTCGCCGAGGTGGAGGGCCGGCTGGCCCGCTACCGCTCGATGCTGGAGGACCTCGCGGCGGGCAGCGCCGACCTGGGGACCTTCCAGGACCGGGCCCGCGGCCTGCGGATCGGCCTGGTCATCGACGGCGAGGCGCTCTGGGTGTACGACCCGGCGCACGACCGCTGGTGCTACTGCGACGGCCTCCAGCTCCAGACGTACACCGCCACCGACCGTCCGCATCCGGCGGCCCCGGCGACGCCCTCGACCCCGGTCCCGCCGATCCCGCCGGTCGCTCCGGTCTCCCCGGCCTCCCCGGACGACGGGACGTACGAACCCACCCGGGCGGTGGAGCTGTGATCCCGCCGACCGGCCGGCCCGGGCCCACGCCGGACGAGCCGGCACCGGACGAGCCCGGGCCCGAGGCCCGGCCCGCGCCCGAGCGCGAACCCGACCGCGGGCCCCTCACCACGCCGAACGTGCCACCGCCCGACGACCCGCCCCCCGCGCCTCCCCCCGCACCCGTGCCGTCCGCGACACCCACGGCCAGGCCCGCACCGACGGTCCAGCCCGCCGCACCGGACGCACCTCCCGCACCGGCCCCGCCCCCGCCCCCGACCGCCGTCGGTGGCGACCCCGGTCGCGGCGGCGGCCCCGGTGACGGCCCCGGCAGCACCGGCGGCCCTGCCCCCCGACGCGTCCGCGCCGAGCGGCCCGACCTCCTCGACGACCTCGACGACGACTTCGGGGACGACTTCGGCCCGCCCAGCCTGCCGGCCGGCATGGTCGGGCGCCGGGTCGCCGGCTACCGGCTGGAGTCGGAGATCGGCCACGGCGGCATGGCCGTCGTGTACCGCGCGAAGGACCTGCGGCTCGGCCGCACCGTCGCGGTCAAGCTGCTCGCCCCCGAGCTGGCCCGCAACGAGGTGTTCCGGCAGCGGTTCATCCACGAGTCCCGGGTCGCCGCCGCGATCGACCACCCGCACATCATCCCGGTGTTCGAGGCGGGCGAGGCCGACGGCATCCTGTTCATCGCGATGCGCTACGTCGAGGGCGGCGACCTGCGCGGTCTGATCAAGCGGGGCGGGCCGTTCCCCGTCGACCGGGCGGCCGGGCTGGCCCTGCAGATCGCCTCCGCGCTGGACGCCGCGCACGACCACGAACTGGTCCACCGCGACGTCAAGCCGGGCAACGTGCTGGTCGCCGCCGGCACGGACAGCGAGCACCCCGAGCACCTCTACCTGGCCGACTTCGGCCTCACCAAGAAGTCGCTCTCGCTGAGCGGGCTGACCGGCGTCGGCCAGATCGTCGGCACCCTCGACTACGCCGCGCCCGAACAGATCTCCGGCCGGCCGCTCGACGGCCGCTGCGACCAGTACGGCCTCGGCTGCGTGGTCTTCGAGATGCTCGCCGGGGTGCCGCCGTTCCGGCGCGAGAGCGACCTCGCCCTCCTCTGGGCCCACCTCAACGACCCGCCGCCGACCCTGCGCGACCACCGTCCCGACCTGCCGGCCGCGGTGGACGAGGTGGTGTCCCGGTCGCTCGCCAAGTCCCCCGGGGAGCGGTACGCCGGCTGCCTGCAGTTCGTGGCCGAGCTGCGCGCCGCAGCCACCGTCCTGCCGGGGGCGGGGCCGCCCGCGAGCCAGTGGGCGGCGGCCGGACCGCCGACCCAGGTGGTCCCGACCCACCGGACGGACGCGTACGGGGGCACCGCGTACGGCGGCCCGCACGCGGGTGCCGCTCCCGGCGTCCCGGAGCCGCCCGCCTGGGCCGACCCGGTGGTCCGTCCGCCGCGCTGATCCGCACGCCGGGGTGACCCGTCCCGCCCCGGCGCTCCCGACGGTTCCCGCCCCGGCGCTGCGCTTCAGCCGTTACCGCTGCTCGCCGGGCGCCTGCCCCCGGCGCTTCAGCCGGGCCGCCACGAGGCCGCCGAGCCAGCCGGCGACCAGCCCCCACCCGGCGGCCAGCGGCACCGCCGTCCACAGGACGGGGCTGAGCACGACCGTCCCCCCGGTCAGGGCGGCCGCCGGGCCGACCGGATCACCGACCTCCGGGCCCAGGACGGAACTCAGCAGGTCGCCGAGGCCGCCCTCACCGAGGCCGACGCCCAGCACGGAGAGCCCGTAGTCGGCCGAGACGCGCGTCCAGACGCCGACCAGCAGCACGGTGACGGCCGCCGCCGCGGCCAGCCGGACGGCGTGCTGCCAGAGCCGGACCCCGCGCGGCGAGCGGTAGGCGGCCAGCAGACCGGCCGCGAACATCAGGACCCCCGCGAGCGGGAGCAGCCACCACGCCCTCGCGTCCTGCTCGGCGAGCGTGCCGAGGCTCACCGTGCCGTCCTGCCCCTCGGGGGTGCGCAGCACGGCGGCCAGCGGCTTGGGCACCGGCAGGCCGAGCGCTCCGCTCAGGTGGCCGTTCCACTCGGCTCCGAGGCCGACGCCGAAGGCGATCCAGACCAGGTTGGGCAGGGCGAGCAGCACGACGGCGGCGATCTCCCGGGGGCTGCCGTTCACGACCGCCGTCCCGACCGCGGCCACCAGGCCGAGCGCCACGTAGCCGAACAGCACCGCCAGCATCGCGAACGCGGCCGGCCGGACGGCCTGTTGGAACGGGACGAGGGCGCGCGGCAGCGGGGCGCGGCGGGACACCGCGAAGGTGATCGCGAGCACGACGAGGAGCCAGAGCAGCCCGAGGCCGAGCGTGGAACCGGGGTCGGCGTGGAAGCCGACCTCGGGCGACAGTCCGAGGGCGCCGCCGAGCTCCTCGACGAGGTCGTTGCCGAGCGGGACGGTGAAGGTGTGCCGGGCCCCCAGGGTGAGCAGGACCAGCGCCACCAGCCAGACCACCGCCGTCCGGGCGGCCCGGCCGACCAGTTCGCCGCCGCCCGCCACGGCCCGGAAACGGAGCTGGCGCAGGAACACCTCGGCCACGGCCAGTGCGCCGACCAGGCCGACCGAGAGCGGCATGGCGGTGATCCCGGCGTCCACCGAGGCGAAGAACCCGGCGCCGCCCTCCAGTTCGACCGATCCGCCGACCGCCAGCACGAGCGCGGCGGCCACCACGTACGGGAAGCCGCCGCCGGGCAGGGCGTCGGCACCGGCCGCCCAGAGACCGAGCGCGGCGACCGCCGCCATCGCGGCGAACCCCGCGGCGACCACCGCGAGCGCGTCCAGCCACCCGCGCAGGGCGCCGGGCGGCCCGGCGGCCCCGGTGGGCCGCCCCGGGTGCGGACGGGCCTGCTGCTGCATGCGGGCCTCCTGACGGCTCCGATCCCCCGCGCCACGACTCCGGACCCCCGCGCGCCTCGCTCCAGGGTGACCCAGGACCGGCCGGCCCGCCCGGCCGCGCCGCGGGCCGTTGCTCCGGACGCCGCGGCGGCGGGTGACCGGGTCGCGGACGGCCGGGTCGCGGGTGACGCGGCGGTTGGCGCGGCGGGTGAGACGGCGGGTGACGCGGCGGCCGTGACCGCGGGCGACCACGGCTTGCTGTTGCGACGGATCGGGAGCGGGGGGAGAAATGGATCCCAGTGGCAGGAGCCTCCTGCGCCGACCGGACTCGCCGGCCGCCTGCGAAACGGAGCCCTCGATGAGTTCCCAACCACCTCCGTCCGGCCCGCCCTCGGGACCTCCCTCCGGACCCCCGTCCGGGCCGCTCTCCGGGCCGCCGTCGGGCGGCCGCTCCGGACCGCCCGGACCCCCGTCCGGACCGCCCTCCGGTGCCTCCGGCGGGCCCTCCGGGGGACGTCCGACGCCGTGGTGGCGCTCGGGCCGCAAGGCCGCGCTGGTCGCCGGCACGGCCGTGGTGGCCGTGGTGGCGACGGTGCTGATCGTCAACAACAACGGCGGCGGCAAGCAGGACGACGCCGTGCCGACCGCCAACGAGGTCGCGCTGCAGTCCCCGCAGGACCCGGGACCGGCTCCGTTCACCCCGTCGGTGGAGACCGAGGGCGTCCAGGCCCCGGCGCCGGCCTCGACCCCCGCGCAGCCGGCCACCACCCGAACGGGTGGAGCGGCGACCACCGGAAGCACCGCCGCCGCGACGACGCCGGCCGGCATCCGCAGCGTCGAGGGGACGTCGTCCGGCCTGTACGCGGGCACGATGTCCAAGCCGAACTGTGACGTGGAGAAGCTGGTCTCGATGACGTCGACCGGCGACAGCGGCCGGGCCTGGGCGTCCGCGCAGGGCATCGACCAGTCCGAGAACCCGGCCTACCTGCGGTCGCTGACCCCGGCGTTCCTGCGGGTGGACACCCGGGTGACCAACCACGCGTACAAGGGCGGCGCGGCGGTCGGCTACCAGTCCGTGCTCCAGGCCGGTACGTCGGTCCTGGTGGACGCGCAGGGCGTGCCCCGGGTGCGCTGCGGCTGCGGCAACCCGCTGAAGCCGCCGACGCTGGTGTCCGACGCGAAGTACACCGGCAAGGCCTGGGCGGGCTTCCAGCCGTCCGCCACCGTCGTCGTGGTGCCGGCGCCCAAGCCGGTGACCGAGATCCTGCTGGTGAACGTCGTGACCGGCGGCTGGTTCGTCCGGGTGACCGGGCAGATCGAGATCGTCGACCGGCCCGCCCAGCCGCCGCGCGGTCCGCTGGCGCCGGGTGTCCCGCCGCCGGCCCCGATGACGCCGACCGGACCGTCGGGCTCCGGCTCCACGTCGACCTCGCCGTCCTCCTCGGGGTCGACCTCGGGTTCCGGTTCCGCGACCGGCTCGGGTGCGACGTCGGGGACGCCGTCGGGTTCGACCTCCGGGTCCACCGGGCCGTCCAGCGGGTCGGCGACCGCCTCCACCGCGACGCCGTCCTCGGGTACGGCGACGGCCTCGACCGCCGGGGCGACCTCGTCCGGGGCCACTCCGACGAGCGCCTCCACCGGGGCGACCACGTCCGCGCCGCCGACCAGCGCGGCGCCGACGACCGCCGGCGGGACACCGTCGACGGTGACGTCCGCCGCGACGGCGACCACGGCGACCACGACGGCGAGCACCGCCGTCCGGTCGGCCACCGGCACGACCACGACGGCCGCCACCGCCACCGCGCAGCAGACCGCGGCGGTCACGCCGACCTGTTCCACCACGCAGCCGTCCACGCTTCCGCCCTGTCCGACGCCGGAAGCCGGCTGAGCCGACCGGCCGCCGGAGGCCCGCCGTCACCCGCCCCTCGACCGGGCGGGCGACGGCGGGCCTCGTTCCGGGCTACGGCAACAGCACCTCGGCGTCGTCCGGACCGAGCATCCGGCCGTCGGCCGCCCGGACCTCGATCGGGGCGATCGGCGCGCCGTCGACGCGGTCCACCAGCCGGGCGCGGGGCTCGTCGCTCTCGAAGAAGTACTGCTCGCCCCACTGGCGCAGCGCCGTGACGACGGGGAACAGCGCGCGCCCCTTCTCGGTGAGCACGTACTCCTGGTAGGGGCTGCCGTCGGAGGCCGGGGCCGTCTCGAAGACCCCGCCGGCGACCAGGCCGGCGAGGCGGGCGGACAGGATGTTCTTCGCCAGTCCGAGGTTCTTCTGGAACTGACCGAACCGGCTCAGCCCGTCGAAGGCGTCGCGGACGATCAGCAGCGTCCAGCCGTCGCCGACGACGTCCAGCGGCCGGGCGACCGGGCAGGACGACTCCTCGTGCGTGGTGCGCCTGGGCACGCGCGCCTCCTCTCACCTGCGGTTCCCTCCGCCCGGGGGCGGGGTTTCACCGTGCAACCCTAACGCGCGACCAGCGGATCCCCATGCGGTTGCTTATTGAAACCAGACTGTGTCAGGGTGGCGTGGTAGCAGATTGAAACCGCATGGGCCCGGCCACGTCCGGGCCCCCGCCCGCCCCCAGGAGCCGTCCACGTGGTCCCTCCCGACACCACCCGCACCACCTGCACCGCCCGCACCGCCCGCGGGACCTCCGCTCCGGCCGCTGCCGCGGCCCCCTCCGCACCCGCCCGTCGGCTCTCCCCCGCCATCGCCCTGCTGTTCTCCGTCGCCGGCGGCCTCGCCGTCGCCAACGTCTACTACTCCCAACCGCTGCTCGACCTGATCGCCGACGACCTCGGCATCGGCCGCTCCACGATCGGCCTGGTCGGCACCCTCACCCAGGTCGGCTACGCGGTCGGGCTGCTGCTGCTCGTCCCCCTCGGGGACCGCCTCGCGCCCCGGCCCCTGATCGTCGGCCAGCTCGGGCTCTCGGTCGTGGCGCTCGGTGCCGTCGCCCTCGCCCCCTCCGCGCCGCTGATGCTCCTCGCGTCCATGGCGGTCGGCGTGCTCGCCGTGGTCGCCCAGGTGGTGGTCGCCCTCGCCGCCTCGCTCGCCGACCCCGCCGACCGGGGCCGCATCGTCGGGACGGTGACCAGCGGCATCGTGATCGGCATCCTGCTCGCCCGGACCGTCGCCGGCGCCATCGGCGACCTGGCCGGCTGGCGCGCCGTGTACGTGGTGTCCGCCGTCGCCACCGGCGTCATGGCCGCCGTCCTGGCGGCCGTCGTCCCGGCCGGGCGGCGCCGCCCCGAACGGATCGGCTACCTGCAGCTGGTCGGCTCGGTCTTCACCCTGTTCGCCCAGGAGCCCGTGCTCCGGGCCCGCGCCGGGCTCGCGCTGCTGACCTTCACCGCCGTCACCGTCCTGCTCACGCCGATGGTGCTGCCCCTCGCCGCCCCGCCGTTCGACCTCAGCCACACCGAGATCGGGCTCCTCGGCCTGGCCGGCGCGGCCGGCGCACTCGGGGCGGGCCGCGCCGGGCGCCGGGCCGACCGGGGCCACGCCGAACGGACCCTGGCCATCGGGCTCACCGCGATGCTGGTCTCCTGGCTGCCGGCCGTGCTGCTGCCGCACTCGGTGTGGTGGCTGGTGCTCGCCCTGGTGGTCGTCGACTACGGCCTGCAGTCCGTGCACGTGGTCAACCAGCACCTGCTCTACCGGGTCCGGCCCGAGGCGCAGAGCCGGCTGACCGCCGGCTACATGCTGTTCTACTCGGCCGGCTGCGGCCTCGGCGCGATCGCCTCCACCCTGGTGTACGAGCACGGCGGCTGGACGGCGGTGTGCGGTCTGGGCAGCCTGATCAGCCTGCTCGCACTCGTCCACTGGCGGGTCACCACCCGGCGGCAGCCGGCGGACACCGGTGGCCGCGTCAGCCCGTGACGGCCAGCTCCGCCACCACCGCCCGGTGGTCGGCGCCGCGGACGGTGTGCTCCGCCACGGACACCGCACGCAACCCGTCCCCGTGCAGGACGTGGTCGATCTGGATCACCGGCCACAGGTAGGGGAAGTCCGCGTTGGACTCCGGCCAGGTGGGCGAGCCGCCGCGACCCAGCTCGGCATGGGTGTCGGTGAGACCCGTGCCGAGCAGGTCACGCATCGGCGCGTGGTCGAGGCTCGCGTTGAAGTCGCCCAGCAGGACGGCGTTGCGGGTGGCACCGTCGGCCGCCGCCCGCAGCTCGTCGAAGTCCTCCGCCCAGCGGCCCGCGTCACCCAGCGGGTAGTACGTGTGCACCGCCGTCAGCCGGACCGTCCGGCCGCCGACCGCCACGTCGACGGCCACCTGGTCACGGGCCGCCGCCGAGGCCGCACCGTCCAGCGGGGTCAGCGGGAGCCGCGAGTAGACGGCGGTGTCCCGGCCGGGCCGCACCTCCCGGTACGGCAGTACCTCGGCGATGCCCGCCCGGTCCAGCCCGGCGGCGGCACGCGGGCCCAGCTCCTCGACCGCGAGGACGTCAACCCGCTGCTCACGGACCAGCCGGACCAGCTCGGCGGTGTCCACCTGCCCCATGTAGGCGTTGCTGGTCGCCACTCGCAACCGCGGCGCGTCGGCCGGGACCGAACCGCCGTCCGGTACGAACCTCGGGACCAGCCAGCAGAGTTGCACGGCGACGAGCAGCCCGGCGACCGCCACCGCCCACCACGAGCGCAGCGCCAGCAGCGCCCCCAGCACCACGAGCGTGCCGAGCGCCGCGTGCGGCAGGCCGACCACCACGAGCGACAGCGCCGTTCCGTCGTCCCACCCGGCCAGCCGGACCACGACCAGGCCCGCCGGCACCGCGAGTGCGGCGGCGCAGAGTCCCCTCAGCACCCGTCGTACGCGGCCCCACCGGCCCGGGCCCGGCACCGTCCGCCCCATGCGTCACTCCCGCCCCTCGACTCCGCCGGAAGACGCCCCCGGATTCCCGGCGGTTCCCGGGGCGCCCGGACGCGGAGCGCCCCGGCGCCGGGGTCCTCAGTCGACGCAGGGGATGCCACCGGCCCGCACGGCGGGGCCCTGCATGGGCGGTTCGGAGGCGGGTCCGGCGGCCGGGGTGCCCGCGGGTGCCGGTCCGGCGGACGAACCACCGGGCGCGGCGGCGGAGGTGGGGCCGGGCGTCGCGCCGGAGGTCCGGGCGAGCGTGACGACCACGTGACCGGCCGGAGCGGCGGCGGAGGCCGTGGGGGTGACGCCGTAGCGGGCCGCGACCCGCTCGGCCTCGGCCTTCGCGCCGGCGCCGTAGCCGACCGTGGTGGCCTTCGCCCGCCCGGCCGCCGGACTCCCGGCCGTCCTCCCCGCCGGGTGGCCGAGTTCGGCGAGGGCCTCGGACTCCGCCGACGCGGCGGCGGCACTCACCCCGTAGACGTCGACGGTGGCCCGTTCCTTCGCCGGCGGCGCAGGGGTCTCCGGCGCGATCGACGTGCCGGCCGGCCCCGCGGCGGGCGCCGGGGCCGGGGCCGGGGGCGGCGGCTCGTGGCCGAACAGCTGCCTGACGATCCGCCTGATCTGCTCCGGGTCGACGGTGTTGACCTCCTGGCCGCCGATGTTCTTGAACCCGGTGATCGGCAGGGTGTTGAACTCGACGTTGCCACCGGTCAGGTCGGGCGCCTGCTGCGCGAAGTCCAGCAGGTTCCACCGGTCGTCGATGACCACGTCCTTCTTCACCACGTCGAACAGCCGCTGGAGCTGCCCGAGGTCACCGATGACGCCCTGCTGCTTGAGCTTGTACACGACCGAGGAGAGGAAGGCCTGCTGGCGGTGGGTCCGGTCGAGGTCGCCGTTGGTCAGGTGGTGGCGCTGCCGGACGAAGGAGAGCGCCTGCCGGGCGTCGAGCGAGCTGATGCCGGCGGGCAGCCTGAGCCCGGTACCGCCGCCCTCGTGGTTGGCGGTCCGGGCCACGATCGGGTCGTCGACCGGGTTGTTGAGGCAGACCTGGATCGGCTCGACCGCCTTGGCGATGTCGTAGAAGCCGATCAGGTTGACCTCGGCGAAGTGGTCGATCGGGACGCCGAGGAACGCCTGCACGGTCTGGACGGTGGCCGACCGGCCCGCCTCCCGGCTCTGCCGCTCCAGCTCGGACCTGGAGAGCCCCCTGCCCCCGAGCCGCTGCTCGGCGGCCCCCTTGGCGATGCCGTACGCCTCCTTGATCTTGTGCATCCGGCCGTCCGCACCGACGGTCTGCACGTAGTCGTCGCGCGGGACGGAGAGCGCCGTCACCTTGCCGCCGTCGGCCGGTATGTGCAGGACGATCAGGGCATTGGTGTTGTACCCGCCGATCTCGCTGGACCCGGCGTGCAGTTCCTCCTCGACGAACTCCTTGGGAAGGTCGTTGCCGTCCATGTCCTTGCGGCTGTCGAGGCCGATGAGCAGCAGGTTGACGGACCTGTCGAGGCGCGGCGGCGCGTTCCTCCGCGCCTCCGCCAGCGCCCCCGACTTGACCATGCCGCCGTCCAGTTGACGGTACTCGTACCAGACGAGGCCGCTCGCGCCGAGCACGGCCGCCGAGACGGTGGCGGCGAGCGCGCGGCCGACGACGGTCAGCGGCCCGGTGCGGGGATCAGCCACGACGGTTCCTCCGGTCGGGAGTTCGGGTGCCCCGGGCCCCGGCTTCGCGGGCACCCGCGCCGGAGGGCCGGGCGCCGCCGGGGCGGGATCCGCGTCTGCGGCGCCGGTCGCGGGCGACCCGGCCGTCCGGGGCCGGGCCGGTGCGCCGCGCGCGGACCGCCCGCACGGCGAGGACCAGGAGCGCGGCCACGGCGGCCGCCCCCATCACGGGGAACGCGCCGACCACCCAGCGCACGGCCGCCGAGGCGAGCGCCTTCCCCTGGTACGCGTCCCGGTCGGCCAGGTAGGCGGTGGCCGCCCGCGACGCCAGCGCCACCGGCGGCGCGGCCGTGACCACCCACCAGCCCCCGGCCCGGCCGCAGAGTGCGGCCGCCGCAGCGGCACCCAGCACGGCTCCGGCCGCGAACAGCGGACCGCCGCCCCCGCCGGCGGCCTCGGCCGCCGTCGCGCCGAGCAGCGGCAGCCCGACCGCCGCCGAGACGGCTGCGCCGGCCCGACCGCGCGGCCGGCGCGACGCCGCCCGCCGCGCCGCCCGCCGCATGACCGCCCGGTGACCACCGCCGGCCCGATCGGCCCGGCCGTCCCGCGCGCCCGCGGTGTCCTCCACGCCCGCCGCATCGGGGCGTCGGGCCGTCCCGGCGGTGCCGCCGGAGCGCGTCCCCGCCTCCCGGTACGAGGTCCCCGCCACCTGTCCGGCCATGACCCACACCCCTTCCGCCGCGTCCGCGAGCCAACTTCTACAATCCTGTAGAACTGACCTGGAGCATACAAACCCACCCCCGCAAAGTCATCCGCACACCTCCTACCCGGTTCCCGAAACCGACGAACCGCCAGGTCAGCGGCGGCTAGGATGACCACGAACCGCGCTGAAGGAGCAGAAACGCCATCATGTTCGAGAACCTGAAGAACATCGCCGACAAGGCCACCGACCTCGCCCGCGAGCACAGCGGTGCCATCGGCCAGGGCCTGGACAAGGTCGCCGACGTCATCGACGGGAAGACCGACGGGAAGTACAGCGACAAGATCGACACCGCCACCGGCAAGGCCAAGGACTTCATCCGCGGTCTCGACGAGTCCAGGAAGCCCGCGGAGTAGGGCCGTCGCGCACGGGCCGTGCGTGACGGCCGCCGGGCCGGGACCTCTGCCGCGAGGTCCCGGCCCGGACCGCGTCAGGCGGAGGCGGAGGCCGTCCTGGCGATCCACACGGCACGCCAGGCGAGCGCGTCCGCGACGCCCTCGGCGATGGTCCGGCGCGGCTCCCAGCCGAGGAGTTCGCGCGCCGCCGTCACGTCGCTGTAGCAGCCGAGCACGTCACCGGGGCGCGGATCGGCCTCGCGGACGTCCAGTTCGGCGCCCACGGCCTGCTCGAAGGCGGTGACCAGCTCCCGGACGGTGGTGCCGTCGCCGGTCCCGACGTTGATGACGCGGTACCGGTCGGTGGCGGCGGGCTTGATCACCTCGTCGAAGCGGGTGAGCGCCGCGACGTGGGCCTCGGCGACGTCCTGGACGTGGATGTAGTCGCGGATGCCGGAACCGTCCCGGGTGTCCCACTCCACACCGGTGATGGTGAACGGGATGCCGGCGGTGTGGGCCTCGATCAGCTTGCCGAGCGCGTGGCTCGGGTGGAGGTCCTGGAGGCCGGTGCGCAGTTGCGGGTCCGCGCCGACCGGGTTGAAGTAGCGCAGCGCGATGACCCGCAGCTCCTCGGCGCCCGCGCCGCGCGTCCAGTCCTGGAGGACCTGCTCCATCATCTGCTTGGTCCGCGCGTAGGGGCTGCTCGCGTTGACCGGACAGCCCTCGTCGACCCGGCCGTCCGGGGTCGGCGCGTAGATCGAGGCGGAGCTGCTGAACACCACCCGGGTACAGCCGTTGCGCTGGAGCGACTCCAGCAGCTCCACGGTCTTGCCCACGTTCTCGCGGTAGTAGAAGAGCGGCCTGGCGACCGACTCGGGGACGACGATGCGGGCGGCGCAGTGCACGACGGCGTCGATCTCGGGGTGGTCGGCGAAGATCCGGTCGACCAGCTCCGGATCGGCGATGTCGCCCCGGTAGAACACCCGGCCCTCGACGAACTCCGCCCTCCCCTTGGAGAGGTCGTCGAGTACGACCGGCGTGATTCCCCGGTCGAGCAGGGCGGACGCGACGGTGCTGCCGATGTAGCCCGCACCGCCGGTGATCAGGACCTTCCGCATGGTCGAACGCTCCCTGACTTCCGTTCGGACACCCCGTCGGCGCCCGATGGAAGTGGGGACGGCCCGTTCGCGCCCGGTGGTTCCCTCGCCCGCGCGGTCCCTGCCGCGGTGCGGGTCCGGCCCGTCGGCCACCGGACGCGACGGCCGGCTCAGGGACGCCGGGCGCGGCGGCGGAGCCGGAAGCCGGTCGCGACCAGGACGACGGCCGCGGCGGCGGTGCCGACGGCGGCCCAGGTCGCGGCGTCGGAGGCTCCGGCGGCGTCCGCGGGGCTCGCGGGGTTCGCGGCGTCGCGGCGCTCGGGCAGGACGGCGGACGTGACCGGCGTGGCGCTCGCGGGCGGCGCGGGCGGCGCGCTCGCGGGCGGGGCGGGGGCGGTGGCGGCCGTGGGTGCGGTGGTGGGCGCGGCCGTGGGTGAACCGGTGGGGACCGGCAGGGTCGGGTCGGAGATCACCGCCGCCTCGACGTCGAGTTCGCGCTCGCCGTGCCCCAGCGAGGGGAAGGCGCAGTCCACGGTGATCCGCCAGTGCCCGGCCGGCAGCAACTCCCGTGTGGTGTAGGCACCGGGGCGGCCGGGGACGGCGACCAGCCGCCACGGTCCGGCGGTCCGCCCGTCGGCGGAGGTCGCGGAGAGCGTTCCGGCGAACTCCTCGGTGACCGGGTCGTGGTCGTTCTCCCAGGTCGCCACGGCGGTGACGTGCCCGCCCTCCTGCCCGGCGACCTCCAGGTGAACGGTGTCGCCGTGGGCGGCGGCGGGGACGGCGGCGGGAGCGAGCACGGCCGCCGCGGCGAGGGCGGCGGCGGCGAACGGACGGGTACGCATGGCAGGTTCCTCGTGGGGGACGGCCCGGGTCCGGCCGCCGCCGTACTGGTGGCGACCGGACCCGGGGCGGGTGGGGCGGGGCGGAACCGGCGGGACCGGCCGCCGGGGGAGGCTCCCGGGGAGCGGCACCTCCGTCGGGGCGGCCGTCCCGGTGGGGGCCGGCGCGCCTCGGAAGGCCCGCCGGTCGGGAGGCCCGCCCCGTCGGAGAGGCCGGCTCCGTCAGGAGGCCTTCTGCAGCGCCCAGGACTGGTAGGCCTGGCCGTTCGGCTTCTGCAGTTCCAGCAGCCAACCGCCGTAGTACCAGCGGTTGCTGACACCGAGGACCAGCGTGGAGCCCTCGGCGCTCAGGGTGAACCCGCCGCCCGACGGGGTGAACCGCCACTTCTGGCCCGCCGTGTCCGAGCAGGCCCGCTGCGCGAGGTACTGCCCGGCCACCGGGTCCCCGCCGAGCTGCAGGCACTTGTCGGAGCGGGCGGACTTGATCCGCAGCGCGCCGGAGCCCGCGTCCTCGAAGGTCCACTTCTGGTTGGCGTAGCCCGTGCGCTGGTAGGCGATGGCCACGGTGCCGTCGTTGAGCGAGCTGCCCCACAGGTCGGCGGCCTGACCGGTGAGCCCGTTCACCATCGTGTAGCGGGTGCCCGGCTGCGGCCGGCCGGCGTCGGCCGGGGTGCGGAAGGTGGCCGGGCGGCCGGGCTTGGAGACCGTGCCGCCGGCGTCCCGCACGGCCAGCGCGACGGTGTACGAGGTACCGGGCGCGAGCCGGACCAGGCCGACCGCGGTGGAGCGGACGGTGCCGAGCGTCCGGCCGTCGAGCAGCACGTCGTAGCCGCTCGCGGAGGCCACCGCGGACCAGCTCACCATGACGGAGGACTGGGTGATCTGACTGATCGTCACATCAGGGCCGGTGGTACCGGCGGTGGGTGACGCGGTCGCGGTCGGGGTCGCCGTACCGGTCGGGGACGGGCTGCCGGTCGCGGTCGGCGAGGGGCTCCCGGTGGTGGTGGCCGTCGGGGTCGGCGTCGGGCCGCCGGTCGGGCTCGCGGTCGGTGAGCCGGTGGGGCTCGGCGAACCCGTCGGGGTGCCGGTCGGCGAGCCCGTCGGCGTGCCGGTGGGCGTGCCGGTCGGGGACGGGCTGCGGGTGGGCGAGGCCGTCGAGGTGGGCGAGGCGGTCGGGGTAGGCGTGCGGGTCGGCGTCGGTCCGGGGTCCGGGTTCGGACCGGTGGAACCGCCGGCGATCAGGAAGCGGTTGCTGGCGACGTTCCAGTGCGTGGCGAGGTAGCTGCCTGCCGCCGGGCTGGTGTGGTAGTAGTCGTCGTGCCGGCAGTCCAGCCGCATGTCACTGGCGTTGTCCGGGCAGACCGTGCGCATCGCCGGGTAGTACGGGGTGTCCGAGTAGCACATCAGGTCCCACTCGTCGACGCAGTGGCCGCCCTTGCTGGAGTTGGGTGCGCTGTTGCTCACCGCGCCCAGGTTGTGGCCGAGTTCGTGCGCCGCGGTGTGACCGCCCCAGCAGCCGGCGTCGGTCCGGCCGTACGAGGGGCCGAAGTTGCTCAGGTTGTCCTGGCCCGGCCGCTCGTCGCCCGCGAAGGTGCCGATCCCGCAGTAGACCTTCGCGTCGGCGAAGATCATGTACTTGCGGTCCTTGCGGTTGAGCCCCTGGGCGGTGAGCGCGCGGTTGCTGGTGTTGAAGTCCGCCATCTCGGCGTCGGAGATCTGCACGTTCAACACCGAGGCGGAGCAGTCGGGTTCGGTGACGAACCGGACGTGCCGGACACCGCCGGTCTCCTGGGCGCTCGCGTTGTAGATGACGTCGACGTCGGCGGCCCACTTCTTGAAGGAGGCCAGGTACTGCGCGAAGCGGTCGCTGCCCGGCGTGTGGACGTACACCACCTGCACGCGGTTCCCGGCGCTGCCGTCGCCCTCGCACACCACGGCGGAGGCGGCGCCGGCCGCGGGCGTGCCGGCCGCACCCGAGCCGCCGGCCGCGGCCGGATCACCCAGCAGCACCTTCTGCGCGGCGTCGAGGACCGGCGTCGCGCCCTTCAGGAGGTCGGCCGCCGCGGGCGGTTGCGCATCGGGGGCGGGAGTCAGCACCGGCGCCTGGGCAACGGCGGCGACCACCGGCGGAACGTCCTTGCGGATGTCCACGTCCTTCGGCGGGGCGTCCGGGCCGTGGCTGCAGAGGTCGCCGCCGGACACCTCCAGCGAGCCGGCGCAGCGGTCGCCGCCGGGCAGGGCCAGACCCGCGTAGACCAGGCCTCGCTCCGGCTGGTCCTTGGGTATCTCCTTCAACGGCGCGGCCTTCTGCTCGCGCTTCGGGCCGGGCGCCCGGGTGGCCCCCTCGGCGGTGCCGGTCTCGCCCGGATCCCCGTCCCCGGCGACGGCTCCGACCGCGGCCGCCTCCGCCCGGTCGGCCGAACCGGCCACCGCCACGGCGGTGTCACGGACGACCTCCGGCTCCATCGCCGTCCGGATGCCCAGCACACCCGCGACCAGGCCGGCCGTGACCGCCACGGCCACCAGTACCGTCCGCTTCCCCGCCCGCGTCCGCCGTCGACGGCGGAGCTCCGTACTCCGGTGCCCCATCGCGTGTCTCCTCTCCTCGTGCGTCGACCCGGCCGACCGCGTGGGGCGGCGGCCCGGGCCTTCCGACACTCCGGAGACCGGAACGGGCGGAGGCGATAACAGAAACCTCCTTTCGAAAGTCGCGCGGGCGGTCGACACCGGCCCTCCCGTGCGCGACCCGTGAGGAACCGGAGGAGGACGCGGGTGGGGAGCGGGTGGGGAGCGGGTCCGGCGCCGCGGTCGGCGCGGGCGGCCTGCCGGATCGACGGGCCGTCCGATCCTCCGCCCGGCGGTGCGACCGGTCGACGGTGCGGTGTCGCAGCCCTGCCGGAGTCGCCCCGCACCGCCGACCGTCCGACGGTGCGTCCGCCGGGGCAGCCTCGCCGGCGGGGCGGAAGGCAGAGCCCAAGGACAGGGCGAAGGACAGGGCGGAAGGCCGAGCGGCCGCCGATCGAGGGGGGCTCTCGTGGGGCGCGGGAGGTGAACACGGCGCACGGCGATGCCGGGGAGCGCACTCGGGGGGTATGCGCTCCCCGGCGCGGGGAGGTGGCGGCCACCCCTGCCGGTCGTCCGCGGGCCTCGGACTCCGGCTGCCGTGACCGGAATGCTAGACCCGCCCGGGGTCCGTGGCCAGAGCCCTGACCAGCAAATTTCCCGCCCAGGACATGCCACTTGATCAGCTCGCACCACCCCGGCACGCCGCCTTGCCGGCCCGCCGCCGGGCGAACCCCGCGCGAACGGGGCGCGACCGTCACCGGCGGTTCCCCGGTCGGCCACAATCGGCCGGATCCGACCGGTCGGCCGGTCGGATGTCCGGCGCCGACGCCACACCCGGCCGCCCACCCGGCCGCCCGCCCGCCCGACCACACGTCCGGCTCCGCACGCGGCTCCCCGGCGCACCCGGTCACCCGTCCGGCCGCACCCGGCGGAGCGCACCGCGGGCCACCGGGCACCGGCCCGCGCCGCCGTGGACCGACGTGGACCGCCCCGGACCGACGTGGACTCAGGCGGCCACGCCGAGCCGCTGCGCCGCGTACCCGGGGACGCCCTGGCGGTGCAGGGTGGCGAGACTCGCGGCGAGCCGCACCGGATCGCCGGCCAGCCAGAGCCGGAGCGCGGCGCCCAGCGCCCCACTGGCCGGGCCCACCCGCAGCCCGCTGACCAGGGTGACCCGCTCGCCGACCAGCGGGAGCAGATCGGCGACGGGGCCCGGCAGCCAGAGCGTGACCGCACAGGGAGCGGGCCGGGAGAGCAGCCGCAGCAGGCCCGGAACCGCCGCCTCCCCGGGCAGGCCGGGAGGGACGGGCAGAGCGGTCGAGGATCTGGAAGCCGTCGCGCCCGCCCGCGCGTTCGCCCCGGGCAGACCGGGCAGACCGGGCGAAACAGGCGGAACGGGGAGGCCGGGCCGCACGGGAGCCACCGGGAGGCCCGGCAGGGAGCACGGGACGGAACGGGCGTGCAGGCTCGGGATGACGTCGAGCAGTCCGTCCACCACGACGTCCGACACGTCGGTGCCGTGACCTCGCGCCAGGGCACGCAGCAGGGCCCGCTCGGCCGCCGTGATCCGGACGGTCAGCATGACTTCTTCGCAGTCCATGGTCCCAGTTCCCGTCTTGAGCTCGTGGGTGCTCTTCGGTCGCGTCCCGGTCAGCCGTTGTCGATCACTACCTGCCCGTCAACGAGCCTCCGCTACCGGCGTGATCAAGCCATAGTGGCCGTCGTAGCGGCGGTACAGTACCCGGCCGCGACCGTCCCCGGGATCAGTGTGGAAGACGAAAGGCCAGCACGTGAGCCAGAGTTGACGGGCGGCCTCGGGCAGGTCGAGCCGTGGCGCCGGGTGCGGGCTCTCCGTCAGCGGCAGCCCGGAGCCGCCGAGCCGCACGGTCGAGTGGGCCCGGACGAGCCGGAATCCGCCGTCGACGGGGCGGCGGTGGACCATGCTGTCCTGCCCCGTGAGCACGTCGGAGAAGAGGTGGAAGCGATAGTCCAGGGCGAGCATCTCGCGGACCGCCTGCTCGGGCGTGCGGCCGGCGAGCGGAACCGACTTCCGCCGGACGATCCGCCGTTCGGCCGGCGGGCGCGACGCGTACTGGGGGCGGTAACTGCTCTCGTGCTCCGCGGCGAGCCCGATCCGCCCCTGTTCGCGCAGCCGCACGGCCCGGCCGGCGAGCGTGCCGAGCGCCAGGTCGACCGCCTCCCGCACCGTCACGGCGGCGAGCTCCACCCGGACCCGGCCCACGTCGGCCAGCTCCACCGAGGCCTGGGCGACGGCGGGCCTGGTCACCGAACGGCCGCCCGGCCGGGCGAGCCGGAGACGCGTGCGGTGCGCGTCCGGTCCGAGGTCCGCGAGCAGCGCCAGCGACCGCGCCCGCGCGTACTCGGCGTCCTCGCGCGGCAGTTCGCCGCGGATCTCCACGCGGACGTCGAGGGCCGGCCGGTGGCGCAGACGGTTCATCAGGGATCCTCCTTGGCTCCGCACCATGCTGGACCTGCGCACCCCCTCCCGCCGAGGGCCGAAAGGCCCTGCCAGCGGGGCAGGGCGGCCCGGGCCCGGCAGGCCCGTCGGACCGGGCCGGAAGCGGGCTCCGGACCGGTCTGGGCGGGCGCCCGCCGACCTTCCGCCGCCACGCCGGCACTCCACCGATGGAGTGATCCGGGCGAATACGGCGCAACGCTCGCGGGACCGGCGCGTTTCCTATGGCGTGCGCCCTCTCGCAGCGGCGCGCGCGGGGGCCCGCGCCGATGGCCCCCGGATCACGGCTGTCGCGGTGGCGGCTCCGGTGGTACCGCAGCGCCGGGCCGGCACTCCGGGCCGGCACCTCGGTCGGTCGCGCCGGTCCGTCCCGCCGGTCCAACTGGTGAGAGGTGATGTCATGATCCTGATGAACGAAACCCACAGACCGCCCGCCCCGCCCAGAACGTCCCCACCGGGAACCCGGCCCGTCGTTCCGCCGCTCGCACCCGGCGCGCTGCCCGGCCTGGGCCACGCACCCGCGCTGCTGCGCGACCCGCTCGGCTTCCTCGGCTCGCTCGCCCGGTACGGCGACGTCGTCCGGATCCGCCTCGGCCCGCGCACCGTCTGCGTCGTCACCGACGCCGGGCTGGTCCACACCCTCCTGGTGGCGCTCGCCCACGACTGCCCGCGCGGCGCCGTCCAGGACACCCTCAAGACGGCGTTCGGCGACGGCCTGCTGATGTCCGAGGGGCGCGCCCACCGCGACCGCCGCCGGATGATCCAGCCCGCCTTCGGCCCGGACCGGATGGGCGAGTACCTCGCGGTGATGCACCAGGTCACCGAGGAGCGGGCGGGGCGCTGGCGGCCCGGGCAGGTCCTCGACGTGGCCAAGGAGATGAACCACCTCGCGCTGGAGATCGTCACCCGCGCGCTGTTCGACGCCCGGCTCAGCGAGGACGCCACGCTGGCCTTCCACCGGGCCCTGCCCGACATGGTGAAGGGTCAGATCGTCCAGTCGCTCTACCCGCACCCGGCGCTGGCGCGGCTGCCGCTGCCGGTCAACCGGCGTTTCGAGGCCGCCGTCCGGGTCCTCAACCAGGTGGTCGACCAGGCGATCGGCCAGGCTCCCGACACGGCGGCCGGCCGCGCGGGCTGTCCGGTCGGCCTTACCGCCGGAGGGCGCCAGACCCTGCCCGCGCTGCTGCGCGCCGCCGCCGACCCGGCCACCGGGCGACCGCTCACCGAGGCGGACGTGCGGTCCGAGGCGATCACCATGTTCGGCGCCGGCACGGAGACCGTCTCCACCACGCTCACCTGGCTGATCGACGAGCTGGTGCGGCACCCCCGGGTCGAGGCCCGCGTCCTCGCCGAGCTGGACGAGCACCTGCCGGCCGGCACCGCCCCCACCCCGGAGGCGCTCGCCCGGCTCCGCTACACCCGCGCGGTCACCCAGGAGGTGGTGCGGCTGCACGCGCCCAACGCGTTCCTGATGCGCACCGCGCGGGTGCCCGTCGAGCTGGGCCCCTACCGGATCCCGGCCGGCACCGAGCTCCTGTACAGCCTCACCGCACTCCACCGCGACCCGGCGCTCTACCCGGAACCCCTGGCCTTCCGGCCCGGACGGCACGAGGACGGCGGCACCGGCCCGGGCGGGCCAGCCGCACGCCAGGCGTTCGTGCCGTTCGGCGCGGGCAAGCACAAGTGCATCGGCGAGGCCTTCGCCTGGGCGGAGCTGACCGTGGCCGCCGCCGCGATCCTCCGCCGCTGGCGGCCCACGGCCGTCACGGGGTCCCGAGCCCGCGAAGTGGTCTGGACCACCGTCCAGGCCCAGGGGCTCCGCGTCCGGCTCGCCCCGCGCGGCGGCGCCGCCCCGCACACCCCGGGCACCCACCGCACGCCCCCGGCCCGCGAGAAGACGCCCGGCCGGTGTCACCTCCCCGGCAAGGGCAAGGGCCCGCGGGCAGGTGCCGGGGCAGGAGCGGGCACAGGGACGGGACGGCGGCCGGGAGGATCCGGCGCGGACCGGCCCGCTCCCGCCGCCGACCCGGTCGCGGGCACCCGCCGCACCGCACCCGCCCGCACCGCACCCGCTCGCTCCACGCCCGCCCGTACCGCACCCGTCCGCTCCACGCCCGCCCGCTCCACGCCCACCGCTACCGCGTCCGTCCTGACCGTCGCCACCCCGGCCACCGCCGTCCCCCGGCCCGCCCCGCCGGTGCGCCCCGGACCGTCGCCCGTCGCCGCGGCGACGCCCCCCGCCCCCCGCACCCCCGGCGAACTGCGCGCCGCCGCCGCCCGCCACACCGGCTGGGCCCTCGCCCACGGCCTGCTGACCCCGCCCGACCTCCGCCGCTACCAGACCTACGCGCTCCCGGAGCTGATCGGCCACTCCTACCCCCGGGCCAGGGGTGCCGAACTGGACCTGCTGGTCGACGTCCTCGGCTGGTTCACCATCCTGGACGACCGCTTCGACGGCCCGCCGGGGCGCCGTCCCGCCGAGGCCCGTGCCATCGTCGGCCCGCTGCTCGGCGTCCTGGAGGGCGGCCCCGCGCCCGCCGGCCTCCCGCAGCCCCCGCTGCTCGGCGCCTGGCGGGAACTGTGGCGGCGTCAGGCCGCCCCCATGTCGCAGGCCTGGCGCGACCGCGCCGCCGCCGAGTGGCGGGCCTGCCTGGAGACCTTCCTCGCCGAGACCGCCCACCGGGCCGCCCGCACCGTCCCCGATCTCGCCGAGACCGTGCGCCTGCGCCGCCATGCCAGCTGCCTCTACCCGTTCATGGGCATACTGGAGCGTGTCCACGGCGCCGAGGCGCCCGCCGGGCTGCTCGCCGAGCCCGAACTCCACCGCCTGCGCGCGAACACCGCCGACATCGCGACGCTGATCAACGACCTGTACTCGGCGGACCGCGAGGAGCGCCAGAACTCCGCCGCGTTCAACACCGTGCTCACCCTGCAACGGGTCCGCGGCTGCACCCGCAGCCGGGCCGCCGCCGCGGTCCGCGCCCGGATCGACCGGCTGACCACCGAGAGCGAGGCCCTGCGCCGCAGGCTGCTGCGCCGCCATCCGGCCGGTCACTGGTACCTGGACGGCACCCGGGAGCTGGTCGAGGGCGTCTACGCCTGGACCAGCACCAGCCGCCGCTACGGCGGGGAGGGCGGCAGCCGGTGACACCCGGCGGCGGCCGGCCGGCGGCCCCGCGGGTGGGAGCACCCGCCGCGGGGCCGGCACCGGCCGCCGCCGACCGGTGCTCCCACCCGCCGGCCCGCTGTCGCGGCCGCCGTGTGCGAGGGTCCCGGGGTCACTTCCGGTCGCCGAGCGCGAACAGCAGGAGCACGAAGCCCGCGAAGAGGTGGGTGGCGAAGATGTAGATGCCCGCGCGGATCAGCATGGCCCTGCGCCGCGCCTTCTCCTCGGCGGTGCCGTCTCCGGTGCGCTCGCTCATGGCCGGGTTCTCCTTCGGTCGGGCGGGCCGGTCGGGCCGCGCGGACCCGCCGCTCATCCGTTCCTCCCCGGTGTGGCACGGGACTCGGGCGCCCGCAGCTCGGTGAGCAGCGCACCCTGGTCGGTGATCAGTTCGGTGAGGATGCGCCGGGCGGCCCGCAGCAGCTCGGCGACGTCCGGGGTGCTCAGCGCGTAGACCACGGTGTTGCCCTCGCGGGTGGCCGTGACCAGCTGGGTCCGGCGCAGCACCGCGAGCTGCTGGGAGAGGTTCGACGGCTCGACCTCGATCTCGGTCAGCAGCTCGCGCACCGGGCGCGGGCCGTCCTGGAGCAGCTCCAGGACGCGGATCCGTACCGGGTGCCCGAGGGTCCGGAAGAACTCGGCCTTGGCCTGGTACAGCGGGACCGGCATCGTCCGCTCTCCCCGCGGGTCGGTGGGTGGTTCGCCCACCGGCGGCCCGGGGCCGGGGCGGGCGCGGGCCGGGGCGGCCCGAAGCATCATCCTCGCAGATGAAGAATTCTTCAAGCCGTCATGACGTCCCACCGGGAACGGGCGACCGGGCGACCGGCAGAGCGACCGGAGCCGCCGGAACGGGAGGGAACGGGACGGGCCCGGGGTCCGCCGACCCCGGGCCCGCACCTGTCGCTACCGCCCGATCAACAGGGCACCACGACGTCGAGGGTCACCGGGGACGGGCCCCACGGGTAACCGGCCACACTGAAGCTGCCGTGCACCGTGGACCCGCACGGCACGGTGCCGCCGACCCCGGTGACCTTCACCGTGCTGGCGGTGAAGCGGGTGTAGCCGCTGACCGAGCCGAGCGAGGCGCCGCCCACGATCTGGCCGGAGAGGCCGGTGATCAGGTCACGGGTCTCCAGCGGCGGGCCGCCCGGGCTCGGCGGGCCGGCCAGGGAGATCCGGCCGTACAGCTGCACGTCGGTGCCGGTCACGTCGGCGCAGACGGCGGTCCACACACCGGCCTGCAGGCCACCGTAGCCGCAGGTGGTGACCGTGGTGGTGGTGGTCGTGGCGCTGCTCTGCGCCGCGCCCGCCTGGGTCGGGACCGCCAGCAGGGCCGCAGCGCCGGCGGCACCGGCCGCTACCCGGGTGAGTCGGTTCATCCGCATAGTTCCGCTCCTCCTCAATTCGTCAGTCTCTGCACCGCAGAGCACTTCATGTGCCACATGTGACATTTCACATGTGGCATGCGGCAACCCTGACACAGGATTCGAATGCGCCGTAGCCCTTCAGACCCGAAGATCACCTTTCAGACCGGAAACCGGCCTTCGATGGCGCGATCACGGCTCGATCTCGCACGTCACACCCCACCCCGCAACCTCGGGCGTCACACCCGGGCCGGCCAGCAGGGCGCGGTGCCGCCGCTTCGGCACCGGGCCCTGCCGGCCGGCCCCAGCCGCGGCCGCTACCCCAGGGGCAGCCGCCCGGCGCCCAGCCCCTGCGCGCTCTCGATCGCCATGTCCATGTACGCGAGGGCGTGCGCCCGCCGGACGAACGGGTTCGGGTAGAGCGAGCGGTGCCGACGGCCCTCGCGGACCCGCAGGCACTCGTCCACGATCCGGTGCCACCGGCCGTCGAAGGCCTCCCGGGCGTACTCACCCGCTCCACGCTTCGACGTGATCCGCCCGGTCGCCAGCGTGTAGTGCAGCCGACTCACCCCCAGCACGCCCCAGGCCGGCCCCTGCCCGCCGAGGCAGGCCAGCCCCGGTCTCGTGGTCAGCCGGGAGGCCCGCCGCCACCACGGGCGCCAGTACTCGCCCAGGTTCCCCGCCGTCCAGAGGGCCAGCTCCCCCGGGTCGGTGTCGATCATCAGCTCCTGGGCGCGCGGTCCGCAGAGCGTCACGCCGTGGTGCGCGAGCGTGTGCCAGAGCACCGGATTGCGGTCGGACCGCACCCGGTGACGGACCTTCCCCTCGAACGCGTGCGGACCCGGCGCGGCCTGCGAGGGCGCACCCGCCAGCTCGTCCCAGGTCAGGTAGGGCCCGTCGAAGAACGGTCGCGGGTACTTGGCCGCGAGCAGGGCGTGGGCCCGCTCCAACCCGGCGAGCTGGTCCACGCCGACCGGATCTGCGGACACCGCCACGAAGTCGATGTCGCTCCGCTCGGGGTGGAAGTCGTCCAGAGCGGTCGAGCCGGTCAGATAGAGGCCCTCGACCAGCCCGGGTGCGGCTGCGTCGACCAGGGACAGATAGGCGTCAGCGATCTCGTGTACGAGTGGGTGCACAGTCACGGCCGCAAGCCTGCCATCCGGATGACCCTCCGTGTCCGTTCGTTTCCGCTTTGGGTCGGCGCGTGTTGATCGGACGTGCACCGTCTTCGCGCCACCCTCACCACCTTTCGCGCCAGCCTTCTCGCCACCCTCGCCACCCTCGCCACCCTGGGGGCGGCGGTGGCGGCTCCGGCACCGCCGACCCTCCTCGGCCAGGAGGTCCGCCGGCTCCCCGTCGAGGAGCGGGTCGTGGCGCTCACCTTCAACGCGGCCTGGGACGAGACCGGCCTCGCCGCCGTCCTGGCCACCCTGCGCGACCGGTCCGCACCCGCGACCTTCTTCCCCACCGGCCAGTACGCCGAGCAGCACCCGGGCGCCGTGCGCGCCGTCGCCGCGGCGGGCCACGGCCTCGGCAACCACTCCTACAGCCACCCGCACTTCACCGGCCTCCGGCCCGACCGGGCCCGCGCGGAGGTGCTGCGCGCCGACGCCGCGATCCGCGCCGCGGCGGGGGCCGAACCGCTGCCGTTCTTCCGATTCCCCTACAGCGAGACCACCCCGGAGGCGATCGCCAGGGTCAACGCCCTCGGCTTCGCCGACCTCGAATTCACCACCGACACCAACGGCTACCTCGGCGTGTCGGGTGGCATGACGATCAGCCGGGTGGTCGAGCGCGCCATGGCGGCTCTCACGCCGGGCGCTCTCCTCCAGCTCCACGTCGGCAGTGCGGAGGACGCGCCCGCCGCCGACCGCCGCTGCCTGGACGCCGAGGCCCTCCCCCTGATCATCGACGCGGTCCGCAGCCACGGGTACCGCATCCTGGACCTGCGCGAGCTGCTCGGCGACGGGTGAGCCCGCCACCGGGCCGTCCGGGCGCGGCGGTGCGGCGGTGCGGTGACCGGTGGTCAGGGAGCAGCGAGCGAGGTCCGCAGGGCGTCCACCCGGCCGACGGCCTCCGTGAAGGCGGCGCGGTCGAGGCGGCCGTCGTCGAGGGCGGCGGCGAGGGCCTGGGCCGCCGCGTCGCCCTGGTGCACGTCGCGCGCCGAGCAGAGCAGGAGGTCCATCCCCGCCTCCGCGGCGGCGAGGGTCCGGGCGGCGGTGTCGCCGAAGGCGGCGAGCGCCCCGGCCTCCAGGGCATCGGTGACGGTGACGCCCTCGAAGCCGAGCCGGGCGCGCAGTTCCCCCTGGACGACGACGGACGAGAGACCGGCCGGGCGTCCGGGGTCGAGGGCGGGGTAGACGGCCCAGGAGGTCATCACCAGACGGACGCCGGCGGCGATCGCCGCCCGGTACGGCGCCAGGCCGCGCTCCCGCAGGTCGACGAGCGAGACGGGCAGGGTGACGGGGCGCTCGTCGGTGTTCTCCTCACGGGCCGCGGCGCCCAGACCGGGGAAGTGCTTGGCGGTGGCCGCCACCCCGAGGGCCTGCTGCGCGGCGAGGTAGGCCGCCCCCAACTCGCCGACCACGGCGGGGTCCTGGCTGTAGGAGCGCTCGTGGTGGTCAATGAAGTTGTCGGGGGCGTCGTAGACGTCGAGGACGGGTGCGAGGTTGACGTTCAAGCCGGCGGCCGCGAGGGTCTGCGCCGCTCCGGTGCCCGACCGGGCGGCTTCGGCCGGCGGATCGGCGGCCAGTCCGGTCCGGCGGGCCGAGAGCTCGGGCGCACCGGGGAGCCGGCGGATCTTGCCGCCCTCCTGGTCGGTCATCAGCAGGAGCGGGGACCCGCCCGGGGCCTCGGCCGCCGCCTGGCTCAACTGCCGGACGGCGGCCTGGAGCTGGGCCGGGGAGGCGGCGTTCTCCTTGAACAGGATGACGCCGGCCGCCCGGCCCTCCCGGACGGTCTGGAGCAGGGCGGGCGGCGGGATCGGCCCGGGATAGGAGTAGACGACCCGCCGTCCGGCGAGTGTGCGGGAATCGGTGGTGCGCACTGGTGCGGTCCTCTCCGTGGAAACCGGCTCCACGGCGGCGTCCGCCATGGGTGCCGCCCGCTCGACGGCGGGGCTCGGCGGCGGGACGCTGCGGACCGGACCGGGCCTGACGGCCGGCACGACCGTGGACAGGGCGGTCAGCAGCAGAGCCAGGACCGTGACGCGGACCGTGCTGCGGGGCGTCGGCATCCGGCCTCCCTAGGTCAGGGGTTCGGCGATCTCGATGCGCTCGGCGGGGTCTGTGCGGTTGCCGGGCACGGCGTGACCACCGCGTACGGCGGATCGTGACGGCCGCACACGGCAGGTCGCCGGGCCGGGCCGGCCGCGCCCGGACGCTCGTCCTCGGCTGCGCGGCCGACCCGGTGCGACACCAGCAGCCTCCCCCCGGGAGCGGTCACTCCGCCTCCCGGAGCAGCCGTCCGAGGACGGCCACCCCCTCCTCGATCTCGCCGGGCGTGCCGGCCGCGTAGCCGAGGACGAGCCCCGGTGGGTGCGGCAGCCGGGCGTGCCAGGAGAGCGGCTGCAGCTTGACGCCGTGGGCGAGCGCCGCCGTGGCCAGTTCGGTGTCGGTGCAGGCGAGGCCGCCCGGGAAGGTGAGCAGCAGGTGCAGTCCGGCGGCGGCGCCGTGCACGACCGCGCCGGGGAGGTGGGTGCCGATGGCGGCGACCATCGCGTCGCGGCGGCGCCGGTGGCGGGGGCGCAGCAGCCGCAGGTGGCGCTCCAGCTCACCCGATTCCATCAGCCGGGCGAGGACGAGCTGCGGCAGCGCGGCGTTCCCGAGGTCGGCGAGGCGTTTGGCGTCGATCAGCCGGTCCCGGTAGCGGGCGGGCGCGAGCATCCAGCCGGTCCGCAGGGCGGGGGCGAGGAGCTTGGAGACACTGCCCAGGTAGAGGACCCGGTCGGGGAGGACGCCGTGGAGCGCCGGCACCGGCGGGCGGTCGTAGCGGTGCTCGGCGTCGTAGTCGTCCTCGATCACGAGCCCGCCGTCCGCGGCCCACTGGAGCAGCTCCCGCCGCCGGGCACCGCCGAGCACCACACCCGTCGGGAACTGGTGGGCGGGTGTGAGCAGCACGGCGGGCGCCCCGGCGGCCCGCAGCGCGTCGACCCGGATGCCGTCGGCGTCGACCGGGACGGGCGGGGTGGCGGTGATCCGGTGGCGGAGGTGCTGGCGGGTGCCGAGCGAGCCCGGGTCCTCCACGGCGACGACGTCGAGACCGTCCGCACGGAGCACCTCGCCCACCAGCGCGAGCGCCTGGGCCGCGCCGGCGACGACGATGACGTCGTCGGGGTCGGCGTGGATGCCCCGGTTGCGGCCCAGCCAGCGGGCGACGGCGTGGCGGAGCGCGGGGGTGCCGCGCGGGTCGCCGTAGCCGAACTCGTCGGCGGCGAGGCCGGCGAGGACCGCCCGCTCGGCCCGGAGCCAGGCGGTGCGGGGGAACGCGGCGAGGTCGGGGACGCCCGGTGTGAGGTCGATCCGGGAGGGTGCGGCGCGCAGGCCGTCGAAGCTGGCGGGGACGGGCGCGCCGTCGAACAGGGTCGGGCGCTCGGGTTCGCGCTCCGGCGCCGACGGCGGTACCGGTACCGGCCCGGCCGGGGCGGCGGAGGCGAGCGGGGCGGCGGTGCCGGTCCGTGGGCGGGTCGACGCCCCCGCGCCCGCACGCGCGGGCGGGGCCAGCGGATCGACCACGACCGTGCCGCCCCTCCCCCGCCCCGCGACCCGGCCCTCCTCCGCGAGGCGCCGGTAGGCGTCCGTCACGACGCCCCGCGAGACCCGCAGGTCGGCCGCGAGCACGCGGGTGGCGGGCAGCCGGCTGCCGACCGGGAGCCGGCCGTCGGTGACGGCCCGGCGGAGCCGGTGGGCCAGCCAGTCGGCGAGTCCACCGGCCGGGGCCTCCCGCGGGTCGAGCTGGAGGAAGTCCGCACCGGCTTCTTTGGACCTGTCCATGGGCTGATCATTGGACCTGTTCACGGGTCCATTGTGCCGTGAGGGTGGGGGCATGACGACGACGAGCAGCACACCGGCGACCGCGACCACCCCGACCGACCGGACCGAGCCGATCGGCCCGACCACCGCCCGGCCGGACTCGATCGGCCGGCACGCCGACGGCACCGGCGCCGTCGACCCGGCCTACGTGCACGGCTACTCCCCCGCCGAGGCCCGGCGGCTCGGCGACCAGGCCGACTCCCTCGCCGAACTGCTCCACACCGGCACCGCCTACCCGCCGGGCAGCCGGGTGCTGGAGGCCGGGTGCGGCGTCGGGGCGCAGACGGTGCACCTGCTGGCCACCAGCCCGGACGCGCTGCTGACGGCCACCGACCTGTCGGCGGACTCGCTCGCCGAGGCACGCGCCCGCGTGGCGGCGGCGGCGCCCGGCGCGCACGTCACGTGGCACCACGGGGACCTGCACCACCTGCCGTTCGCGGACGGCAGCTTCGACCACCTCTTCGTCTGCTTCGTGCTGGAGCACCTCGCGGACCCGGCGGCGGCCCTGGCGGCGCTGCGCCGCGTCCTGCGTCCCGGCGGCACGGTCACGGTGATCGAGGGGGACCACGGCTCCGCCTTCTTCCACCCGCGCAGCGCGGCGGCCGACGCGGTCGTCGGCCACCTGGTCAGGCTCCAGGCGGACGCGGGCGGCGACGGCCTGCTCGGCCGGCAGCTCCATCCCCTGCTGACCGGCGCCGGTTTCCGGGACGTCATGGTCGCCCCGCGCACCGTCTACGCGGACGGCGGCCGCCCGGAGCTGATGGAGGGGTTCACCCGGCGCACCTTCGTCGCCATGGTCGAGTCGGTGCGCGACGAGGCGGTCGCGGCCGGTCTGACCACGGGCGAGGCGTTCGACCGGGGCGCCGCCGACCTCCGCCGCACGGCCGAGCCGGGCGGGACGTTCCACTACACGTTCTTCAAGGCGGTGGCGGTCAACCCTTAGCCTGCGCGGCCGGCCCGGGGTGGGCCGCCCACAGGCCGGCCCCGCCGGACGGCCCCGCTCCGGGTGGTCTCACCCGGGGCGGTCTCACTCCGGCGGTCCCACCCCGACCGGTCTCACTCCGGGTGGTCACCGAGGGCGGCGAGCAGGGTGCGCAGGGCGTCGATCAGCGCGGCGGTCTGCGTCGCGTCCAGCCCGGCGAGGATCCGGCGCTCGGTGGCGAGGTGGTCGGGGAGGGCGCGGTCGATCAGGGCGTGCCCCTCCTCGGTGAGCGCCACCTCGCGGCTGCGCCCGTCCGAACCGCTCGGGGTCCGGGTCACGAGCCCCCGGGCCTCCAGGCGGTCGAGGCGCTGGCTGATCGCGCCCGACGTGACCATCGCGCACTGCATCAGGCCGGTCGGGGTGAGGCGGTAGGGCGGGCCGCTGCGCCGGAGCGTCGCGAGGACGTCGAAGGAGGCGAAGTCCAGGCCGTGCAGGGCGAAGGTGCGCTTCAGCTCGGCGTCGATCAGCCGGGAGAGGCGGTTGAGGCGGCCGATCACCGCCATCGGCGAGACGTCGAGGTCGGGCCGCTCCGCGCCCCACTGCCCCACGACCCGGTCCACGTGGTCGGACTGCGCCGCACGGTCCGCGTGAGCGGTGCGCTGCGCGTGTTCTGGGTGTTCTGCGTGCTCTGCCACGATCCCCAGCCTAGGCGATTCCTTAGTGGTGAGATAGCTCACAGCCATCGAGCGCCTCCACCCCGCTCCAGATGCCTTAGCGCTGAGATATATTTGCTTAGTGCTAAGGAATCGCCTCGCCATCGTGCTGATCACCGCCCTGGCCCCTGCCATCTGGGGCTCCACCTACCTCGTCACGACCGAACTCCTGCCGCCCGACCGCCCGCTCCTCGCCGGAGTGCTCCGGGCCCTGCCCGCCGGACTGCTCCTCCTGGCCCTCACCCGGAAGCTCCCGAAAGGCAGCTGGTGGTGGCGCTCCCTCGTCCTGGGCGCACTCAACATCGGCGCCTTCTTCGCCCTGCTCTTCGTCGCCGCCTACCGGCTGCCCGGCGGAGTCGCGGCCACCGTCGGCGCCGTCCAACCGCTGATCGCCGCCGGCCTGTCGGCCGTCCTGCTCGGCGACCGCATCTCGCTGCGCACCCTGCTCTCCGGCATCGCCGGCGTGGCGGGCGTCAGCCTGCTCGTGCTGCGGGCCAACGCCCGACTGGACGCCCTGGGCATCGCCGCCGCGCTCGGCGGCGCGGTGGTCATGGCCACCGGCGTCGTCCTCTCCAAGCGCTGGACCTCACCGGCCCCGCTGCTCGCCGTCACCGGCTGGCAGCTCACCGCAGGCGGACTCCTGCTGCTCCCGGTCACCCTGTTCGTCGAGGGCCCGCCGCCGCCCCACCTCACCGGCGCCAACCTGCTCGGCTACGGCTACCTGAGCCTGATCGGCGCGGCCGTCGCGTACGCGCTCTGGTTCCGCGGCATCCGCGCCCTGCCGCCGACCTCCGTCACCTTCCTCGGCCTGCTCAGCCCGGTCGTCGCCACCGCGCTCGGCTGGCTCGTCCTCGGCCAGGACCTCTCGCCCGTCCAGGCCCTCGGCGCGCTGATCGTGCTCGGCTCGCTGGTCGCCGCCCAGACCCAGCGGTCGGGCACCGCGCCGAAGGCCGCGGCGGAGGCACCGCCCGCCGGGGCCGCCGGGTCGCCGCCCGAGGCCGTGGACCGCGCGCCCGCCCGGACCCGGCACCGGACCGCCTGAACGCCGGACCGCCCCGGTTCCGTCACCGCCTCGTACCCTTCCTTCCCCTTCCCGGACCTTCCAGGAGAAGTCCCATGCGCATCACCGTGTTCGGCGCGAACGGCAACGTCGGCAGCCGGGTCGTGACCGAGGCCCTCGCCCGCGGGCACCGGGTCACCGCCGTCCTGCGCGACCCCGCCCGCCCGCACCGGCTCCCACCGTCGGCCGTCATCGCCGGTGGCGACGCCCGCGACCCCGAGGACGTCCGCCGGCTCGCCGCCGACCAGGACGTGCTGATCACGGCCACCCGTCCGGCGCCCGGCCACGAGGACGAACTGGCCGTCGCCACCGAGGGCCTGCTCGCCGGTCTGACCGGAACCGGCGTGCGGCTGCTGGTCGTCGGCGGCGCCGGCAGCCTCGCCCTGCCCGGCGGCGACGGCAGGACCGTCGTCGACGACCCCGGCTTCCCCGCCGCCTGGCGTCCCATCGCCGACGCCTGCCGCGAACAGCTCGACCTGTACCGCGCCGACGCCGGGGTCGACTGGACGTACCTCAGCCCCGCCGCCCTCCTCGAACCCGGCGAGCGCACCGGCCGCTACCGACTGGGCCGGGACGAGCTCGTGGTCGACGCCGCCGGTACCTCGGCCATCTCGATGGAGGACCTCGCCGTCGCCCTGCTCGACGAGGCCGAGCACCCCGCCCACCTCCGCAGCAGGTTCACCGTGGCGTACTGAACGCCGCCCCGGCCTCCGTCACCGCCGCGCCGGCGGCCCCGCCCCGACCCTCCCGAGCCGTCCGCTCGGCGCGGGCCGGGGCACGCGGCCGGGAAGGACGCGGCCCGGGACGGGGAGGGCTCAGCGCGGGCCGGAGTGGTACTCCACCCCGAGCGGGCTGGCGACGAGGCACCGCGGCACGGCATCGGTCGCGGGGAGCACCGCGGTGACGCGGGCGTAGCCGGCCACCCGGGCGGCGGTGGAGACCTCGGGCCCGGTCAGGTCCAGCGAGCGCAGCAGGTCCCGCACACCGGGACCCGGCAGCGCGGCCGACCCGCCGGCCCCGGCGGACGCACCGTTCTCCAGGGCCAGTTCCAGCTCCAGGGCCCGGACCACCTCGCCGACCACGGTCCGGACGAAGGAGCCGCCCGAGGTCTCGGCCCCGGGGTGGTAGCCGAGCGAAGGTCCGTCGACGGCCGGCGGCGGGCCGCCGACCAGGTGGTGCGCGGAGCCGTGCAGCAGCAGCCGGCCGTCCGACTCGCGGTCGTACTCCGGGTCCTCGCCGGGCGCCGGATCGACGAACAGGACCAGGTCCTGGTGCGAACCCCGGAGGGTGACCACCCGCAGCGGCGCCTCGTAGCGGACCCACCGGCCCGGCCGCAGCCCCTGAGCGGTGAACCAGTCGGCCTGCGCGGCCAGGTACTTCTCCACCTGCCTGAGCTTCCGCCGCCGGAGCCGCTCGGCGTCCGGCCCCCGCGAGGTGACCTCGACGCCGCCGAACGGCGTGGTCAGGCCGACCGCGCCGGGCACCGGAACCGGGGATCGGTCCGACCGGAACTGCGACAGCTTGGTCTCCGACAGGTAGACGAACTCGCGCACCCGACCCCTCCCCCGGGCCCACCGGCCCTCGTGACCCGTCCGGCCGACATCCGTCCATGCTGTCACCCCGGTACGCGCGGCGGTGGCCGCCGGAGGAATTCCGGCGGCCACCGCGGTCGGGCGGGCTGGGACGGGTCGGGCGGGTCGGGCGGGGACCCGCGGCCGGGCAGGGGGTCAGGGACGGTCGAGGGTGATGGAGTTGATCGGGGTGAGGTCGGCGTAGACGCCGGCCTGCGCGGCGATGTCGTAGCCGCACCCGGCACCGTTGTAGCCCGTGCACAGGTGGGAGTGCGCGCCGCCGGACTGGTTGTTGAGCACCCAGTGCCATCCGGTCTGGTTGCGGAGGTTGTGGGCGCCGTAGCTGTAGAAGACGTCGGTCGGCGGGGTGCTCGTGCTGGCACCCTCCCCGTAGATGCAGACGGCCCCGTACGGACAGCCGTCCCACGAACCGTCGGCGGCCTGGGCGCCGGAGCTGCCCATGGCCGTGGCGGCGGCGGCCGCGAGAGCGAGCGCGGCGACGGCGTGCAGGATCTTGCGCATGGTGGATCTCCCTCTGGTGCGGCCGGTACGGCCTGTCCGGCCGGTGCCCGGCCAGTGCTCAGCAGCGTAGGAAGGGCCCGGCGGCAGCGGTCCCTGACGGATGACAGGGTGGCCCCGGCGGAGGCCCCGCAGGCGGCACGGGTCAGCGCTGCGCGGCGAAGGTGTCGCAGCGGGCCGGGTCGCCGGTGCGGTAGCCGGTGGTGAACCAGGCCCTGCGCTGGTCGGCGGAGCCGTGGGTCCAGGTGTCCGGGTCGATCCGGCCGGTCGCCTGCTGCTGGATCCGGTCGTCACCGACGGCCGCCGCCGCGTCCAGCCCCTGCGCGATGTCCTGGTCGGTCAGCGTGCTGATCAGCGGCCGTCCGGTGGACGCCTGCGGTGTGGTGGTGGCGTGGTGGGCCCAGACGCCGGCGTAGCAGTCGGCCTGGAGTTCGAGCTTGACGGAGCCGCTGTTCTGCCCCTGCCGGTCCCGGCCGACCTTCTGCATCGTCCCGGTGAGGTTCTGGATGTGGTGGCCGTACTCGTGGGCCACCACGTACGCCTCGGCGAACGGGCCGCCGCGGGCGCCGAAACGGGTGGAGAGGTCGGAGAAGAACCCGAGGTCGAAGTAGGCGCGGAGGTCCGCGGGGCAGTAGAACGGGCCGACGGCGGAACTCGCCGCGCCGCAGGCGGTGGAGACCCGGTCGGTGAACAGGACCGTCTCGGCCGGACGGTAGGCGGACCCGAGGCGGGGCAGTTCGCCGCCCCAGTACTCCTGGAGGCTGTTGGTCACGGCGACGATCCGGCAGTCCTGCCGGCGGTTGGCGTCGGCACCGGTCCGGCAGACCTGCTGCACCTCGCCGGCCGTCGTGGCCCGCGCGGCCCCGCCGCTCCCCTCCGTGCCGTCCGAGAGACCGAGGACGCTCGGGTCGACACCGAACAGCACGGCGATCAGGACGGCGATCAGACCGGCCGCGCCGCCCCCGACGGCGACCTTCCCGCCGGGGATGCCGCGCCGGTCGCTCACCTGCGAAGTGTCGAGGTCCCCCTGGTCGTCGAACTGCATGCCTGCCCGTCCCTCGTGGTGGGTGCGGCGCCTTCGGCGCCGGGCGGCCGGGCCCGGCCGCCCGGCCACGCTAGCCGTTCACCCCGGCCCCACCACGGAAGGACGCGCAGGTCAGGGCCGGTTTCCGGGCCTACGGGGCGGCCCCCCGGGCCCGGGCCTCGCCGGGCTCCTCCGTCAGCCGGGTCGCGCCGGCCGGCGGGTCGGGCCACCGCGTGCCGTCGAGCGCCTCCGGCGAGCCGTGCGCCGCCCGGTCCCCGCGATCCCCGCTCCCCGGGCGGTCGGTCTCCCGATGCCCGCACGTGCCCTCCCGCGAACGGCCCCGTCCGCAGCACCCGCCTCCTGGACGATCACGCTCGGCCCTGCGGTTCCGCCGCACGCGACGGACCGCCGTCCACGGGCCGGAGGTCGTCCGGGGAGTACGGTGGCGGGCATGATCACTCACCTCGTCCCCACCTGGCGGGTGGCCGGGAGTCGCGGCGTGGAGACCGCGTGGGTCGGGCTCGGCGACGGCGAGCTGCACGCCCGCGGCCGTGTCGTCGGCACGGTACCGGCGCCGTACTGGCTGAGCTACGAGCTGGAGACCGGCCCCGCCTGGATCACCCGGCGGCTCCGGGTGCGTGCCGAATCGGCAGACGGTGAGCGGGAGTTGGACCTGCGGCAGGAGGGCGGACGGTGGACGGTGAACGGCGTGCACCGTCCGGAGCTGAACGGGGCGCTCGACTGCGACCTCGGCCTCTCCCCGCTCACCGCCACCATGCCGGTGCTCCGTCACCGGCTGCACCGGAGACCGGGTGAGCAGGACTTCCTGATGGCCCGGGTCCGGGTGCCCGGACTGACGGTGCACCCCTCCCCCCAGACCTACACCCACCTGCTCCCGGCCGGGGAGGGCACGGGGGCCGGCGCCGGGGAGGCCGTGACCGTCCGGTACCGGTGCGGGGACCACACCGGTGACCTGCTGTTGGACGGGCACGGCCTGGTCCTCGACCACCCCGGGCTGGCCCGCCGCCTGCCCTGAACCGCCGGCGCCCTCCGTGGCCCCCGGCCGGGCCCGCCCTGCGGGGCGGGCCCGACCGAACCGGCCTACCGGGCCGCCGGCGCCGGGGCGTACCCGGCGGGCCGGGTGGTGAACGTGCCCCGGCCCTGGGTCCGGCTGCGCAGACCGGTCGCGTAGCCGAAGAGCTCGGCCAGCGGCACGACCGCCGTCACGACCGCCGTGCCGCCACGCGGAGCGGAGCCCTGGACCCGGCCGCGACGGGCGGCGAGGTCACCGAGCACGGCGCCGACGGCCTCCTGCGGCACCGTCACCGTCACCTCGGCGACCGGTTCCAGCAGCACCATGCGGGAGGCGCGCAGGGCCTCGCGCAGGGCGAGCCGGCCGGCGGTGCGGAACGCCAGGTCCGAGGAGTCCTTCGGGTGGGTGGCCCCGTCGGTCAGGGTGACCCGCAGCCCCGTGACCGGATGGCCGCCGAGCGGTCCGTCGGCGAGCGCGTCGCGGCAGCCTGCCTCGACCGCCTGGACGTACTCCCTCGGTACCCGGCCGCCCGTGACGGCGGACGCGAACACGAAGCCCTCCACCGCCCCGCCGTCCGGCCCGGCCGGATCCACGTCGAGCGGCGCCACGTCGAGCACGACGTGCGCGAACTGGCCTGCGCCGCCGTCCTGTTTGACGTGCCGGTAGACCAGGCCGGAGACGCCGCGCCCGACGGTCTCCCGGTGGGAGACCTGCGGGCGCCCGACGCTCACCTCCAGCCCCTGCTCCCGGCGGATCCTCTCCACCGCCACCTCCAGGTGCAGTTCGCCCAGGCCGGACAGCACGCGCTGCCCGGTCTCCGGGTCGGTACGGACGACCAGGGACGGGTCCTCCTCGGCCAGCCGGGCGAGGGCGGTGGCAAGCCGGTCGGAGTCGACGGACCGCCTGGCCTCGACGGCCACCGTGACCACCGGTTCCGCCGCGACCGTCGGTTCCAGGACCAGGGGCGCCGTGGGTGCGCAGAGGGTCGCTCCGGCGCGCGCCGCCTTGACGCCGACCACCGCGACGATGTCGCCCGCGACGGCCGTGCCGACCTCGGTCCGGCGGTCGGCCTGGACCCGCAGGATCCGGGCGATCCGCTCGGTGCGGCCACTGCCCGCGTCCAGCACGGTGTCCCCCTGGCGCAACGTGCCCGCGTAGACGCGCAGGTAGGTGAGCCGGCCGGTGGAGCTGACGGTCACCTTGAACACCAGCGCGGTGAGCGGACCGTCCGGGTCCGCAGGCCGCTCCTCCTCGCCGGAGCCCGCGGTGGCGGCGTCCCGGGTGCCAGTGGACGTCCCCACCGGGTTGCCGCGCACCGCCGGTACGTCCAGCGGCGACGGCAGGTAGGCGACGACGGCCGACAGCAGCGGCTCGATCCCCCGGTTGCGGTAGGCCGAACCGCACAGCACCACCACGGCCTCACCACTGCGGGTGAGGTCGCGCAGCGCACCGGCCAGCGTCGCGGCGGAGAGCGCCGCGTGCTCGCAGTACTCCTCCAACGCGCCCGGATGGAGCCCGGCCACCGTCTCGTCCAGCTGCCGGCGGCGGCGCCCGGCCTCGGCCAGCAGTCCCTCCGGTACCGGACCCTCCCGGTAGCCGTCTCCCTCGGGGCCGTCGTCCCAGGTCAGGGCACGCATCGTCAGCAGGTCGACCACGCCGACGAAACCGTCCTCGCACCCGATCGGCAGCTGGACGGCGAGCGGCGCGGGGTGCAGCCGCTCCCGGATGGAGGCGACCGCCGCGTCGAGGTCGGCGCCCGCGCGGTCGAGCTTGTTGACGAAGGCGATGCGCGGCACGCCGTGCCGGTCGGCCTGGCGCCAGACGGACTCGCTCTGCGGCTCCACCCCCGCGACGGCGTCGAAGACCGCGACCGCCCCGTCCAGGACCCGGAGCGAACGCTCGACCTCGTCGGCGAAGTCGACGTGCCCGGGGGTGTCGATCAGGTTGATCCGGTGGCCGTCCCAGGTGCAACTGACCGCCGCGGCCGAGATGGTGATGCCCCGTTCGCGTTCCTGCGGGTGGCAGTCGGTGAAGGCGGTGCCCTCGTGGACCTCGCCGCGCTTGTGGATGGTGCCGGTCAGGAAGAGGATCCGCTCGGTGACGGTGGTCTTGCCGGCGTCCACGTGGGCGAGGATGCCCAGGTTGCGGAGGGTGCGGACGGCGGGAAGGCCGGTGGCGTGGGTGGTGCCGGTGGTGCCGGTGAGGTGGCGGACGTCGGTGCGCATGGCCCGGTGCCTTTCGGGGTGTTCCTGGAAAGGGGCGGCGCGATTGCGGCGACGGCACGGACGGCGGCCCGGCCGGGAGACGGCTCGGGGCGGCGGCCCCGGGAGCGGGGCCCGGGCGTCCGGTGGACGGCCCGGTGTCAGGCGTGCGTCGCGGGAGTCCGGTGCCGGCCGCGCAGCGGGCACCGGGCGCGCGAGGACACCAGGATCACCTCGTACCGGGACGAGGGGACGACGACAGCGGTGCGGTAACGCACGACCGGCCTCCCTCGACTCGTCACGGTGCGCACCACCACCCGGAGCGGGGCGGCGCGCTGTTGCGTGCCCGAGTGTAGGGAGTCGACCACCCGCCGGTCACCGGGTTTTCCGGCGGCGGCCCTCCTCCGGGTCGGGCGCGGCGGTGTCGGTCGATCCGCGGCTGACCCCGCGTCACCCGGCGGGCATCTTCGTGTCATCTGCCAGTACGACGGCCGGCCGTGGTGGAGAAGACTCTGCGCCACGACCGCGACCCGGCGGCCCTCCGGAACCCGGAGGGCAGCCGTGGCCGCGCAACAGGACGCACAGGAGGGGGCGGCACGTGAGCGTGCAGGCCGAGGACGTCGCGGCGATGGAGCGGATGTGCCGCGCCGTCCACCGGAGCGTGGTGCCGGGCGGGGAGTTCTTCGTGCTCGCCCAGAAGCCCGACTACCGGTTCGACTGTCCGTCCCTGGACACGTACGGGTTCCGCTGCGAAGCGACCGGCGAGGAGAGCGGGACGGACCCACGGGTGCGGATCACGGCCCTCCTGGACCCGCAGCCGATCAGCGTCGTGAGCACGGCGCCGCGCCGGGAGGTCTACGAGGAGTGCCTGCGGGCGGCCGGGTTCCGTGAGCTCGGGCGGGTTCCGCTGCGGGTGTCCGAGGCCGGTGTCCGCGCGTTCGGCGAGGAGTTCTGGGCGGACCTCCTCGCGTACCCGCCGCTCGAGATGCTGCGCTGCCGCGCCTGACCGGCGGTGAGGGTCGGCCGCTCTCCGGCCGGACCGCCCGCCCGGGCACGCCCGGGCCGCCCCCGGGGGAACTGACGTTCCGCGCACCGCTGTTCACCGGTCGGCGTCGCCGCACCGGCGCCGGGCAGCGTGCTCCGATCACCGCGCCCCGATCACCGCACGACGGCGGCGGCCAGCCGGCGCACGGCCTCGACGAGATCGGCCTGGTCCGCGGCCGCCGCGAAGCCGAGCCGCAGATGGGCGGCGGGCGGCTCGGCCGGGAAGTAGCGCCGGCCCGCGTTGACCGCGACGCCGGCCACCCGGGCGGCGTCGGCGACCGCACCGTCCGCGAGCGGCTCCGGCAGCCTCAGCCAGAGGTGGAGCCCACCGGCCGGGATCCGGACGGGTACCCAGTCGGGGAGGTCCTGGGCGAGCGCGCCGGACAGGACGGCGCAGCGTTCGCCCAGCGCCGTGCCGAGCGTGCGCAGGTGGCGGTCCCAGGCGGGGGTGGAGAGCAGCTCGACGGCGGCCTCCTGGAGCGGGCGGGCGACGAAGAAGTCGTCGACCAGCCGCATGCCGCGCAGCCGGCCCATGACCGGGCCCCGGGCGACAAGCGCACCGATCCGCAGGCTGGGCGAGGCGGGCTTGGTGAGCGAGGTGAGGTGGACGACCGTGCCGTCGCGGTCGTCGGCGACCAGCGGCGGAGGCACGGGGCGGCCGTGGCCGAGGTGGCGGGCGAAGTCGTCCTCGATCAGGAAGGCTCCGGCGGCGCGGGCGACGTCGACGATCTGGCGGCGGCGGTCCGGGGGCAGCACGGTGCCGGTGGGGTTGTGGAAGGTCGGCTGGCAGTAGAGGAGCCGGGCGCCGGTCATGGCGAAGGCGTCGGCCAGCAGGTCGGGGCGCAGGCCGTCCTCGTCGATCGGGACGGGGACGGGGCGCAGCCCGGCGGCGCGGGCGGCGGCGAGCGCGCCGGGGTAGGTGGGCGACTCGACGAGGACGGGGCTGTCGGGCGCGGCGATCGCCCGGAAGAGCATGGAGAGCGCGCCCTGGCCGCCGCCGGTGACCAGCACGTCCTCGGGGCGGACCCCCGGTCCGGCCTGGCGGGCGAGGATCGCGCGCAGCGGCGCGAGGCCGACGGCGGGCGCGCGGCGCCACGCGTCGGGTCGGCGGGCGGCGCGCGCCAGGGCGGCGCCGAGTGCCCGGACGGGCTGGAGGTTCTCGTGCAGGTATCCGCCGGCGAGGCTGATCGTTCCGGCCGGCGCCGTGGCCGACGTGTCGTCGGTCCCTCCGGGCTCGGCTCCGGGGTCGCCGCCCGGCGCCTGCGGACGGCCGGCCAGGGCGACGGCCTGCCAGGAGGTGTCGGGCGCCTGGCTGCCGGGGCGGGAGCGACGGACGGCGACGAAGGTCCCGCTCCCGGGACGGGTCACCACCAGTCCCTCGGCGGCCAGTTGGGCGATCGCGCGGGAGACGGTGACCGGCCCGACGCCGTGGCGGGCGATCAGGTCGCGGCTGCTGGGCAGCCGGGCGCCCGGCGGGAGACCGGCGACCTCCCGGCGAAGGATCCCCACGAGTGCGCCAGTACTGCTACCGTCGGACATGAAGAACAACAATAGCGCTTTCCCCTCCTCCCCGGAACCGCTCTCCGGTGGGAAGCCCCCGACCGGGCCGTCCGGACCCGCCGGGCAGCCGCTCGACCTCGCCGCGCCGTTCGACCTCGCCGCACTGCGGGCCGACACGCCCGGCTGCGAGTCCGTGATCCACTTCAACAACGCCGGCTGCGGCCTGATGCCCCGTCCGGTGCTCCGGGCGATGGTCGACCACCTCCGGCTGGAGGCCACCGTCGGCGGGTACGAGGCCTCCGCCGCCCGTGCCGCCGAGGTCGCCGACTTCCACGCCTCGGTCGCCGAGCTGATCAACGCCGGCCCCGACACGATCGCCTTCGCCGGCAGCGCCACCCACGCCTACGCCAAGGCCCTCTCCGCCGTCGACTTCCGGCCCGGCGACATCGTCCTCACCACCCGCAACGACTTCGTCTCGAACCAGATCGCCTTCCTCGCGCTGCGCCGCCGCTTCGGCGTCGAGATCGTGCACGCCCCGGACCACCCGGACGGCAGCGGGGTCGACGTCGCGGCGATGGCCGCCCTGATGCGCGGCCGGCGGCCCCGGCTGGTCGCCGCCACCCACGTCCCCACCAACTCCGGACTCGTCCAGCCGGTCGCCGAGATCGGCCGGCACTGCCGGGAACTCGACCTGCTCTACCTGGTCGACGCCTGCCAGTCCGTCGGCCAGTACGAGATCGACGTCGAGGAGATCGGCTGCGACCTGCTCACCGCGACCTGTCGCAAGTTCCTGCGCGGGCCCCGCGGTTCGGGCTTCCTGTACGCCTCCGAGCGAGTCCTCCGGGCCGGGTACGAGCCGCTGTTCATCGACATGCACGGCGCCCGCTGGACGGCGCCCGGCGAGTACCGGCCGGTGGACACGGCGGCCCGGTTCGAGGAGTGGGAGTTCCCCTACGCGACCGTGCTCGGCAGCGCCGCCGCCGTCCGCTACGCGCTGCGGGTCGGCCCGGCGGCGGTCGCCCGGCGGACCCCGGCGCTCGCCGCCGCGCTCCGCGAACGGCTCGCGGAACTCCCCGGTGTCCGCCTGCTCGACGGCGGGCCGGCGCCCGCCGCGCTGGTGACCTTCGCCGTGCCGGGCTGGGAGGCCGGGGCGTTCAAGGCGGCGCTGGACGCCCGGGCCGTCAACTCCGCCCTCAGTTTCCGCGAGTTCGCGCAGTTCGACTTCGCCGACAAGGACGTGGAGTGGTGCCTGCGCCTGTCGCCGCACTACTACAACACCGAGGAGGAGGTCGACGAGGTGGCCGAGAGCGTCGGCAGGCTGCTCCGCGGCGGGCCCGCCGCGGCAGCGGCGTCCGGAACGGGCGCGGTGACCGGATGATGACGGGCGTTCCGACGAGCTCGGCAACGGCCACGACCGCCGCGACCGCCGCGACATCAACGACATCCACGGCGCCGTCCGCGGGCGTTCCGGCCGAGAAACTCCGGCTCGACCGCGACTTCCACCGCTTCCGGGTCGGCGAAACGGTCTCGCTGCTCGGCACCCAGGTCACCAACCTGGCCCTGCCGCTGACCGCCATCCACGCCTTCGGCGCAAGCGACGAACAGGTCGGGCTGCTCCGCTTCCTCCAGCTCGCCCCCTACCTCGGGCTGGCGCTGCTGATCGGGGTCTGGACCGACCGCGTACGGCGGCGGCCGGTCATGCTGGGTGCCAACCTGGTCCGGCTGGTCCTGCTCGCCCTCGTCCCGCTGCTCTCGTGGTGGCACGTCCTGAACCTGCCGGTGCTCCTGGTGATCGCCTGCGCGGTCGGCGTCGCCTCGGTGGCGTTCGACGTGAGCTGGATGTCGTACGTGCCGGTGCTGGTCCGGAGCCCCGAGCGCTACGTGGAGGCGAGCGCCCGGTTGGGTGTCAGCAGCTCGGCGGCCGAGGTCGCCGGCCCGGGGCTGGCCGGCGCCCTGGTCTCGGCGCTCACCGCGCCGGTCGCGCTGGTGGTCGACGCCTGCTCGTACGCGGTGTCGCTCGTCTCGCTGCTGCTGATCCGCACCCGGGAGCCGCGACCGGCCCCGGCCGCCGAACGGCACCTGCTCACCGAGCTGCGGGACGGCCTGGGCCAGGTGTTCCGCAACGGCGTGCTGCGGTCGCTCGCACTGATCGGGTTCTGCTGCAACTTCTCCATGGTCTCGGTCTGGACGCTGTTCCTGCTCCACGGCACCCACGACCTGCGGCTCGGCCCGGCCGCCCTCGGCGGGGTCCTCACCACCGCCTCGGTGGGCGGGCTGACCGGCGCGCTGCTCTCGCGGCGGGTCATCGCGCGGTTCCCGCTCGGCCGGGTCTATCCGGTGGCCCAGTCGGCGCTGCTGCTCGGCCCGGTCCTGGCCGCCGTCGCCGCCGGGCCGCGGCCGTCGGTGATCGCGCTCTGCGCGCTCTCCTTCTTCACCAGCTACCTGGGTCTGGGGGTCGCCGGGGTGGTCATCGTCAGCCTGCGTCAGTCGCTGACCCCGCAGTCGATGATGGGCCGGATGACCGCGGCGTTCCGCACCCTGCTCTTCGGCGGCGGCGCGCTCGGCGGGCTCTCCGCCGGGCTGCTGGCCGGGCGGGTGGGCGCCGAGAGCGCGCTGCGCATGGCGGCGGCCGGCTCGGCGGTGGTGGTGGTCGGGCTGGTCCTCTCCCCGGTGGTCCGCCTGCGCTCGCTGCCCGCGGCCCCGACCGACCGGCCGCCACCGGGGCCGCGCGGGGGAGCGGAGGCGGGGACGCGGTGAACCGGCCCCACCTCCCGGGCCGCCCGGCGGAGCACCGGCCCGCCGTCACGACGGCGCCGGGGTGGGGGGCTCGCCGGCGCAGACCGTGCCGCGCGCGTCGATGATCGCGCAGGCCCGGGCGTCGGTGGGGCCGGCCGACCGCACCATCTGGGTGTGCGCGGTGCGGCCGGTCTGCTGCCGGTACTCCTCCTGGTCGGGCGGCGTCCCCTCCCGGCCGAACACCTGGACGCGGTCGCCCGGCGAGCTGCCCGAGATCCTGGCCCAGGCAGCCCGGCATCCGGGGCTGTAGCGGAGCTCCACGTGGACGCCGAAGTCCCGGCCCTGCGCGGTGGTGACGGCGTCGTTCATGCAGACGGTGCTGTTCGGCTCGGTGTGCACGCAGCTGTCGGCACGGCAGGTGGCGGTCGCGGTGGCACCCACGACCGCCCCGGCCTGCGCGGGCGGGGTCACCGGTCCGGAGGCGGCCCGCCCGGGGGCGGCCTGTCCGGGGGCGGCCTGTCCGGGGGACGCCGAGGCGGCGGCCGGCGGGAGCGCGCGGGCCCCGTCCTCCGGACCGGACGGCGCCGGACCGAGCAGATGGTGGACGAGCAGGCCCCCCGCGACCACGCCCGCCAGTGCGGCTGCCGCCCCCGCCGACCAGGCCACCCAGTGCCGGGGCCGGTCCGCCGGCGGGGCGTCGGACGGTGCGGTGCCACCGGTAACGGCACCGGCCCGGGCGTCGCGGGCCGGTGCGGCGCCGACCGGCGCGGGAACACCGACCGCGCCGTCGGGACCGCCGGAACCGGCCGAACCGCCCGGCAGCGGCACCTTCGGCCCCCGGACGGGCCCGACACGTTCCTCCGGGACACCGCCCGGTGTCCCGGAGCGGAGCTCCTCGTCCACCCGGGCGCGCAGGGCGAGCGCCGCGTCGAGGTCCTCCGCGGCGAGCCGGTAACACGACCAGAGCGCGCGGATCGCCGGCTCCGGCGCCGGGTACCGCCCGTCGGAACTCTCGTAGCGCGACACCGTCGTCTGGGCGACGCCGAGCCGCCGGGCCACCGTCTTCTGCGGCAGCTCGCCGGCCCGGGTGCGCCAGCCGCGCAGGGTCCGCGCCAGCTCCACCCGGGCCGACGGGACCGCTCCGTCGCCCTCCGCACCCGCCCCGATGACTCCCGTGTCCGGCATCCGTCCGCTCCCCTCTGCCTCGGCCCTGTGCATATCCGCAGATCAGCGCGATGCATATCCGGACCGCATACGAATGAGTAACCAGCTGATCGCGCAGCGTAGAAGTCCGCGCCCCGGCCGTGCAACGCTGATGACCAGCCGGTGAGGAACCCCGGCGAACACCCACCCCCTCCCGTACCCGGGCCGCCGCATGCCGTCCGGGGAGCGGGAATGCACTCGAAGGAGTCACGGATGCACACCAACCGTCACCTCACGCTCGCCGCCTTCAAGCAGCGTGCGGGCCGCACCGTCGCCGTCGCCGCCCTGGCGGCGGCGGCGCTCACCGGGACCGGCGCGGCGGACGCGCTCACCCTCCCGACCGCGCCGGCCGCCGCCGTCACCACCGACGTCGCGGACCTCGCCACCGGGGCCGGCTCCGCCGAGCTGCGGGAGGGTGCGGCCGCGCCGGCGGCGGCTACCCTCCGGGACCGGATCGTGGCCGCCGCGCGCGGCCAGATCGGGGTCACCGAGAGCAGCTCGGCCTGCCAGAAGTACCTCACCGGAAAGGGCCAGACCTGCCGCAACACCTCCTGGTGCGCGGCGTTCGCCGAGTGGACCTGGCGGCAGGCCGGGGTGAAGAACGGCCCGACCACCCTGCTCGGGCGCGGGGTCGGCAAGTGGGGGCAGGAGCACCACCTCTTCCACACCGGCTCGCCCAAGCCCGGCGACCTCGTCGTCTACGGCCCGCCGGCCTACGCGCGCGGCGGCCACGTCGGCGTGGTGGTCTCGGTGAACCGCGACGGCACCCTCGACACCGTCGAGGGCAACGTGAGCAACAAGGTGACCCACCGCCACATCAACCCGCGCACCGCCACGGGCGGCACGAAGAACTGGAAGATCTCCGGCTACGTGACGCCGCCCGGCGCCTGATCCCACCCGGTCAGACACCGGCACCGACGGCCCCGGCCCGGCGCCGCTCCTCCCACCCCCGGAGGACGCGGCCCGGGCCGGGGCCTCGTCGTCCCCGCCCCGTCAGGGTTCCTGCCGGCAGACCTCCCGCCCCGGCGCCGACCGGCCGACACCCCCCGGCCGACCGCCTGCCGGCTCGCCGCCCTCCTCCACGGCAGGCCCCGCTCCGGCAGGCACCGCGCCGGTCGGCACCGCTCCGGTCGGCGCCCGGCGCGGCCGTCCGAGCACGACACCGGCCAGGACCAGTACCAGTCCCGCCAGTTGCAGCGGCCCCAGCGTCTCGCCCGCCACCGCCGTACCGAGCAGCACGCCGGTCAGCGGGTTGAGCAGGCCCAGCAGGCCGACCGTGCCGGCCGGCAGGTGACGCAGCCCGGCGAACCAGACCGCGAACGCCAGCGCGGTCGCCACCACCGCGACGTAGCCGAAGGCGAGCAGTTCCCGGCCGGACGGCACGACGGGCGCGCCCTCCGCCACCGCCGCCACCGGAAGGAGCACCAGGCCGCCGGCCACCAGCTGCCACGCGGTCGTGGCGAGCACGTCGGCGCCGTCCCGCCACCGCCCGGCGAGCACGTAGCCGAGCGAGGAGACCAGCATCGCCGCCGCCGAGGCGGCCAGGCCGGGCAGGCTCACCGCCCCGGCCCGGGTGAGCAGCATCAGGCAGACCCCGCCCAGACCGACGACCGCCCCGACCAGGTGGGCGCGGGCCGGGCGCGCGGCGGTCAGCGCCCAGGCGAGCAGCAGCATCGTCAGCGGGGAGGCCGCCATCACGGTGGAGGCGACGCTGGTGGCGAGCAACTGGGAGGCGACGTAGAGCAGGACGAAGAAGCTCGCCGTGTTGAGCAGCCCCAGCAGCGCCGAGCGCCACCACCACGCTCCGCGCGGGCGCCGGGGGCGGAGCGCCAGCAGGAGCAGCCCGGCGGGCAAGGCGCGCAGGGCCGCGCCCCAGAGCGGGCGGTCGGCCGGGAGGTACTCCCGGGTGACGAAGTAGTTCGCCCCCCACGCCACCGGCGCGACGGCGGTCAGCAGCACCCACCGGAAACTGGCTTCCATGGAAGACAACATATCTTCCATGGAAGCTATTCGGCTAGGATGTCCCCATGGCGAACGAGCACGGCCACGAGCCGGACCCGGCGCAGGACCCGGCACAGGACCACGTCTCCCTGATCCAGGCCGCGTGGCACCGGGAGCGGCCCGACCTCGACGTCGCCCCCCAGGCGGTCATCGGCCGGTTGCACCGGCTGGCCGTCCGGCTCACCGAGGAGCTCTGCCTGGTCTACGGACGGTACGGGCTGGGCGAGGGCGAGTTCGACGTCCTGGCCACGCTGCGCCGGGCCGGGGCACCGTTCGAGCGGGCCCCCGGCGAACTGGCCGCCCACACCATGGTCACCACCGGCGCGATGACCAAGCGGGTCGACCGGCTGGAGCGGGCCGGGCTCGTCACCCGCCGCCGCAGCGAGGCCGACGGGCGGGGCCGGGTCGTCGCCCTCACCGAGGCCGGCCGGCGGCTGATCGACGAGGCGTTCACCGCCCACATGCGCAACGAGCACCGGCTGCTGGGCCACCTCTCCCCCGAGGAGGCGTCCGCGCTGGAGGTGCTGCTGACGGCCTGGCAGCGCCGCCTCGACCACCCGGGCCCGGACACCCGGGATCCCGAAACCCGCGAGCCGGACGGCGCCGCACCCGACGGCGACGGGCCGGGCGGCGACAGCCCGGCGGCCACCTGACCCGGAGGATCCCCGCGCGTCCTCCGCGATAGCGTCGCACCATGACGAAACGGACCTGGGACCTCGTCCTGCTCGGTGGCGCGTCCGGCGTCGGCAAGAGCGCGGCCCGGGAACCGGGGGGCGGCGTCCAGGCGCGCCGCGCCGAGGTCAGCGCGCGCTACTCGCGCTGGCTCGGTTCCCAGGCCCGCCTGCACGCCCTCCCGGTGGTCGACGGCCGGCCGTGGTCCACGCTCGCCGACCGCCTCGACCACGTGCTCGCCCCGGCTCAGACCAGCGTGTAGCCGCCGCTGCGGAACGTCGAGCCGACGTTGCTGCAGTACGCGTAGGACCAGACGCCGGGCGACCTGGTCGGCCCGTAGACCACCTTGTTGTTGGCACAGACGGCCCACGCGTAGTAGCTGCGGGTGCCGTCGCACGAGACGCCGTAGCTGACGTAGTTGCTGTAGGTCGAGCAGGCGGCCACGCGGGCGGGCGCCGCGGAGGCCGGGACGGTCGCGAGGACCGGGACGGCCAGGGCTGCGGGGGCGGCGATCGTCGCCGCCGCGGTACGGATGCGCATGATTCCCCTCCAGTGGGGTTCGGTTGACGGGCGGCCGGACGGCCGGGCCGCAGCCCACTGTCCGCTCCGGAGGTCCGGCGGAACCGGCAGCAGGACGGGAAACGGACGATCCCCGGGCACCCCCGACCCGCCGGGCGCCGGGCCTCGGTCCTCCGGCGCCCTCACCGCCGCTCCTCGGCAGCGGATCCGGCAACTCGTCAGTCGTGCCGGACGCCGTCGTACGACTCGCGGTGGGCGAGCACCTCCGGCATGTTCTCCTCGGCCCAGCTCTTGATCGCCTTCAGCAGCGGCAGCAGCCCCGTGCCCAGCGGGGTGAGCGCGTAGTCGACCCGGGCCGGGACGGACGGGGTGATCGTCCGGGTGAGGAGGCCGTCCCGCTCCAGGGCTCGCAGGGTCTGGGTGAGCATCTTCTCGCTGACCCCGGCGAGACGCCGGCGCAGGTCGCTGTACCGCTGCGGCCCGTCGGCCAGCGCGTTGACGACCAGGCTGACCCACTTGTCGCCGATCCTGTCCAGCAGTTGCCGGGCCGGGCACTCGGCGACGTACGCGTCGAACCCGGCCCGCTCGGCCGAGCGGCGCTGGGCGGCGGTCATGGTCGCCATGGTGCTCTCCTCCCGGTGCGGTACGCACTTCCGGGTACGTACTTCCTGCCGGAGAGCAGGTTTTCCTAGCGTGGGCCGTGTTCGCAAGTCCCTGGGTGGGGACGGCTCCCCGGTGGAGCCGGGCCCCGGGTGAGAGGAGTGCGCGATGCGCGCCGTGGTGGTCCGTCGGTTCGGTGGCCCGGAGGTCCTGGAGCTGGTCGAGGTGCCCGTCCCGGAGCCCGGCCCCGGCCAGGTCAGGATCCGGGTGGAGGCCGCCACCGTGAACCCGGTGGACGCGGTGACCCGGTCCGGGGTGCTCGCGGGGGCGGGCCTGATGGCGCCGCGCGACACGGTCGGCGTGGGCTGGGACGCGGCCGGCACGGTCGACCTGGTCGGCCCCGGGGTGGCCGGCTTCGCCGCGGGCGACCGGGTCATCGGCCTGCGCGACCGGCTGGACGTCCCGCTCGGCGCCTACGCCGACCACCTGGTGCTGGACGCCGCCGCCGTGGCCCCGGCCCCGGCGGGCGTGCCGGCCGCCGAGGCGGCCACCCTGCCGCTCAACGGGCTGACCGCCGTCCAGGCGCTGGACCTGCTCGGCCTGCCCGCCGGGGCGACCCTGCTGGTCACCGGCGCCGCGGGTGCGGTGGGCGGCTTCGCCGTGGAACTGGCGGTCCTGCGCGACCTGCGGGTGGTGGCCCTGGCCGGTGCGGGCGACGCGGCGGCGGTCCGCGCGCTGGGTGCCGAGTGGTTCGTGCCGCGCGACGCCGCCGATCCGGCCGCCGCCGTCCGCGCGCTGGTGCCCGGCGGGGTCGACGGCGTGCTGGACGCGGCGCTGCTCGGCGTGACGGCGCTCGGCGCGGTCCGCAACCGGGGCGCGTTCGTCGCGGTGTCGGCGGGCGCCGCACCGCTCGGCCTGCGCGGTGTCCGGGTGGAACAGGTCTGGGTGGCCGCCGACGGGGCGGCGCTCGCCGAACTCTCCGCGCTGGCCGAGCGGAAGGCCCTCACGCTCCGGGTCGCCGGGACCCACCCGCTGGGGCGGGCCGCGGACGCCCACCGCAGGCTGGCCGGGGGCGGCCTGCGCGGACGGCTCGTCCTGCTGCCCTAGCTCCGGCCACCGACGGAGGCCCGGTCGGCTCCCTCGTCGGGCCACACGACGGGCCCACCGGTGGACCCGCCGGCCCCGGCGTTCCGGGCGCCCCTGCGGGTGCGCAGCCGGGCGAGGGCGGCCACCAGGCCCACCACACCGCCCGTGCCGAGCTTCACCGCGCCCTTGGCGGCCGGCCACCCGACCCCCGGCACCGTCCGGCCCGGCCAGTGGAACATCACCAACAGCACCGACAGCACCACGGCCCCGCAGGCCGCCGCCGGCCCGACGGCCGCCGCGACCGCCCCGGCGGAGAGCTTGCGGTCCTCGGTGGCCGCGCCGTCCGATCCCCCGACGTCCATGGTCCGAGTCTCATCGCGGGTCAGTTCGGTTTCGACGCCCGGTGACGGCCCTCGGCGCCCTCCGGGTACGCCCCCCGCCCGGCCAGGTCAGCGCCGGGCGTGGTGGGTGTCCCCCGCGTGCTCACCGGTCTCGTGGTCGGGGAAGCTGACGGCCAGGGTGACCCGGTACTCGAAGACGTCGTCACGGTGGCCGGGCACGCGGGCCCAGGCCAGCGAATGGACCTCCGCCTCCGGCGCCTGCCGGCACCACCCGGCGGCCTCCTCCAGTGCGCGGGCCGCCGACCGTCCGGTGCAGACCACGGCGGTGTACGCCGCCACCGCGACGTCGCCGCCGCACCGACCGTCCCGGGAGACGGCCCGGACCGCGGCGGCGGCGTGGGTCAGGTCACGAGCGAGGTCGTCGACCACGCGGGGCGGCGCGGGCAGGACGGCCGGGGCCTCGGCCACGGTCTCCGGCAGGTTCGAACTCACTGTCAGGGCCTCCATCCCTCTGGTGTCCGTCTGGTTGCGCGACCCGCCCCGTCACGGGATCCGCCTGATCATGGGGTCAGAATGACGGGCCGCCATTCCTGGCATGACCACTTTCACCAGAACGTCACCCGTCCGGGGAAGTCGGCGTTCCGCACTCGACACCGGCCCGGCCGCCCTGGTAAAGGGGTGACGGTGCATCCGGCCAGGTCAGCTCGGCCGGTGGCGGGCGCCGCCGGGAGCCCGGCCGCACGTGCGCGTACCACCCCCGTGCCCCGGACCGCCTGTTCACCCCCCGGACGCGCCCGGTCCCGGCCGGGATCCGCGGCCCGGTCGCGACCCGGCCGGAGCCTGGCGCGAACCCGCCCGGCAACCGGCCCGGCTCCGAGCTGTCCAACTCCCGTAGCAGGAAAGGGAAATACCGCCACCGAAGGGCCCGTAGGATCCTGAACCGTCACAGTCCGCCACGGTCGGCGGACACCGTCGGAGGGGGACCCCACGGAGCGCGGGTCGACGCGTGCGCCCTGCTCTCCTCGCCCCAGGTCGTCGCCGTCGTCGGCACGGCGGGGCCGTTCACGGGCACCCGGCCCGACCCGAAGGACGGCAAGCCGGTGTGGGGCTGCACCTGGGGCTCCCGCCAGTCCTCCGCCCACATCCGCGAGGTGGACGCGGGCAGCATCACCGCGGCGAGGACCGACCCGGGCCTCCAGACCGCCCCACTGCCCGGCGTCGGTCAGGAGGCGGTGCTGGTCCGGCGGAAGGACGGCACCCGGCCCGAGGTGTTCTTCGTCCCCGACGGCCGCACCTACTCCGTCGCCGTGGTCACGGACCGCGGCCCGGACGACGAGGTGATCGGCCCGGCCGAGGCGGCGGCCGCGAGCGCGCCGGCCCTGGCGCTCGCACCGTCGGTCGCGGGCTGATCCGCCCCGGCACCCGGGCCCTCGGGGCGGCCGCTCGGCCGAACGCCGGGACCGCCGCCCGGCGCAGCCCGTTCCCCCAGGGGCGTGAACGGTCCCGGGCCGGGGGCTGCGGCCGGATGCGGGCACGGTGCGGGCGCTCACAGAATGACGCCACGGCGCCGTACCCCGTACTCCCCGACAGCCAAGGCGGATCGTATGAGCCGACCCCTCCCACCCCCGTCCCCCGGCGGACCGCCCGCGGACGGAGCACCCCCGGCCGGTCCGCCCCGGTCCGGTCCCCCGCCCCGGGTCCGGGCCGGCCGTTCCGGAGCGGCCCTGCTCTCCGGACTGGCGCTGCTCGTCCCGGCCCTCGCGGCCGGTGCGCTCACCGGCGCGGCACCGGCCCGGGCCGACAACCCGACCGTCTCGGTCAACAACCTGCGCACCGGCTGGGACGCCGCCGAACCGAACCTGAGCCCCGCCCAGGTGTCCGCCTCCGGCTTCGGCCGGCGCTGGTCGACCGCCGTGGACGGCGCGGTGTACGCACAGCCGCTGGTCGCCGGATCCACCGTGGTGGTCGCCACCGCGACCAACCACGTCTACGGCGTCAACGCGGCCGACGGACGGATCGTCTGGCAGCGCGCGCTGGGCACCCCGGTGTCCTCGTCCAGCGCCTGTCTCGCGCCCGGCACCGGCATCGTCTCGACACCGGTCTACGACCGGGCGAGCGGCACCGTCTACCTCGTGACCAAGTCCGGCGACGGCGGCGCGCACTTCTCGGTGCACGCGCTGGACGTCGCCTCGGGCGCGGAGCGGAGCGGCTGGCCGGTCACCGTCCAGGGCTCGCCGGTCAACAGCCCCGGCGTCCCGTTCAACCCGTCGACCTCCGCCCAGCGTGCGGGACTGCTGCTGATCGACGGCGCCGTCTACTTCGGCTTCGCCTCGGACTGCGGCATCGGGACGTACGTCGGCACGGTCGCGGGCGTCAACACCTCCACCCGCAAGCTCACCCTCTGGTCCACCGAGTCCGGATCCGCCTCGCAGAACGCCGGCGTCTGGATGAGCGGCGGCGGTCTGGTCTCCGACGGCGCCGGCCGGATCTTCATCGCCACCGGCAACGGCGCCGGCGAGGGCTCGTCCCCGCTCAAGGGGCCGGGCGACAGACCGGGCGGCCACTTCGCCGAGTCGGTGGTCCGGCTGGGGGTGAACGCGGACGGCAGCCTCGCCCCGCGGGACTTCTTCAGCCCCACCAACAACCGGGAGATGGACCACGGTGACGTGGACTTCGGCTCCGGCGGCCCGGCGGCCCTGCCGTCCGGCTTCGGCACCTCCGCCCACCCGCACCTGATGGTGCAGGTCGGCAAGGACGGCCGGATCTTCCTGCTGGACCGCGACCGTCTCGGCGGCATGGGCCAGGGCTCCGGCGGCACCGACAACGTGGTGGGCACCACCGGCCCGTTCAAGGGCGTCTGGGGCCACCCCGGCGTCTGGGGCGGCGAGGGCGGCTACGTCTACCTGGTCGAGAACTACGGCTCGCTGCGGGCGCTCAAGTACTCCGTGAACGGCGCGGGGAACCCCCAGTTGACCAGCGCCGGGACGAGCCCCGAGGGATTCGGCTACGCGTCCGGCTCACCGGTCGTCACCTCGAACGGGACGGTCGCCGGTTCGGCGCTGGTCTGGACGGTCTACTCGGGCTCCGGCCCGGGCGGGCAGAACGGCGAACTCCGGGTCTACGACGCGGTTCCGGTCAACGGCGCGCTCAAGCTGCGGCGCAGCTTCGCGCTCGGCACCGTGACCAGGTTCTCCGTCCCGGCGACGGACGGCGGGCGGGTGTTCGTCGGCACCAAGGACGGCCATCTGGTCGCCTTCGGCCGTTCGGCCTGAGGACCGGACCGGTCGTACCGGGTGGGCCGGCCCACCCGGCCCACCCGGTACGGCCCGCCCGGTCCGGCCCACTCGACACGGCATGGCCGAACCGGCACACTCGACACCGGTTTCCCGCCCGGGCCCGGCCCGGTGCGGAGCCCGTCGTGTCACCCGTTCGAGCGCGATTGTCCGCGGATCGCGTGGTTTCGACCGGCGGGCGGGCCCGGCGGCTCGTAGCGTCCTGATCCAGGGGCCCTCGGGCCCCGGCCTCTCACCCACTTCACCGAGGAGGGCAACTCCCATGAAGTCCACGCTCGCTCCCCAGCCCGTCACCACCGCCGCCGTACCGGCCCCGCCGGCCGCGGCCAAGCCCGCCTGGTCCGCCCCGGCGGTGGAGTGCCACCGCACCGGCGCCGAGGTCACCGCGTACGCCGCGCGGACCACTCGGTGACCCAGGCTCCCCCTCTCGCGCCGGCCCGGGTGCCGGCCGACCTGCAGCCGGGCCGCGAGTCCTTCGCGGCCCGGCTGCACGGCCTGCGGGACCGGTACTGGGACACCCACCCGTTCCACCTGCGCCTGCACTCCGGCGACTGCACCCCGGAGGAACTTCGGCGCTGGGTCGCCAACCGCTGGTACTACCAGCTCTGCCTCACCCGGAAGAACGCGGCGATCATCGCCAACTGCCCGCTCGCGGACGTCCGTCGGGAGTGGTCGCAGCGGCTCGGCCACCAGGACGGCCCGAACGCCGACCAGGGCGGCCTGGCCGACTGGCTGGTGCTCGCCGAGGCGGTCGGCCTGGACCGGGCCGAGATCCTGGACGAGCGGCACGTCGCGCGCGGGGTGCGCTTCGCCGTCGACGGCTACCTGCACTTCTGCCAGACCCGTCCGTGGACCGAGGGCGTGGCCGCCGCGCTGACCGAGATGTTCTCGCCCGACCACATGGCCGAACGGGTCGTCGCCTGGCAGAAGCACTACGAATGGATCGACCCGTCCGGCTACGCCTACTTCGAGCACCGCATCCCCGACGCCCGCCGGGACAGCGCCCGGACGCTCGAACTGGTACTGGACCACTGCGGCACGGAGGCCCAGCAGCAGGCGGCCGTGGACGCGCTCGCCTTCAAGTGCGAGGTCCTGCGGGCCATGCTGGACGCCGTCGACTACGGTCCGGCCGGTACCCCTGCGGGCCGGACCGGGACCGGCCGGTGAGCCCCGCACCCGACGCCGCGACCCCCGGGCTGCGGCGCGGTGTGCGGCTGGTGCACGACCCGGTCCGCCGGCAGGACGCCCTGCTCTACCCGGAGGGCGTCCTGCTGCTCAACGAGACCGCCGCCGCCGTGCTCCGGCACTGCGACGGTCGGCGCGACGCCGGGCGGATCACCGCCCGGCTCGCCGCCGAGTACGACGGGGTGGAGCCCGGGCAGGTCCTCGGCCTGCTGCTCGACCTCGCCGAGCGCCGGCTGCTCACCCTCGACGGCACCGGCGCACCGGCCGTCCCCACCCGGGCCGCGGACCCGCCCGGGACCGCGGGGACCCACCCGACGGGGACCCACTCGGCGGAGACCCGCGCCGGACGGCGGGCGCCCGCGCCGCTCGGCCTGATCGCCGAGCTCACCCACCGCTGCCCCCTCCAGTGCACCTACTGCGCCAATCCGGTCGAGCTCACCAGACAGCGCGACGAGTTGGACACCGAGCAGTGGCTGCGCATCCTCGACCAGGCACGCGGCCTCGGCATCCTCCAGGTCCACCTCACCGGCGGCGAACCGCTGCTCCGCCGCGACCTGGCCGCCGTCGTCGCACACGCCCACCGGCTGGGCCTCTACACCAACCTGATCACCAGCGGCCTGCCCCTGGACGGCCCGCGCGCCGCCGAACTCGCCGAAGCGGGCCTGGACCACGTCCAGCTCTCCGTGCAGGACGCCGATCCGGACCGCGCCGACACCGTCGCCGGGCTGACCCGGCTCAACGGCCGGACCGGGCACGAACGGAAGCTGGCCGCCGCCGCGCTCTTCACCGCCGCCGGACTGCCGCTGACGGTCAACGCCGTGCTGCACCGCGGGAATCTGGCCCGGCTCGGCGCGATCGCCGACCTGGCCGTCGAGTTGGGCGCCGACCGGGTGGAGCTGGCGCACACCCAGTTCTACGGCTGGGCCTGGGTCAACCGGGCCCATCTGGCGCCCGGTGACGAACAGGTCCGACAGGCCGAGCTGGACGTGGCCGCGGCCCGCGCCCGGCACGGCGACCGGATCGAGATCACCCACGTCGTCGCCGACCACCACAGCGGCACCGCCAAGCCGTGCATGAACGGCTGGGGGAACGAACAGCTGGTGGTCGCGCCCGGCGGCGACGTGCTGCCCTGCCTGGCCGCCGCCCAGCTGCCCGGTCTCCGGATCCCCAACGCCGCCGGCGACGACCTGGCGGCGATCTGGCACGACTCCCCCGCCTTCAACCGCTTCCGGGGCACCGCCTGGATGCCCGAGCCCTGCCGGAGCTGCGCGCTGCGCGAGGTCGACCACGGCGGCTGCCGCTGCCAGGCCTTCCAGTTCACCGGCGACGCGGCCGCCACCGATCCGGCGTGCCGGCTCTCCCCGCACCACCAGCTGGTCCACTCGCCCGCGCCGGCCGACGGCCCGACGCCGGTGCCGCGCCGGTTCACCGCCACGCCCGCCGCGCCCGTCACACTCGGCACGCCCAGCACTGCCACGAGCGTCACCGCCGGGCCGGCCGCGCCCGCCGTGCCGGGCCCGTCCTGAGGGAGCACCCGCTGAAGATCCGGATCCTCGGCACCGCCGCCGGCGGCGGCCTGCCCCAGTGGAACTGCGGCTGCGACGGCTGCGCCACCGCCCGCCGCACCGGCGCGGTCCGCAGCCAGGACTGCCTGGCCGTCAGCGCCGACGGCGCCGCCTGGTACCTGGTCAACGCCTCCCCCGACCTCCGCTCCCAGCTGCTCGCCACGCCCGAACTGGCACCCGCGCCCGGCACCCGCGCCACCCCGCTGCGCGGTGTGCTGCTCACCAGCGGCGAGCTCGACCACACCCTCGGCCTGGTGACCCTGCGCGAGGCCGCAGAGCTGTCGGTGCACGCCACGGAGCCGGTCCGCGCCGCCCTGCACGAGGCGTTCCCGGTCGGCCCGCTGATCGCCCCCTACGCCAAGACGCACTGGCACACCGTCACACCGGGCACCGCCGTCGAACTGGCCGGGGGCCTGGTCGCCGAGCCGCTGGCCCTCGGCGGCAAACGCCCCCGGTACGCCGCCGCCGGCCCGCCCGGCGAGCGACGTACCGCCCGCGGGAGCGGGACGGCCCCGGGCGGGGCGGGCACGGTGGCGGGAGCGGACCGGACGGACTGGGTGATCGGCTACCGCTTCAGCGACACCGCCGGCCGTGCCCGCGCGGTCTACGCACCCGGGGTCGCCGCCTGGACGCCCGCCCTGGACCGGGCGGTGTCCGGCGCCGACCTGGTGATCCTGGACGGGACCTTCGCCACCGACGACGAGCTCGCCGAACGGACCGGCGGCGCGCGCACCTCGCGCGGGATGGGCCACCTCGCCGTCGAGGACTCGCTCCCCCACCTGGCCCGTCACCCGGGGCCGCGCTACCTCTACACCCACCTCAACAACACCAACCCGCTCGCCCACCGGGGCTCGCCCGAGGCGGTCGCACTGGCCCCCGTGCTGGCCGCGGCGGGTGCGGGCGTCGCCGAGGACGGGACGCTCGTCGAGCTCTGACGTCCTGCCCGTGGCCCGGGGCCCGCCCGGGGGTCGGCGCCGCGCCGGCCGTCCTGACCGTGTCCGGTCGAGTCCGTCCACGGCCCGTTCATCGAACGGTGGCGCCCGGGACCGCTCCCGGCCATCCGGGGCCTGTCGGATCGTCGTGATACTAATCGTTCGGGAAACGAGCTCGGTCAGGCACCGGCAGGCACGATGGTGACACCCCGTCCGTTCCCCAGGGGCCGGACGGTGACGGGAGGGGCACAGCATGGCGACCAGGAACGGCGACGGGACATCCGAGGGGCCACGGCAGGCCGTGGTCAGGGAGATCGTGGTCAGGGAGACCGCGAGCCGCCGGGCCGCGGGCCCCCGGGGCGTCCGCCGGCTGCGGCTCGGCAGCCGGATGGCCGGAACGGCAGCGGTCTTCACGGCCCTCGCCGCCCTGACCGGCGCCCAGTTCACCGGCCTCGGCCTCGCCCCCGTGGCATCCGCCGACGCGCTTCCGGCCCCCGCCGACCGGACCCTCGGCCCGACGGCCACCGGGACCGGCTCCGCGGCCGTGGACCCCGGCACCACCTCGCCGTTCGGCCCCGGCGTGTCCGACGGGCCCGCTCTCGCCGGGGCCGCCCCGGTCGACGGCGGCGGTACCGTCCCGCTGACCCAGCCGCCCACCGCTCCGGTCGGCTCGCCCTTCGCCGACCCGCTGCGCAACGGGCCCGCCCTGCCGGAGACGGTCTTCGCCGCCTACCGCAAGGCGGAGGCCGCCCTGGCGCTGCGCTCGCCCGCCTGCCACCTGCCGTGGCAGCTGCTGGCCGCGATCGGCGAGGTCGAGTCCGGCCAGGCCGGCCGGGGTGCGGTGGACGCCGCCGGGACGACGTACCGGCCGATCCTCGGCCCGGCGCTGAACGGTGCCGGCTTCGCGGCGATATCCGACACCGACGGTGGCCGCTTCGACGGTGACGGCGTGTGGGACCGCGCCGTCGGTCCGATGCAGTTCATCCCCTCCATCTGGGCTTCCTGGGGGGTCGACGCCAACGCCGACGGCAAGGCCGATCCGAACAACGTCTTCGACGCCGCCGAGGCCGCCGGCCGCTACCTGTGCGCGGGCGGCCGCGACCTGTCCGACCCGGCCCAGCTGGACCGGGCCGTCCTCGGCTACAACCACTCGGCCGAGTACCTGCGCACGGTCCGGAACTGGATGGCCCACTTCAGCACCGGGAGCCCGGTCACCACCCCGGGCCGCACCGCCCCGAACGGCCCGTTCGCTCCGCTCACCCTGCCGACCCCGCCGGCTCCCGTCATCCCCGGCATCCCGACCGGTACGCAGCCGTCGGGCGTGCCGCAGCCGTCCACCACGCCCGGCACTCCCGCCGTTCCGTCAACCTCGACGACGCCCTCCGGCGCACCGTCGACCTCACCGTCGACCTCGCCCTCGGGGACGCCGTCCACGTCGCCGTCGACCGGTGCGACCCCGTCGGATTCGGCGTCGCCCTCCGCGTCCCCCTCGACCGGGCCGACCACCACGCCGTCGGGGACGCCCTCCGCGACCGCGAGCCCGTCCGGCAGCGCGAGCCCGACGGCGACCGCCGAGCCGACCGGCACGCCCACCGCGACGCCGACGGCCACGCCGACGACGACCCCGACCGGCACGCCCACCGCCTGCGCCACGCCGACGGACGCCCCCTCGGGCACGCCGACGGCCGGCACCGCCCCGAGCGCCCCGGCGTCGGCGACGCCCTCGGCCACCGCGACGCCGACGGCCACCGCCCCGGGCTGCCCGACGCCCACCCCGACCGCGACCGCCACCCAGAGCGGCGCCCCGACCGGCTCGGCCGCCCCGAGCGCCGCCGCTCCGAGCACGCCGCTCACGCCCTCCGGCGCCCCGTCGGCGCGCTGACCGGGCGGCGCCTGCGGCGTCCGCACGCACGACCTCGGCCCGCCACCCGTTGATCCGGGTGGCGGGCCGAGGTGTCCGCGTGCGACCGGCTGCCGGTCGCCCTCCGCTTCGTCGTCGCCGAGGCTCAGAGGTGCTTCACGAGCTCGGGCATCAGGTCCTGGAACGTCCGCCCGGCGGCGGGTTGGCCGATCGCCACGAGCTGCCAACCCGTCCCGGTCCGCTGCATCTTCGCCATGATCTGCGCGGTGTACGGGCCACCGCCGGTCAGCGTGTAACGGGCCAGCTCGGTGCCGGTCTGGGTGTCGACCAGCCGACAGAAGGCGTTCTCGACCTCCTGGAACGTCTGGCCGGTGAACGAGTTGACGGTGAACAGGATCTGGTCCACCTCGGCCGGCACGGCGGTGAGGTCGACAGTGATGGTCTCGTCGTCGGTCGCGTCCCCGGCCCCGCCCGTCAGGTTGTCCCCGCTGTGCCGCACCGAGCCGTCGTCGCTGGTGAGGTGCTGGAAGAAGACCACGTCCACCGGCTTGCCGGCCGCGAAGAGCACCGCCGAGGCATCCAGGTCGATCTCCTGCCCGGCGAACAGTTTGGCGAGGAAGCCCTTGCGCTGCGCGGCCCGCCAGCCGAGACCCATCCGCACCACGCCCAGCCGCCCGCCACCGGGCTTCTCCAGGCTCAGCTTCTGACCCTTCGCCAGCGAAACGCTCATCGCGCCCTCCTCGTTCCTCACCTGCGCCCCATGAATCTACAACAGTGTAGATCTTCCCGGCGCCCCGGATTCACCCCGGGACACCTCCATACCCCACGGGCGCGCCCGGGAAGCCGCCCGCGCCCGCACCGCGCCGGGACGCAGTACGGGCACCCAGGGCCCCGGCCGCCTACCAGGTCCAGATCTGGTCGGCCCAACGGTTGTCGCAGCCGCCCACGACCGCCCCGCTGCCGGAGTCCCCGCCCCGGACGATCACGCACAGCTTGCTGTTGTAGTTCTTCAACCAGTAGCCGCCCGCCTGGAGCGAGACCGCCCACCACAGCTGGTCGTCGAAGTCCGCGCAGTCCGTCTGGACCACCGGACCGTTATTGGCGGTCCCCCGGGCCACCAGGCACTTTCCGCTGTGGAAATTCCGGATCCGGAACGCATTGGCCTTGTTGTAGACCGGGTCGAAGATCCAGAACTGGTCGTCGAAACCGAGGCAGCCGTACTGGAACGCCTGGGTGTTGTTCGCATAGCCCTGGACCACCAGACACATCCCGCTGTTCGTGTTCCGCAGCTTCGAGCCCTGCCCCGGATCGGCGAGTGCGAGGTCGGCGACCGGCACCACCGTTCCGGCGGCCCCGGCCGCGGCGGGCCCCACCGGCGCCGAGCCGGCCGCCGCGACGCCGCCGGAACCGGCGAGAACCGAGACCGCCAGCGCGGCCACCGCGACGGAGGCCCCGACGAAACGGGCCGACCTGTGGATGAAACCCTGCATGTGCCATCCCCCTCGATCAGTCGGAATTCCCATCGACGGCAGACGAAGCACACGCCTGCCGGACCGAACCCTAACCGCCGGGGAATTCACCTTCAACGGTTTTGCGAAATGACGAATGCACCCGTCCGCCCCGTACACGAAACAGCAAACCGTTCGCCACTGACGCCACCTGGTCACTTCGCTCCGGATCCACCGGCACGAGCGGCCGGCGACCGGCGACCGGCCTGAGGACCGGCCCGGGGTCAGCCGACCCGCTCCGCGCGGACGAGGGCGTCGATCGCCTCCACCGGACGGCCGCCCGCACCACCGCCGGCGCCGTCGTCGGTCGCGAGCCGGTGGCCACCCTCGGCGGCCACCGCACGGCGCACCCGTTCGGCCCGAACGGTGTGCAGACCGGCACCGACCAGGTCGGTCAGCACGTCACCCGGGGTGAAGAGCACCTCCGGATCCCGGGGGCCGCCGACGCCCTCGGTCAGGTTGGTCGAGTCGTGGCCGACCACCAGCAGGGTGCCGCCGGGCGCCACCGCGGCGGCGGCGCGACGCAGCGCCGTCCGGCGCTCCTCCGCGGGCAGTTGGAGGTAGGCGACCACGACGAGGTCGTAGCCGCCGGTCGGCGCCTCGAAGGTGCGGGCGTCCCCGTGCCGCCAGGTCAGGCGGTCGGCCACCTCGTCCGGCAGGGCGGCGGTGAGCCGTTCGGCACGGCCGAGGGCCACCGTCGAGAAGTCCAGACCGGTGACCTCCCAGCCCCGGCCGGCGAGCCAGATGCTGTTGCGGCCCTCCCCCGCGGCGAGGTCCAGGGCGCGCCCGGGGGCGAGCCCGGCGAGTTCGCGGACCACCCAGCGATTGGGTTCGGTGCCCCAGACCAGCTCGCTCGCGGCATAGCGGTCGTCCCAGGCGCGGCTGTCCATGACCCGTTCTCCGTTCGACGCGGGGCTCCTCGGGAGGCCACCGTACCGGTCCGGCCGTCGTCGACGACCGTTCCGCGGGGCACCCTTGACGGCGAATATTGGTCCAGTCCAATCTGTGATGTCGTGATACGGGATCCTGTCCGGTCCGCGTCACGAGCACCACACGCATACCCGAAAACGCGCTCCACACCCGCCCGCGCGCCCCCACAGCGCCCGGTTCGGCTCCCCGGCCCATCCCGGGCCGACCGCACCGCCGGAACCCCACTCCTCCGGAGGATCACCCATGCACGACCGGGTCATGCCCGCGCGCCCTGCCCGACGCCGGGCCGCCGCACCACGCCGACGGGCCACCGCGCTCGCCCTGGCGGCCACGCTCACCACCGGCAGCGCCGCCCTCGCCCTCACGCTCGACACCGCCTCGGCCGCGGCCGTCAACCTGCTGACCAACGCCGACTTCGAGACCGGCGGCCTGGCCGGCTGGACCTGCGCCAACGGCTCCGTCGTCACCACCCCGGTGCACGGCGGCAGTTACGCGCTCAGCGGCGCCGCCTCGGCCGCCGACACCGCCCAGTGCCAGCAGACGGTCGCCGTCCGGCCCAGCACCACCTACACGTTCTCCGGCTGGGTGCAGGGCAGCTACGTCTATCTCGGCGCGACCGGGACCGGCGTCAACTCCCAGAGCTGGGCGCCCAACGCGACCGGCTGGACGCAGCTGAGCACCACCTTCACCACGGGCGCGGCCACCACCTCGGTGACGGTCTTCACGCACGGCTGGTACGGCACCGGCGCCTACCGGGCCGACGACCTCAGCCTGACCGGCCCGGCCGGACCGACCAGCAGCTCCAGCCCGACGGCCACCAGCAGCCCGACCGTCACGACCAGCCCCACGGCCTCCAACAGCCCGACGGCGTCGAACAGCCCCACCGCCTCCAACAGCCCCACCGCGTCGAACAGCCCGACGGCCACCACCAGCCCCACCCCGACGGCCACCTCGACCGGCACCGGCCCGGCCGGGGACGGCAAGGTCACCACCCCGAACGGCGTCACGGTCACCAAGGTCACCCACAACGCCGTCGTGCTCAGCTGGCAGCCGTCCACCCTCACCAGCGGCGACGGCCCCGTCTCCTACAAGGTGTACGCGGGCAACCAGCTGGTGGCCACCTCCATGGGCACCTCGGTCGCCGTCAGCTCGCTGCTGCCGACCCGCGGGTACACCTTCACCGTGCAGGGCTACTCCGGCAGTCACGCGTCCGCCCAGTCCGCCCCGGTGAACACCACCACCGCCGCCGCCCCCGCCAACAGCCCCTTCCGCTCGGCCTACTTCGACCAGTGGGGCGTGTACGAGAACGCGTACCACGCGAAGAACGTGGACACCAGCGGTGCGGCCGGCAAGCTGGACGTCATCAACTACGCGTTCGCCAACATCCACCCGACCAACCTCACCTGCTTCCAGGCGGTGAAGGCCTCGGACTCGGCCAACGAGAACAACCCGAACGCCGGCGACGGCGCGGGTGACGCCTACGCCGACTACCAGGCCGACTACAACGGCGCCACCAGCGTGGACGGCAGCGCCGACGTCTGGGAGCAGCCGCTCAAGGGCAACTTCAACCAGCTGCGCCAGCTGAAGGCCAAGTACCCGAACCTGCGGCTCAGCATCTCGATCGGCGGCTGGACGTACTCCAAGTACTTCTCCGACGCCGCCGCGAGCGACGCCTCGCGCAAGAAGTTCGTCTCCTCCTGCCTCGACATGTTCCTCAAGGGGAACCTGCCGACCAACATCGCCGGTGACCCGGCGGGCGGCGCGGCCTCGGCGGCCGGCCTGTTCGACGGCATCGACCTCGACTGGGAGTACCCGGGCTCGGCCGGCGGGCACACCGGCAACCACACCTCCCCCGCCGACAAGCAGAACTTCACCCTGCTGCTGAAGGAGTTCCGCACCCAGCTGGACGCCCTCGGCAGCGCGCAGGGCAAGCGGTTCCTGCTGACGGCCGCCCTGCCCAGCGGCCAGGACAAGATCGCACAGCTGGAGACCGACAAGATCGGCGCGTACCTGGACTACGCCGACGTCATGACCTACGACATGCACGGTGCCTGGGACGCCAAGGGCCCGACCAACCACCAGGACCCGCTGCACGACAGCCCGGCCGACCCGACCACGCCGATCACGCCGGGCACCCGCAAGTACAACATCGACACCACGCTGGCCGCCTACACCACCGGCCTGCCGGAGTACGGCATCGCGGGCGGCTTCCCGGCGAACAAGCTGGTGCTGGGCCTCCCGTTCTACTGGCGCGGCTGGACCGGCGTGCCGGCCGGCTCGAACTTCGGCCTGTACCAGAGCGCGACCGGCCCGACGCCGGCCAAGCCGCTCAGCGCGGAGGCCGGTCTGGCCTCCTGGAAGGAGCTCAACGCCACCGCCGCCAACACCCACTGGGACCCGGTGACCGAGTCGTCCTGGGTGTACGACGGCACCAACTTCTGGACCGGTGACACCCCGCAGGCCATCCAGGCCCGTGGCGCGTACGCCAGGAGCAAGGGGCTGGCGGGCCTGTTCGCCTTCGCCCTGGAGAACGACGACGCCTCGGGCTCGCTGCTCAACGCCATGAACAGCAGCCTGCACTGACGCTTCGCCGGCTGATGCCGGAGGCCGCGCGGATCACCTCTCGACCGTGATCCGCGCGGCCCCTCCGTCTGCCGGGCCGCCCGGCCCGGTCAGCGCTCCGGCACCGGGTCGACGCCGCCACCCCGGCGGGCGACACCCGGGTGGCAGCTCAACAGCCGGCCGACGGTCAGCCGCGCACCGCGCACCGCGCCGTGCCGGTGCAGCGCCTGGACGGCGTACGTCGAGCAGGTCGGCGTGTACGGGCAGCAGGCCGGCCGCCCGGGGCTGATCTCGGTGCGGTAGTAGCGCACGGCCCCGTACAGCACCCCGGCCGCGAAACCGCCGGGCACCGGCGCGGCCGGGTCGACCCGGCCCGCCGCGCCGCCGGGCCGTCGGCCGCGGCCTCCGGCGAGCGCGAACCGGATACCCGCGACCGTCATCACCGGGAAGAACAGGAGCAGGCAGGGACCGTCACAACCGCCGCTGCAGTCGAGGTTGTCCAGGCAGTCGTTGTCCTTCTTCTTCTCCCCGTGCTTGCGGAGGTAGGCCTTCCACTCCTTGCGCTGGCGGCGCCGCCTCCGGCGCTCCTCGGCGGGCAGCCACCACCAGGCGCGCCCGGGGCGCTGGGTCGTCGGGTACGGGTCGCCCTGGTGGGGCTGTCGGTAGGCCACGCGCACGGATCCTCTCGGCATGCACGCCGGGGCCGGCCCCCGACGGCCCGATCAGAGTATCGAAGGCCGGGGCCGCCGGGAGACGGGCCCGGGTGACGGGCGCGACCGGCCGGTCACTCCTTCCCGCCGCCCAGTGCCGGGAACAGGTCGGTGAACGTCTCGGTGGTGACCGAGACGCTCCGGCCGAACGGGTCGTCGAAGTCCCAGATCAGGAAGAGCAGGAAGGCGATCAGCGCACTGAACACCCCGGCGAGCAGCAACTCCCGTGCCGAGCGCCTGATCTGGAGGGCGAACACCATCCCGACCGTCACCACGGCGCCCACGATCAGGCCGAACCAGACCACGCCCGGCATGGTCGGTCCGGCGTTCTGGCCCCGCGCGTTGCGGGCGTCGTCGGCGATGCCGATCCGGTCCATGATCGGCTGGTACGCCTGGGCCTCCAGGTCGGTGGCCGGCGGACGGGTCGCGACATCACTGCGCAGCTTCGCGAGCAGCTCGGTGCCCCGGTCGGAGATCTCGCCGTTCTCGCGCATGTACGTCCACTCGACGTCGACCACGTAGGAGACGTAGGCGTCGACGTCGGCACGGACCTTGTCACGGAACTCGACCGGGTAGACCTGCGCCCGCTCGCTCACCTCGTGCAGCGCCTGCGCCTCGCGGAACACGTCGTCCTGCGCCACGCCGCGTGCCTCCCAGACACCGGCGAGTGCCAGGCCGAGCACGATGGCGTAGACCACGCCGATCATCATCGTCATGTACTCGATGACGTCCGGTGTCTCGTCGGTGTCCTCGTCCTCACCGGCGCGGCGGTGCCTCAGCAGCACCACCGCCACCACGACGGCACAGGCCGCCAGCATGGCGATGGCCAGCGCCAACCACTCGGACATGGGAACTCCTCTCTGGGTCGGGTCATTCGTCGGATCGGATCGGGCTGAATCGGATCGGACCCGGCCCGTGCCGGGGTGGGAGGCACGGGCCGGGTGCACCGGGGGCGGAACTGCGAGCCGCTGCGGGCGGCCCGGTGGTGCTCACGTCGGACCGACGCGGTGTCAGGAGCTGCCGGTACCGCCTGAGCCGCCGGAGCCGTTCGAACCGGCGGACCCGGTGGAACCGCCGGCGCCTCCGCGACCCCCCGAGCCGCCTCGGCCGGAGCCTCCGCGCGGACGCAGGGCGACCGCCGCGAGCACGGCGGGCACGGTGATCACCAGCATGGTCCGGGTCGGCGCGGCGCCGTGGTGCCGCTCCGGGGCCTGCACCGGTGGGGCCTGCGGGATCCGGACGGGCTTCACCGTCGGGGCAGGTCGCACCGGCTCGGGGGCCGGGCTCTGCGGCGCCTGGGTCTGCGGTGCCGGGGGCGGTGGTGGCGTCGGCGCGGGCGGGCGGGGCGCCGGCGGGGGCGGCACCACCGGCTGTGCGGTGGGCCGCGGGGTCGTCGGCGTCGGTACCGGGGTGGGCACCGGCCGCGGGGACGCGGGCGGCGTGGTGGGCCTCGGCGTCGGGGAGGGCGGAGCCGGGGGCGGCACCGGCGCGGGGGTCGGCGGCGGTGTCGGCACCGGGGTGGGTGTCGGGGTCGGGGTCGGAGTGGGCTTCGGGGTCGGGGTCGGGGTCGGGGTCGGGGTGGGTGTGGGGGTCGGGGTCGGGGTCGGGGTGGGTGTCGGCTTGGGCGTGGGCGTCGGGCACGGATGGCTGTGCGTCGGCTTCGGTGGCCACGGCTTGGTGGGCCAGGGTCTCGGCGGCCACGGCCTCGGGGTCGGCGAGCCCGGGTGGTGCGACGTCCCGGAGAGGTCGACGGTGACGTCCACCTCCACGTCGACGCCGACCTGGACGTCCACTCCCCCGGGGCCGACCCCCACCGAGACGTCCGTCCCGGTGGAGACGCAGCTGGTGACGACCGGTCCGTGCGGGCGCCCTCCGCCGTGCTGTCCCGAGGTCCTGGCGGCGGCCGAACCGCTCAACAGCGCGCAGAGCGCGGCCACCCCGGCCGCCGCTCCGGCCAGCCGGATCCGCCGCGCGCGGGTGGTGCCGGCGCCGATCGGGTCACGGCTGCGGGTGACGCCGTCGCGCCGGGTACCGCCGCTCGCAGCGCCGTCTCTCGCAGCGTCGTCTCTCGGAGTGCCGTCGCTCGCGGCGGTGGGGTCCGCGGTCACGACTGCCCGTCCACCGGTATCCGTCGGGGCGGCTGGGACTGGGGCATGGGCTCCATGCACCTCTCGTGTCGTCAGGAAGGTCGGACGGCGCCGGAAGGGGGCCGACACCGGACGGCCCGCCTCGGGGGCGGGCCGTCCGGTACCAGGTGAAACGATCATGCGGGCGGCCCGTCACGGCCGGACCGGGTCCGGTCGCGAGCCCGGGGCCCGGGTCACGGGCCGGACCGGTCGTCACGACGGGTTCGTCACGGCACGGTCGTCACGACGGGGCCGCCGCGTCGAGGCGGGCCGGGCGCGCGGCGCCACGGATCAGCGGCGGCCGTGCGCGACCTCGACGTTCTCCAGCACGCCGACCGCGTCCGGCACCAGGATCGCGGCCGAGTAGTAGGCGCTGACCAGGTACGAGATGATCGCCTTCTCGTCGATGCCCATGAACCGGACCGAGAGGCCGGGCTGGTACTCGTCCGGGAGGCCGGTCTGGTGCAGGCCGATGACGCCCTGGTTGTCCTCGCCGGTCCGGATCACCAGGATGGAGCTGGTGTTCTCCTTGGTGATCGGGATCTTGTTGCACGGCAGGATCGGCACCCCGCGCCACGCCGGCACCTGCTGCCCGCCGAGGTCGACGTGGTGCGGGTAGATCCCGCGCGAGTTCAACTCACGGCCGATCGCCGCGATGGCCCGCGGGTGGGCGAGCAGGTAGTCCGGGTCGCGGCGGCGGCTGAGCAGCTCGTCCAGGTCGTCCGGGGTGGGCGGGCCGGAGTGGGTCTGGATCCGCTGGGCGAAGTCCGCGTTGTTGAGCAGACCGAACTCCGGGTTGTTGACCAGCTCGTGCTCCTGGCGCTCGCGCAGCGCCTCGATGGTCAGCCGGAGCTGGTGCTCGATCTGGTTCATCGGCTGGTTGTAGAGGTCGGCGACCCGGGTGTGCACCTTGAGGATCGTCTGGGCGACGCTCAGCTCGTACTCGCGCGGCTTGAGCTCGTAGTCCACGAAGGCGCCGGGCAGCTCGTACTCGCCGTGGTGGCCGGCCGACATGGCGATCTCGGCCTCGCCGCGCTCGTTCTGGCGCTGGAGCGGGAGGGCGAGGAAGGCCCCGAGGTGCTCCTGCAGCGCGGGCGAGCCGTCCCGGATCGCCTCGAAGTCCCGGCGGGGCAGCGAGAGGACGGTACCGGAGGTCACCGTCCTGGCGGTGAACTCCCAGACGGCGTCGGCGTCGAGGACGGCGTGCTCGCCGAAGCGGTCACCGTCGGCGAGCACGCTGACCACCGTCTCGTCACCGTACTTGCCGGTGCCGATCTGGTTGATCTTGCCGTGCGCGATCAGGTAGATCCGGTCGGCGGGCGCTCCGCGCTCGGCGAGCACCTCACCCGGGCCGAAGTCGCGCTGCTCGCAGCGGTCGGCCAGCGCGGTGAGCACCCCGTCGTCCTCGAAGCCGCGCAGCAGGGCGAGTTCGCCCAGCTCCTGCGGGATGACCCGGACCTCGGAACCGGTCTTGATGAACTCGACCCGGCCGTCGCCGACGGTGTAGGTGAGGCGGCGGTTCACTCGGTAGGCGCCACCGGCGGCCTGCACCCAGGGCAGCACCTTGAGCAGCCAGCGGGAGGTGATCTCCTGCATCTGCGGCGCGGACTTGGTGGTGGTGGCGAGATTGCGGGCAGCGGCCGTAGTGAGGCTCGACTGCACCACCTGCTGTGTCTCCGGGCTGGTCTCCACGGGCATCGGCAGGGCTCTCCTTCATCTGGTCAGGTCACGTCGTCTGCGCAGGTCCCGCCGACGGGGCCGCCCGGTCGGCGGTGGCCGGGTGAACGGTCTCGACGGTTCATCAGATACACGTATCGGCAAGGGTGTTGGTGGCGTTCACGAGGTGGAGCGCCACTCGGTCGATCCACCGGGAACCCTAGATCACCAAGGCCCGACCGACCCCGTATGGCGGTGGAGTGCCCCCCGATAGGGTGAATCTCTCCGAGCGGAGGGTTTGAATCCGTCAGCCGGGCCCCACAACGCCGACACGTTTCTGCGCATGCGAATCGTCCAGACGTAGGAACGATTCACCTCACCCGAACGGACCAACGTGAACGCCCGCACCCCGGCCGGCGGGGTGCGGGCGACTGGAACAGGTGTTCGCCTGTCGAACAGAGTCGGCCGCCAAGGCCGATCAGACCAGCGCGGGCTCCCCCGCGAGCTGCGAATCCCCAGCGAACCAGGGCCTCCGCTCGAACGACGCCGGCCTCAACTGATCGAACCAGGTGGCCCGTTCGTCGTACCGGGCGAAGAACGGCAGGCCCACCCGCTCCGGCTCGCGGGCCTGCAGGAACCGGCAGACGAAGACCCGCTCACCCGCGACCTCCGCGACGCCGTCCAGGCAGACCTTCCCCGGCCCGGCCGACATCACCGGCCCGCGCGCCGTCCGCTCCAGCCCCGACACCTGGCGGACCGCGTCCCGGTAGATCTCCACCGCCCGCGCCAGCGGCACCTCGAAGTAGGAGCTCGCCCCGGTGTCCCGCTCCACGAACAGGTAGTACGGCGCGATGCCGAGCCGCACCATGTCCCGCCACATCGCGGCCCAGACGTCCGGGGAGTCGTTGACGTGCCGGATCAGCGGCGCCTGGGCCCGGATCACCGCCCCCGTGGACCTGATCCGCGCCACGGCCGCCCGGACCGCCTCGCCGGCCAGCTCGCGCGGGTGGCTGACGTGGGCCATCACCGCCACCTGCCGCCCGGCGGCGACCGCACGTTCGAACAGGCGGAGCAGGTCGTCGGCGTCCGGGTCGGTGGTGAACCGGTGCGGCCACCAGGCCAGCGCCTTGGTGCCCAGCCGGATCGTCCGCAGGTGCTCGGTCCCGGGACCGAGCAGCGGCTCGACGTAGCCGGCCAGCCGCGCGGTGGACATGATCAGCGGATCACCGCCGGTGATCAGCACGTCGGCGACCTCCTGGTGGGCCCGCAGGTAGTCCAGCGCGGTCGCCGGACCGGGCAGGCTCTGCCGCAGGTCCGGCTCACCGACGAACTGGGCCCAGCGGAAGCAGTAGCCGCAGTAGGCGTGGCAACTCTGGCCCTGGGCGGGGAACAGCAGCACCGTCTCCCGGTACTTGTGCTGGAGGCCGGGCACGGGGCGGCCGTCCAGCTCGGGGATGTTCTCCTCCAGCTGACCGCCCGGGTGCGGGTTGAGCGCGCGCCGGGCGGCCGCCACCGCCTCGGCGAGCCGCTCGCGCGGGGCGCCGGCGGAGATCAGCGCGGAGATCCGGTCGAAGAGCTCCGCCGGGAGCATGTCCCGGTGCGGGAAGGTCAGGCGGTACATCGGGTCGTCGGGGACGCGCCGCCAGTCGATCAGCTCCTCCAGGACGTGGTTGTTCACCTTGAACGGCAGCACCGCCGCGACCACCGCGATCTCGTGCCGCAACCGCTCGTCCGCCCCGGCGAGCTGCGGCAGCCCGGCGAGCCGGTGGCCGGGTACCGCGCGCAGTTTGGGGCGCCGGCCGGCCCCGGCCGCCGTCCCCGTGCTGCCGGCACCTGCGGTGGTGCGCGCGCCGTCGCCGGCGTCGGTGATGGTGATGTCGGCGCCGGTGGTGGTGCCGGCGGCGTCGGCAGGCCCGCCGTTCACACGCTGGTCTCGTACGGTTCGCACCCGTGTCACCCTTCTCCCGGCCGCTCCACGCGGCCCTGCGGGCAGCCTAACCTTCGTGCGGTGACCATCCGTCAGAGGGCCTGGGAGCAGCGGCCGTACGGGTCCGGGGCGGGCGGCGGCCGGGCGCTTCCCCGGTCCGCGGGGCGGGCGGACACCCGGTCCGGGCAGCGGGCGGGGCACCCGGCCCTCGACGGCCCGCCCCCCGCTACGGCTCGCCGCGGTCCCGGTGGTCCCGCTCGCGCCGTCGTGCCACGTACCAGAAGGTGCCCACCAGGGCGGAGAGCCCGATCACCACGAAGGCGAGCGCGGGCCACCGGCTCTCGAACAGCCGGACGTCGGCGAGCAGCAGCACGACGACCGCTCCCAGCGGGACGGCCAGCGAGGCCACGGCCCGGGCGGCCGCCACCACCATCCCGGGGTCGGTGCGGGTCCGGCGGGGCCCGGACCAGCCCGCCGGAGCGCCGCCGAAGTGGAAACCCACCGCACGCGTGGCGATCCGGTCGGTGGCCCGGTTGTAGGAGGCCCCCATGTACGGCAGCCAGACCAGCGGGGCGACCGTACCGAGGAGGAAGACCACGGCCAGCAGCGCCCACCCGCCGGCGGAACGCCAACGGGACGGCGGCGGGTCCTCGCCCTCGCTCGTCAGCCCGAGCAGGCGGGCCATCCGCCTGATCAGGGAGGCGAATCCGCGGATGCGCCGGGTCCGGCGGTCCCGACCGGCGGGCGTACCGCCGGGCACCGGATCGGGGCCGGACGCCAGCGCGCGCTCGGCGGCGGCGAGGTCGGGGTACGCCCCCTGGAGGACGAGGATCTCGGCGGCCCGGGCCGGTGCCACCGGGTCCTTCCCGGCGAGGGCGGCGAGCTCCAGGAGGAGTTGCCCCTGGGCCAGCAGCGCGCTGCAGAAGGCGAACGGCACCAGCCAGAGGAACGGCCCGCCGACGAACGCTCCCTCGGACTGGCTGACCCGCCGGGCGTGCGTGACGGCCCGCACGGCCAGCTCGCCCGTGGTCTCGTCGGGACGGGACGCGCGGAGCGCGGCGGTCCGCCGGGCGGCCCGGGGACCGCGGTGACGGACGGCGAAGACCGCGAGCAGCTCCGGCAGACGGCCCGGGTGCGCGCGCACCGCGCGCAGCAGCTCGACGGCGGGGGCGGCGGTGTCGGTGCCGGCCGCGACGTCGGCGCTGCGTGCGGTGCCGACGGCGTCGGTGCTGTCGGCATCGGTGCTGTCGGCAGGAGCGGCCGCGCGGTGCGGCGCGGACTCCGTTCCCGGCTCCGCGTCCTCCGGGGTCCGCTCTCGCTCTGGGACCACGTTCGTCTCACCGCCCCGCCGTACCGCCCGACCGACCCCCGGCAGGGCGCCCGGTCCCTCGTTCCGGGCCTCACCCCAGCCTAGGACGAGTCCGCCGGTTCCCGCCGTTCGTCCGCCCGGCGGTCGCCCGGCCGTCCCGGGCGGAAGGCCGTGCGGGGCCGGTACCGATCAGGTCGGGGGCTCCGCGCCCGACCCCGTCAGACGGTCTCGAACCCGTGCCGGACCAGGTCGAAGCGGCCCGCCGCGAGGTCCTCGTCGGTGATCCAGAACGAGACGTCGGCGCACGCGCCCCGTGCCGTGTCCAGCGCGCCGCTCCCGATCTGGAGCAGCGGCCGGTGGCCCTCGGGGCGTCCGGTGTCGGTGTCGCACCAACCGAGCACCCGCACGGCCGGCCGGGGCAGCTGGTCCGCGAGGTCGAGGGCGAGGTCGAGCGCGACCAGGAAGTCGTCGGGGAACAGGTTCTCCAGCTCGCGGTCCTGGTAGGACGGCGCGGAGAGCGCCCACGACGCCCGGACCGGGACGGCCGGGACGGCGGGTGTGCCGTGCTCGCTCGGCGGTGCCGCTCGGGGCGGCGCCCCGGCGGGCACGTGCAGGACCCGGCAGCCGCGGCCGCTGAAGTCCGCGAGCCACTCGTCGTGGAAGAAGAGCAGCAGACCGTCGGCGGGAAGCGGCCAGCGGTCGCCGGGCCCGGTCGCCCGGAACGCTGCGGCCAGTCGGGCGCAGTCCAGCTGGGCCAGGAAGCGCATCGGACGGCCGGAGAACGCGGGCCAGGCCGTCCCGGCCGGCAGCGCGGGCAGCCCTCCGAGCCGGCCCTCGCCCCTCTCACCACCACCCGGCTCGCCGTCGCCGGTGACCGGCCCGAGGACCAGCGAGGAACGGAACAGCCGGTGCACCAGCGGTGCGAGCCGGTCACCGGCCCGTGCGCGGATCGCCGCCGCGACGGCCTCGGGGATCGGCGGCGCGCCCCCGCCCGGGGCGGTCGTCGACATGTCAGTGGTCACCGGTTCGGCCATGCGCCGAGCCTGCCATCCGGGTCCGACAATCCGCGGGGCGCACGGGCCGCACACGCGGCGGACCGCCGACCCGGTGGGCCACCGGCGCCCCGGGGGAAACGCCGGAGTCCCGCCAGGTGCCGGTACGGGGGCGATCGGCACCTGACGGGGGTTCCGGGCGGCCCCGGCCGGGCGCTGCGGCCCGGAGCGGGGGCGGGGCGGGGTCGGGATCAGGAGCAGGTGACCTCGTTGCCGGGGACGTTGAAGATGCCGGAGTCGGAGGCGGTGCCCGAGGCGTACTCGTAGTAGAGGTACGTGTAGAAGTCGATGCGCGCACCGTTGCCGCAGGCCGAGTCGGCGGCGATGTCGTAGGTCAGCGTGACGGTGGTGGTGGCACCCGCCGCGACCGGCACGGAGTGGTGGACCAGACCGCTGGTGGCGCCGGTGTCACAGCTGCTCACGTTGCCGCCGCAGGACGCGAAGGCGTACTTCAGGCCGGTGGCCTGGGTCGTGCCGTAGGTCGGCTGGATGGACTCGTAGAGGAACTGCACGGGGGTGTCGTGCGGGTTGGTCAGGGTCAGGGTGAGGGTGACCGAGGAGCCCGGGGTCGCCGTCGCCTTGTCGGAGGACACGGAGAGCAGGGGGGTGTCGGCATGGGCGGGGGCGGCCGAGAGGAGCAGGCCGATCAGGAGGGCGAGGATCGCGGGCAGGCCGAGGCGGCTCAGGAATGATGTGCGCATGACCATGGAGCGTAGGCGGGCTGCCCCGCCCCGGTGTTCTCCTCCGCACCGGTCCGTACCGGCATATGACAGCGGAGCGGACGCCCGGAACCACTACCTTCCGGTTCCGGCCCCGCCGGAAGGCCGGACACCCTACCCTCTGCTCCCGGCCCCGCGCCGGACGGCCGCTCAGAGCGGCTCCGGCAGGATGTCGCAGAGCGCGTCGAGTGCGGCCGGGTAGGCGTGGTCGGGCGGGGTGGAGTAGCCGACGACCAGTCCGTCGGAGGCCGGCATCGCCTCGGGCTTGACCAGCGGGTGCCGGTAGTCCGCGAGGCCGTCCAGGGCCAGCCCCCGGTAGGCGGCCGCCTTGAGGACCGACCGCTCCGTTCCGGGTGCGAGCCGGAGCACCGCGTGCAGGCCGGCCGCGATGCCGGAGACCTCGATGTGCGGGGCACGCGAGGCCAGCGCGGCGACCAGCGCGTCCCGGCGGCCGCAGTAGCGCCGGCGCATCCGCCGGACGTGCCGGTCGTAGCCGCCCGAGCCGATGAACTCCGCGAGCGTGAGCTGTTCCAGCGCACTCGCCCAGGCCTCGCGCTCCCCCTTGGCCGCGAGCACCCGGTCGACCAGGTGGTCGGGCAGCACCATCCAGCCGATGCGCAGCGCGGGGCTGAGGCTCTTGCTGACGGTGCCGAGGTAGACCACCCGCTCGGGATCGAGGCCCTGCACCGCACCGACCGGCTGGCGGTCGTAGCGGAACTCGCCGTCGTAGTCGTCCTCCAGGATCAGTCCGCCGCGTCCGCGCGCCCAGTCCACCACCGCCGAACGCCGCCCGGCATGCAGCGGACCGCCGGTCGGGAACTGGTGGGCCGGGGTGAGCAGGACCGTCCGGACGTCCGGGTGGCGCGCCAACTCGCCGACACGGGCGCCGCGTTCGTCCAGCGAGAGGGGCACCGTGGTCGCCCCGGCGGTGGCGAGCAGCCCTCGGTGGAAGGCCAGCCCGTACGCCTCGACCGCGAGCGGTCCGGTGGTCCGGGCGGGCAGCACGGCCCGCGGACCGTCGAAGAGCAGTCGCAGCCCGTGGGCGAAGCCGGAGCAGACCACGATCCGCTCCGGATCGGTCCGTACGCCGCGCACCCGGGCCAGGTAGTCGGCGAGGACGTCGCGCAGCTCGCGGCGGCCCTGCGGATCGCCCGGTCCGAACGCCTCGTTGGGCGCGGCGGTGAGCGCGCGCCGCCCGGCGGCGAGCCACGCGGTGCGGGGGAAGGAGGCGGTGTCGGGCCGGCCCTGCCGCAGGTCGTGGGCGGGCTGCGGCGGCCGGGACGGCCGGCGGGCGCGGGTCGGGGCGACGGGCTCGGCCCGGTCGGCGACGGCGGTGCCCGAACCCTGCCGGGCGGTGAGCCAACCCTCGGCGACGAGCTCGGCGTAGGCGTCGGCGGCGGTGTTGCGGGCTATGCCGAGGTCCGCGGCGAGGGCGCGGTAGGGCGGCAGACGGGTGCCGGGGGCGAGCCGGCCGCTGCGGATCGCCTCACGCAGGGCGCCCATCAGGGCGGCGCGGCGGCTGCCGGTGACGGGGAGGTCGAGATGCAGGTCGGCACCGGACGGACCGTCGCCGGCGCGGGCCGCGCCGGCGGCCCCCTCGTCCGGTCGGTCGGCGGTCTCCCGGGGCGTGCGTCCGGCAGGACGGCGGCGGGGTGTCCGGGGCGGCTCGACCGAGATGTCCGTCATGGTCAGGCAGCCTATCGCCGTACCGGGCCCGCCCCCGGGGCCGGGCCCGGCGCCCCGCCGCCGCCCCCGGAGCGCGGCGGGGCTGCCGGGGGCAGGGGCCGGAGTTCACGGGGCACCCGGCGGGAAAGGGGAGGATAGCCGGGGCCGCAGGTGTGGCCACCTGCGAGGAAAGGGGCGGGGACGGTCGTGGGCACTGGGGTGGGAGCGGTCGGGTCGACCGCGGGGACGATGGTCGGGCGGGGCCGCGAACAAGCGCTGCTGGCCGCGTTCGTGACGGAGCCGGGGCCCGGGGCCCTGCTCCTGCGGGGCGAGACGGGAGTGGGGAAGAGCGCGCTGCTCGACCACGCCGCCGCGCACGCGGCGGACGCCGGGCACCTGGTGCTCCGGGCCGCCGGGGCCGAGGCGGAGAGCGAGCTGCCCTTCGCGGGACTGCACCAGTTCCTGCACCCCCTGCTTCCACGGGCCGCCGGCCTGGACGCCGCCCACCGGGCGGTGTTCGACGTCGTCCTCGGGCGCGGCGACGGGGCGCCGCCGTCGGTGATGTCGCTGGGGATCGCCGTCCTCGACCTGCTGTCCCTGACCGGTTCCGAGCGGCCGGTACTGCTGGTCCTGGACGACGGCCAGTGGGTCGACGCCGCCAGCACCGACGTGCTCGGCTTCGTGGCGCGCCGGCTCACCGCAGGTCCGGTACGCCTGCTGGTCGGCGTGCGGTCCGAGGTCGCCTCCGGGTTCGACGCGGCGGCGCTGGCGGAGCTCCCGGTGGCCGCGCTGCCGGACGGCGACGCGGAACGGCTCCTCGACCGGCGCCACCCGGGTCTCGACCCGGGGGTGCGGCGGCTGGTCCTGGACCAGGCCTGCGGCAATCCGCTCGCGCTGCTGGAACTCCCGCCGTACGTGGGAGCGGCCCACCGGAGCGGGGGCGGTCCGGGCGGCGGGGGTTCCGCCGCCGGCGGACCGGCGACCGGCCCGCACCCGGCCGGACTTCCGCGCCGCCTCCAGCACGTGTTCGGCACCCGGATCGAGCGGCTGGACGACGCGGTGCGGGAGGAACTCCTGCGCGCGGCACTCGACGGTGCGGGGACGAGGAGCGGCGGCCGCGCCGCGCGGTACCGGATGCGGGACGTCGACGAGGCGGCGGCCTGCGGACTGCTCGACGTCGATCCGGTCAGTGGCGACTTCGTGTTCCGGCATCCCCTGGTGCGCTCGACCGTGGTCCAGCTGGCCACGCCCGGCCGGCGGCGCGCGGCCCACAGGGAGCTGGCCCGGGTCCACGGCGACGACGTCGAGCGGCGGGCCACCCACCTGGCGGCGGCGGCCCAGGGGCCCGACGAGCAGGTGGCCGCCGCGCTGGAGACGGCCGCCGAGTCGGCCACCCGGCGCGGGGGCGCGCTCGCGGCGGTCGCCTGGCTGACCCGCGCCGCCGAGCTCAGCGAGGACCGGGACGGGCGGGCGCGACGCCTGGGCGACGCGGCGTTCGTCGCCGGGCACTCCGCGCTCCTCGACCAGGCGCGCAGGCTCACCGACGGGGCGGCCTCGTCCGGCGGAGCGGCTTCGGCCTCGGCCACGGTGACGTCCGCGTACACGGCCCTCTACGAGGACGGGGACGTGCGCTCGGCGCGACTGCAGGTCGTCGCGGCGATCGGGCGGATCCGGGCGGCCGGCCGGGGGTGGGCGGAACCCGCGTCCGCCACGGAGACCCCGGGCGGGCGGCCGGCCGGGCACCCTCCGGAGCCGGGGCAGCCGGCCGAGGTGCTCACCCGGCTGGTGAACCTCCTGCTCGCCGTCAACCAGTACGCCGCCGATCCCGCGGCCTGGGAGGCCGCGCACCGGCTCCTGGCCTCCATGGGCCCACTGGTGGCACCCGTCTCGCTGATCTACCGGGACGCCTGGAGCGACGTGGTCCGCCACGGGGCCGGCGTGCACGAGCGGGTCGAGCGCGCCTTCGCCGACCTCCCCCGGCTGGAACCGTGGGACGTCACGCGGCTGGCCGTCGCCGCGTACCACGTCGACACGCTGCACCACTACGGCCCGCTGCTGCGCCGCACCGTGGACCGGGAGGTGGAGACCGGCGCCGTCGCCAACGGCATGACCATGCTGCACCTCGTCATGCTGGACCAGCTGGCCGCCGGGGCGTGGGACGAGGCCGAGCGGACCGGGCACCGCGTACTGGAGCTGACCACGGCCCACGGATTCGCGCTGTTCGCCCACCACGGCCGGGCCTACCTCGCGCTCCTGGCGGCCCTGCGCGGACAGTCCCGACGGGCCGCGGAACTGCAGGCGGCCGTCGGGCACTGGGCCCGGCCCCGGGGCGTGGGCTTCCTCCTCCAGATCGCCGACGCGGTGGGAGCGGCGGCGGCGCTGAGCGACGGGGACTACGAGAGCGCCTACCGGTACGCCGCGGGCATCACCGCTCCCGGCACCTTCGCTCCCTGCGCCCACCAGGCCTCCCGCACCCTGCTGGACCTGGTCGAGGCCGCACTGCACACCGGCCGCGCCGAGCAGGCTCGGCGGCACGCGCTCGCCGCGCGGGACACCGGGCTGCCGGCGGTCTCCCCCCGGCTGGCCCTCGTCACCCACGGGGTGCTGTCGATGACGGCCCCCGACGACGCCGAGGCCGAGCGGGAGTTCGCCCTCGCCGACGCCCACCCGGCCGGCGCGCACTTCCCGTTCGAACTCGCGCGCATCCGCCTCGCCCACGGTGTCCGGCTGCGCCGCACCGGTGGCCCCCGGGCGGCGCGGCACCCGCTGACGCTCGCCGCCGAGTCCTTCGAGCGGCTCGGCGCCGCCGGCTGGGCCGGACGGGCCCGGGCCGAACTCCGCGCCTCGGGCGTGCCCGCGCCCGAACCCGGCCCGGGCCCGGGCGCCGCGCGCCTGGCCACGCTGACCTGGCAGGAGCGCCGGATCGGGGAGCTGGCGGCGGGCGGACTGACGAACAAGGAGATCGGCGCCGTGGTCCGGCTGTCCCCGCGCACCGTCGGTTCCCACCTGTACCGGCTGTTCCCCAAGCTCGGCATCACCTCCCGAGCGGCGCTGCGGGACGCGCTGGCGGAGGGAACGGGACGGGACGGGCCGTGAGGGGCGGCAGCGGGCTCCTCCCCGCCGGCCTCCCGGGCACGGCGGACCTCCCGGGCGCGGGACGGCCGCGCCCGGGAGGTCCGTACGACCCCGCCGACGCCTAGTCGATGCGGACGGAGTTGACGATGTACGAGCGCACGTCGTTGCGGGTGCGCTCGGCGAGCGTCGAGTCGGTGGAGTAGGCGCTGACGGTCAGCCAGACGTTCCGGCCCTGCGGGACGCAGACGACGGTGGCGATCACGTTGCCGTTGCCGCCGATCACCTGGTAGTCGCCGTCCCCGGCGAGGTCCCAGACCTGGAAGCCCTGGCGTTCGAGGGCGGTCTGGGCCAGACCGAGACAGCTGCCGAGGTTGTCGTTCTTGGTGAAGGTGCCCCAGTGCGCGTACATGCGGGTCTCCCGTTCGTGCCGTGGCCGGGTGGCCGCGGGCCCCTGCCGCGGCCGTCCGTCGAGCATCGGGCGGCCGATGTCCCGGAAACACGGGGCGGGTGTCCCGGTCGTGCCCCGTCCCGGTGCCCGGGACCGGAGCAGGACCGCGGTGTCGGACGGACAGGTGGCGCGAGAGCGAGCAGGTGGCGCGAGAGCGAGCAGGTGGCGCGAGAGCGGGCAGGTGGCGCGAGAGCGGGCAAGGCAGGTGGGCCGGCCGGGCTCGGCGGCTGCTGCATCGGGGTGGGGTTCCGACTGCGCTCGGGTGATCGCACGGTCGGATCATGTGGTCATCGGCGTGTCGGCTGGCTATTCCTTCCCCATGACCAACACCAGGAAGTACCTGCTCGCCGCGGGCCTGAGCGCCGCGCTGGCCGTCATCTCCGCCGGCCCCGCCCTCGCCGGCGGCTGCGACGACTCCGCGCACAGCGCCCCCGCCCAAGCCGCGCCGCCCTCCTCGGCCTTCCTCGGCGGGGGCGGCGGGGGCGGGGGAACCACCTGTATCAACACCGGCGGCGCCTACGCCAGCGGCGTCGTGGCGGGCTCCCCCGGCGTGCTCTCCGGAAACCAGATCCAGATCCCGATCAGCATCCCGATCAACATCTGCGGCAACGGCGTCTCCGTGCTCTGACCCCCCTCGCACCGCACAGGGCCGCGGCCCCGGCATCCGCCCGGGACCGCGGCCCTCGTCGCCCCCTCGTCCGCGCGCCCTTCCCCTACGGCACCACCGTGACCGGCCAGCGCCCCGCCTTCACCAGCCGCACCGCGACCGAGCCGATCACCCGGTGACCGGCCTGCTCGGAGGCCCCGACCACCACCGCGTCCGCCCGCAGCTCGTCCGCCAACCGCGCCAGACCCGTGAACGGGTCGCCCCGGACGGTCAGGAAGCGCCAGTCCAGCCTCCAGACGTCGCGCAGCCGGTGCTCGGCCTCGCGCAGGGCGTCGAGCAGCTCGTCGGCGATCTCCCGGGTGGTCTCCTCCACCGCCGCGCCCGCGAGCGCGGTGGCCGCACCGAGCACCGGCTGGATGTACGCGACCGCCAGGGTGGCGTGCTGCCGCCGGGCCAGACCGGCCGCGTAGGCGGTGGCCCGCCAGGCGGAGTCCGATCCGTCCAGCCCGGCCAGGACCATCCTGGGGCCGTCCGTCCCCAGCTCGAACCCGGTGGGCGCGACCGCCGCCCCCGGCTCCCCGGCCCCCCGCCCCACCTCGTCGAAGGCCTCCGCGTCCCACCGCTCATCGCTCTCGTTGCTCATGGCCCGAGGCTATGCCGAGCACTCCCGGTGCCTGCACGGGGCACGGCGGGTGAGGGCTGTGGTGCGGGCCACCCGGAGGCAGGTGACCCGCCACCCTTTCCACCACCCCCGGCAGAGACACCGTCACCCACCGTCGACCATGTGCGCGGCCTCACAGCCCCACCCCTGTGGCCCGGACCACTTCCCAC
>NZ_JAQYWZ010000896.1:0-478 GCF_036290945.1 Streptomyces sp. BE303
GAGCACCACCGCCAGATGGGACAGCGCTGCACGGCGGGCTGCAGCTGAGGCGAGCGTGTTGAGATACCGATCGGCCACAAGTCGCAACTGCTGTGCCTGGGCACGGAGCGCCGCCTCGTCCGTACCGGACAACAGCACCGGAGCCAGTGGCAGGTCCACTGCTGCCACGGCGGCGGCCTCGACCGTCGGTGGCTCCTCCACGATCACGTGCGCGTTGGTGCCTATGACGCCGAACGCCGACACACCCGCCCGACGAGGCCGGTCCCCGGCGCTCCAGCGCCGCGACTCCGTCAGCAACTCGACGGCGCCCGCCGACCAGTTGACCTCGGTCGACGGCTCCTCCGCGTGCAGGGTGGCGGGCAGGCTCTCGGGCCGCAACGCCAGGCCCATCTAGATGATGCCGGCGACACCGGCCGCCGGCTGCGTGTGGCAGAAGTTGGACTACACCGACACGAGCCATAGCGGGTCACACCCGTCA
>NZ_JAQYWZ010000897.1:0-328 GCF_036290945.1 Streptomyces sp. BE303
CGCCGCACCCACCTGCGTGTCCGGGTTCACCCCCGACGTCTGCAGACCCGGAACACCATTCGTCTCCTCCCACAGATCGAACACACCACCCGCCAACGGCGCCGCCGTATTCGCATCCGTCTTCAACACCCGAACCTCACCCGTCACCGGGGGCTGCGGCAGATCAGCAGCCGTCACCTGCACACCGACCGAAGCATTCGCCGGAGTCAGAACCAACGGACCGAACACCGGCGAAGCAGGCAACTGATACCCGGGCGGGGCAGCCGTCTCACGCCAGTAATACGTGCCGACCTCCACCGTCCGAGAACACAGACCATTCGCACCCGTC
>NZ_JAQYWZ010000898.1:0-308 GCF_036290945.1 Streptomyces sp. BE303
CGTCGAGCTGTGTCCGGTCGCGCACGGCGCGCGACCGGTGAGCCGGGCGGCCGACCCCACCCGGGGCCGGCCGCCCCGCGCCCACCTTTTAACGCCCCGACAACCGGCACCCCCACGCGGCGGGCCCGTTACAGGACCGCGCCCCCCCCCGCCCCCCCCCAACCCAACCCACACACCCCCCCCCACCCACAAACCCCACCCCACAAACAACACCACCAACACAACCACCCCCCCACACCCCCCACCCCCCCACCCCCCCCCCCCCACCCACCAAACACACACACCACACCCACACCCCACAACCAACC
>NZ_JAQYWZ010000899.1:0-69166 GCF_036290945.1 Streptomyces sp. BE303
AACGCGCGATCTCCAAGTACAACGCCAAAGGCACCATCGACCGGACCAGCTACAAAGCCACCATCAGCATCGACATCCTGACCACACCAGACCCGTGACAGGAATCCGCAAGCTCTATCTACACGGCATTGGGGCTAGCCGAGGACGTTCACGATGCCGCCCAGCAGGTGTTCGAGGGCCGAGCGCAGGGGTAGGACGAGCGGTCCCGCGGCCACGGCCACGGTCAGGGCGACGGCCAGCCGCGGGGTCTCCCGCCAGTGCGGGAGGACGCCGAGCACGAGCACCAGCGAGGCGATCACCAGCGGCGGCCCCAGCGCCACCGCCCAGGCCGGCAGCGGGCCGAGCGTCACCGGGGAACTCCAGGCACGGGACAGACCCAGCCAGCCGACCGAGAGGATCAGGCTGAGGTCGATCAGCCGGGGAACCGCCCGGGGCACCCGGATCCGGCCGTCGAGCCCGCGCCGGAACGAGAACACCATCATCAGCACCATGACGGACAGGACGGCCAGCTCGACGCGCATGACGCCCCGGAAGTCGGGCGGGGGGAAGTGCCCGGTGCTGAAGACCCAGGTGACGGCTGCGGCGGGCACACCGAGCAGCACCGACCAGAGCAGGCACATCCGCAGGACCAGGGCCGGAGCGGGCCGCCAGATGCTGCCCGCCGACGGTGCGGGCCGCTGCTGCGTCCGGGCGAGCAGCGCAGCGATCATCGCGTCTTCGGGCCGGTTCTCCGGGCCGTGTCCCGGTGCCTCGCCGCGCCTGCGGAAGCTGTGCTCCAGAATCTCGCGGCGCCGACGCACGATGTGCGGCCGCTGCTCGTGTCCGCGGCTGACGGCGCTGAGGTAGCCGAACAGGAGGAGGACGGCGCCGACCGCTGCCGCCGCGGGCAGCCGGGCGGTGGGTCCCTCGCCCAGGGGCGGCGCCATCCAGGCGGCGGTGAACGCCACGACGAAGACCGCGATCAGCGCCATGCCCCGGACGGCGTCGAACGGGGCCGTGAGGTCCGAACGGCGGACTCCGGCGGACGCGCCCACCACCAGCCAGAGCGCGGAGAGCAACAGAAACTGGGTCGCGACGGCCATCGGCAGCAGGTCCGCCAGTTGCCCGGAGAGGAGGTTCCCGACGGCGGCGCCGAACGAGCGGGCCTGCCCTCCCGATCCGAACGCGTAGGCCAGCAGGAGCAGCAGCAACTGGGCCACGCCGAGCAGGCGGCCGGTGTCGTCCCAGAAGTCCCGGGAGGTGAGGGCGCGCGCGATGGGCCCGGCCTGGACACCCACGAGGACGAGAACCAGGAGGACCGGAATGACGATCACCCCGAAGGAGGTGTACGGGTCCCCGGTGGTCAGATGGATGGGGATGCCGAGCGTGTCGGCGACGTGCTGCCCGCCCCGGATCACCCTCCACATCCACTCGGGCGGGGATTCGTCCGACACCGCGGCGGCGCCGATGACCGTGACCGATCTCATCCGTCCCCCTACGCTCGCGCCCGGAGGGTCCCGCCCTACGGGCCCGCTCCGGCGTTCCGCCTTCGCCCGGACGGGTCGTGACGTCCGGTCGCCGGTCCAAGAATGGCGCTGTGAAAGGTAGTTGGGAACGGCGATCGGGATCCGTTCACCGAGCGGGGACCGTCCTGTGACAGAGCCACCGGCGCCGGGGCGCGCCCGGTGCCGGTGGTGCCGGTGATGCGGGCCCGGGGCTGCGGCGCTCTCGAACCCGGCGCCAGGGTCTCCTCCTCCGTCGGCTACGGGGGGAGCCGTAGGAGGCCCCCGCTCGATCGAGCGGGGGCCTCCTGCATGCCGGCCGTCAGATCTCGCCGAACTCGCCTGCCCGGAGGGCGGTGAGGAAGGCCGCGAACTCGGCGGCCGGGAAGACGAGGGCCGGGCCCTGCGGGTCCTTGGAGTCGCGGACAGGTATGAAGCTCCGGAAGTCGACCGAGACCTCGATGCACTGCCCTTCCTGGGCGCTGTGGCTCGACTTGCGCCACGTGGCCGCTGTCAGGTCAACCATTCTCAAATCCTCTTCGAACGCGCCGAATGAACTCGATTGAGGATGCCCTCGACAACGCCTCAACCTGTAGTTCATCGTACTCACCGGCCCAAACCGCCAGTGCTGCTGCGTCGCGCTCCAAGTACCCGCGCCGCTGAGTTTCGCCGTACCCCAGCACTGAGCCGTTGGGCATGGTCAGCAAGGTGATCGGGTGAGCGAAGGGCCGGTCCTCGCCGAGCGTGAACGGCGATACCTGCACGATGATTTGAGGGTGAGCGGCCAGTGTCTCCAGGTGGCGGAGTTGCTCGGCCATGACTGTGGGGCCTCCGACGACGCGGTGCAGGCAGCCCTCGTCTATGACGGCGTGGACGCGCGGCCCGGTCTCGGTGATGCGCTTCTGGCGCTGCAGCAGTAGTTCGATTCGGTCCTCGGCTTGTTGCTGCGTCGCGCGACCTCGGCGCACGCGGGCGTTCTGATAGGCCTCGGCGTACGTCGGCGTCTGGAAGAGACTGGGCACGACGTTGATCTCGAACAGCCTCAGCGCGACCGAGTCCGCCTCGCTTCGCAGGAACTCGGTGAAGCCTTCGAGCAGCACAGATCTGCCTGCCTTGCGCCACTCCCGTTCGAAGTGACCTCGCGTCCCGAATGCTTGATCAAGTCTTCTCGCAAAAGCTTCGGTTGAAGGCTTGCGGCCAGTTTCCACGGCGGACACGTGCACGGCCGAGTAGCCGGTGAGGTGCGCCACGTGCTGCTGCGTCAACCCGCGCTCCTCGCGCAGCCTGCGGAGTTCTGCGCCGAACGCGGCAGCAGGGGATTGCGTCGGGTCAAGCTCCTTGCGATTCATGGTTGATGGCATCTCTTCCTTCGGAGCCGACATGTTGAAGGTATCGCCGACTGTACGTCAGTCTTGGCCACCCCAGGTAGTGAACCGACTACAGAAGGGAGTGGCCGCTATGCCGCGAATGAAGTCGAACCCCGCGTATCGTCCCCAAATCGGCGAGATCGTCCGTGACTTGGCCAAGCGAGGGCTGGGAGGCGAGCCGGTGGAGGGCGTCTGCATGGACTGCCTGGCCGGGCTCTACTACCTCCGCTCCGAGCACGGTGGCTGCGAGTGGACCACCAGACCGGAGAGCGTCCAGCGGCTGGACGCCCCCCGCTTCGTCAACGTGCAGCACCCGAGCCCGCCGCGTTCGGTGGCCCCGATCGGAGAGGTCACGTGAAACCCCGACTCGGGGTGATGGCGCCGCTGGTGTACGCCGTCGTCGTGGCGCTCAGCGCACTCGCCGCCCTGGCGGTCGGCTGGCCGATCAGGCACGGACCCCTCGGCCCGTGGCTCCTGGTCGTCGGGCTCGTCTTCGCGACCGGAGTGATCGGTGCACTGCCGGCCCCGGGCGTCTGGGTTCCCCGCCCCGAGGACACGGCGCCGCCGGAAGACACCGGTCGAGATCGCCGCCGCTTCCGCCACGTCCAGAGCCGCGGGCAGTCAGCCTGAGCTCGGATCCCTCCCCGCAACCTACTCCGCTGGAGAACCCGTGATGACCTCCCTGCCCAGGATCCTGACCGACCCGCCGGGCCGGCGCCTCGGCCACCAGGCCCTCATCCTCAACCGGGACGGTGCCGTGCTCCTGATCGGCACCACCTACAAGAACGGCCTGATGCTCCCCGGCGGCAGCGCCGAGCGCAACGAACTCCCGCACCTCGCCGCCCGACGCCACACCGAGACCGAGACCGGCCTCGCCCTCCCGCTCGCCCGCGTCCTCGCCGTGGACTACGTGAGCATGCAACTCCTGCCCGAGGGCGTGAACTTCGTCTACTGGGGCGGCAGACTCGTGCCGACCCAGGAGGAGATCGTGAGACGCCACCGGCCGCCGGCGGAGATCGTCGAGCTCCGCTGGGCCCACCGCGCCGAACTCGGCGACCTGATGGAAGCCGACCAGCACCGCCGGCTGGAACAGGCCCTCGACGCCCTCGGCCGGGGCGCCCACCTGCCCATGCTCCTCCGGGGTGTCCCGGCGGCGTAGGAGTGGTGAACGCACGTGCCCGCCTGGCGCACGAAGCCAGGCGGGCAGATGGCCGTTGATCGCTACGCGTCGGTGGCGGGGTGACCGGGCCCCGGGGGGCAGTTGTCGGCCCTCTCGGACGAGGAGCTGGCACGGCGGGCCAGGGGCGGGCGGAGGCCTGCCCTTGGGACGCCGCGCTCGTGGCGGTCGACGAGCTCCGACGGCGCCGACCGTCTGCCGGGCGGAGCCCGGTGGGCGAATGCCGTCCGGGCGGTCCGGCGGGAGCTCCGTCACCCCCTCAAGGCGCTCGGGCGCGTGCGCCGACCCTGCGGGGTCCGCGGGGTGCTGGGCGTCGTCGGGCGGGGTGTCGTCGGGCGGGGTGTCCGGGGGCGGTCAGGACGGGCGTAGGGCGGTGGCGCGCTGGATGAGGTGGTCGACGGCCGGGCGGCGTCGGTGGGGGAGGAGGAGGCGGGGGAGCCGCGCCCTGGCCGCGTGGATCCGGCGGGAGGACAACAGCGGGTAGACGTCGAGGAACGCGTGCCAGGAGGCGCACGCGCCCTCGACGTGCCCGGCGGCCAGCTGCCACTCGGCGAGCCGGCCGAGGACGACGGCGCGGGAGCGGGGTTCCGCCCGGGGCCGGCGGGCGGCGGACGTCTCCAGGGACCTGATCGCCCCGGCGGGGTCGCCGAGTTCGGCGCGCACCAGGGCGCGCTGGTGGTCCCAGGACGCGCGGTGGTAGTCGCCGATCGGCGGTGGCGGGCCCACGATCTGCGGGAGGAGGTCGTGGGCGTCGCGGAGATGGCGGAGCGACGCCGCGCCGTCGCCCGACGCGGCCTCGGCGAGGGCGAGTTGCCCCAGCACCGAGGCGCGGAGCCGTGGTGGCGCCGCGCCGATCGGGCAGGCGGCGGCGGCCCGGGCGAGCCGCAGGCTCTGGCGGTGGCGGCCGAGTTCGTACGCCTGGGTGCTCATGGCCCTGAGCACCATGGCCTGGGCGGCGGTGTCGCCGGCGCGGCGGGCGAGGGCGAGGCCGATCCGGTAGTACCAGCCGGCCAGGCCGTTGAGTTCGTCGTCGACGTGCATGAACGCGCACAGGTAGCTGAGCCGGGCGGCGTCGCCCAGCAGGCGCGTGTGCCGCACGGGACCGCAGGGCCGGCCGAGCATCGGGGCCACCGTGGTGCCGAGCAGCCCGGCGAGCGCGGTGCGGGCCTGGCCGCCGCCCTGGGTGCGGTCGACGGTGGCGAAGACGGTCAGCAACTGCCGGAGCACGTCCGGGTCGGTGTCCGGTTCGGCTTTCGGTGAGTGGTCGGACAGGTGGTGCGGGGCGCCGTCCCTCGTCGGCCGGACGAGGGCGGTGACGTACTCCTCGGCCGTGAGCGGGCGGTAGGGGAGGAGCTCGCCGTGCCGGTCCGGAACGGCCACCGCCGCGGCGAGGCTGCGGAGCGCCTCCTGGTCGGACACCTCCGTCGGATCCTCCGCCCCGGCTCCGGTGAATCCCGCGTCGGCGAGGGTGACGGTACGCCCGAGGCGCCGGGTCAGGGCGGCGCAGACGAAGTGCGCCGCAGGTCTGCGGGGCGCCGCGCCGGTGAGCCACTGGTGGACGGACGCGCGCCGGTAGGCCAGGCTCGTCCCGGCCTCGGCGGCGGCCCGGTTGACGGCTCGGGCCAACTCCTCACCGCTCCAGCGGGATTCCCCGAGCAGTTCGCGAAGACGGGTGTTGGGAATGCGGCGGCCGGTCATGTCTCCCCCTGGGAGGTCCCGTGGGCCGGACGCGGGGATCCCCGACGGGGAAGGCCCCTGCGCTCACCGGCCATGCTAGCCAGCCCGGCCTCAAGGTTCTTGACAACAAAGAAAATTGACGGCCCCCAAGTCTTGACGGGCCGGAGGCCGCCGGGGGCTCGGTGCGACCGGTGATCGGCGACACCATCGGGGGTACCGGCGGGTCCTTCCCGGAGCGCCCCGATGTGTGGAGGGTGCCCGTGATCACCGGCCCGAAGAGTTCCGCGGCGCCCGGCGGGGTGGTCCACATGTTCCCCGGTCAGGGGGACTTCAGCCTGACCCCGCTGCTGCGGATCCTTCCCCGTGTCCCGTCGCTGGCGCGGGCGGTCGTCGAGGTCTTCGACGAAGCCGACACGGTCGCCGCCGAGTTCGGCGTGGCGCCGATCGGTCCGCGGCTCGCGGGTGGGCGGGTGATCAGCGCGGGCGTACTGGCGGGCGAACCGCCCGGAACCGTCCAACTCGCCCTGTTCGGCGTGTCGATGGCGGTGCACCGGGCGTTCGAAGCGGACGGGTTCCGGGCCGACCGGATCCTCGCGGTCAGCTTCGGCGAGATACCCGCGCTCGCCGCGGCGGGGTCCTGCTCGATCCCCGACGGGGCCCGTCTGGCCTGCCGGCTCGGGCAGTTGCTGACCGGGGCGGGCGGCGGCATGACGCTGCTGGGCGCGGCGGAGCACCGGGCCCGCAGACTGATGGCCGAGGCCGGACCCGGGGCGGGATCGGTCGTGGTGGCCTGCGTCAACCATGCCGGGGAGACGGTGCTTTCCGGCAGCCCGGACGGTCTCGCCGCGGTCGAGTCGTCGGCCAGGCGCCGGGGCGTGGTCGTCCACCGGCTGCGGCTGCCGTTCATGAGCCACCACCCGGCGCTCGCCCGGGAGGCCGGCGCGTTCGCCCACTACGCACGGCAGTTGCACCTGGGCCCGCCGCAGCGGCCGGTCTACTCGGCGGTCGCCGGGCGGTTCCACCGGCGGGACACGGACCTGCCGCGGGCGCTGTCCGCCTGCCTGGTCCGCGCCTTCGCGCTGCCCGAGGTGATCGGCCCGGCGCTGGTCGGAGCCTCACAGGTGCTCGAAGCCGGCACCGGCCGGACGCTCACCACCAGCGTGCGGCTCGCCATGCCGCACGTCGTGGCCCTGGCACCGGTCTTCGACGGCGGGTGGCCCACCGCCGGGACGGGAGGGCACGCGGACGACCCGGGGCGTCCGTCCCCGCCGGACCTCGCCCGGCGCGGGCCGGGCGGGCAGAAGGGAGAAGGCGTCGTGAACACCGGACAGCGGGACGGGCACCGGCGCGGGGCCGCGGACGTCGTGGCGCGCCTGACGTCACTCCTTCCACCGGGACGGGGGGACGAGCTCGGGAAGGTGCTGGCGGAGGATCCGATCCGGGACGAGCCGGAGAAGCGAGACACGGAGCCGGGATTCGCGGAGCAGGGAGGTGCGGAGGCGGGAGGTGAGGAGCCGGGAGGGCCGGCGCGGGGCGGTCCCGCCGACCTGCGGACGGACACCCGCGCCCACCGACGGTTGACCAGGCTGGCCGCCCTGCTGCCGCCCGCCGCCGAGGTGGTCGCCGATGCCGAACTCCTGGCCGCCCTCGGGGAGGCGACGGTCCTCGCCGATCCGCCGCTCTACCAGACGTTCCTCTCCCACTACACGCTGTGCGTCGGATCGCTGGTCCTCCTGGGCGGGGAGGAGGCCGACCCGTCCGGGGCGCTGGCACACGCCCGGACCAAGGGCTCCTTCATGGTCACCGAGATCGGCGAGGCCGGCAGCCACCTCGGCATCCGTACCGAGGCACGTTTCGACGTGGCGCGCCGCGCGTTCGTCCTCCGCACCCCGGACGAGCGCGCCGCGAAGTTCTCCTCGGTGGCCGCGGCGGGGCTGCCCCAGCAGGCGGTGGTGTGCGCGCGGTTGCTGACACAGGGCCGGGACGGCGGGGTGTTCTCGTTCCTCGTCGACATCACCGGTGCCGAGGGCCGGCCCGCGCCGGGCGTCTCGATCTCGGCCCCGGTCGCCATGGACGCCCTCCCGCTGCCCTACGGCCTGGTCCGCTTCGACGGCGTGCGCGTGCCCGTCGACCGCTGGCTCGCGGACGGTGCCACGATCGACGACGCCGGAGTGCTGCACGACCCGTCGGCCGGTCCCGACGCCCGCCTCCGACGGACCCTGAGCTGCGGGCAGGGTCTGTGGGCCACCCTGCCTTCGGCCATGGCGGGCCTGGCGGGCCGCAGCGCGGCCATGGCCTGGCGGTTCAGCGCCGGCCGTCGGACCCACGGCCGGCTGGCTCCGGGGGTACCCGTCCTGGAGTACCGCACCCAGCAGCACGCCGTGATCGGCGGGTTGGCGGAGGCGTACGCGCTGCGCTGCACCGCACGGGCGGCCCTGGCCGCGTGGGCGGCCGGGCGCGCCGCAGGGCCGGCCGAGCGGCCGGAGACGGCGATGACCTTCTCCCCGTGGGCGGGCGTCGACCGGGCGCTCGCCCTCTACAAGGCGTACAGCACGCGGTCGGTGGCCGAACTGATCGACGGATTGCAGCACCGGTGCGGTGTGTCCGGCTTCTTCGAAGGCAACCGGTTCGCGGGGTACCTCGGCTTCGCCCGCGCCTTCGACAACGCGGGCGGGGACAACACCCTCATCCTCCTCGACGCCGGGCGGGCCCTCGTCGAGGAGCGCCCGGTCCGTCCGGCGGACGCGGCCCGCGAGCCGAGCGATCTGAACGACCTGAACGACCTGGGCGATCCGAACGATCTGAGCGAGCCCCTGCACGTGGCGTGGTGGCCGCACGTCGCCGCGACCCTGCAGGACCGGCTCGCCGACGACCTCGCGGCAGCGCACGCGGCCGGCGTCGCGGCCGGGCGCCGGGCGCTGGACCTCTGGAACCCGCTGCTGGCGGATGCCCTGGACCTGGGGGACGTCCTGGCCTGCCGGCTGGCGGCCGACGCGGCGGCGGGTGGTGTCGTGGCGGCCGGCGCGGACGGCCCGGGGTGGACCGTGCCCCTGGCCGACGACCTCGCGGCGCTCGCGGGACTCCGCCGGGCCCGGCGGCTGGCCGGGCCGCTGCTGGCGGCCGGCGTGCTCGCGCCCGCGACCGTGCGCGCGTTCCCGGCCGCGACGGATGCCCTCTGCGACCGGCTGCGACCCGTCCTCCCGGACATCGTGGACGCCCTCGACCCCGGCCGGGGCCTCGCCCTCTCCGCACTCGACCGGACCGACCACCCCGCCGCACTGCTCGACGCCCACGGCCCCCGTGACGTCGACGGCTGCACCCGCGACACCGGCCCGTGATGCCCCGTGATGCCCCGTGATGCCCCGTGCTGCCCCCGGTGATCCCCACGGCCCCGTTCCGGGTCCCGTGCGGCCACCCGTTCCACACCCCGTTCCGGCCCCCCGGGCCGACCAGAGAAGGAGCACACCGTGAGACCGGACAAGGAGCCCGTGGTGGCGGGGAGGACCTCCTCCGCGATCGGCGTGCTGGGGATGGGCACGTACCTGCCCGCGGAGGTGCGCGGCAACGACGAGATCGGCCGGCTCGCGGGGGTGTCCGCCGAGTGGATCCTCGAACGCACCGGAGTGGTCGAACGGCACGTGGCCGCGAGCGGTGAGGCCGCGTCCGACCTCGCGGCCGCCGCCGTGCTGGCCGCGTGCGAGGCCGCCGGCATCCCGCCGGACCTGCTCGACGTCGTCGTCGCGGCCACCTCCACGCCGGACGAGCTCGGACCGGCGACCGCCTGCCGCGTCCAGGCCCTGACCGGTGCCGTGAACGCGGTGGCGCTGGACGTCAGCGCGGCCTGTTCCGGCTGGCTCTTCGGAGCCAAGGTCGCCCACGACTGGCTCTCCACGACCCCGGGCATCCGGTACGCGGCGGTCGTCGGCGTCGAGGCCTACTCGAAGTTCGTCGACCCCTCCCACCGGGGCACCGCCGTGCTCTTCGCGGACGGCGCCGCCGCCGCGGTGCTGGGCCCGGTGCCCGGGGGCGGGGGCTTCCACGGCTTCCGCCTCCGCTCCGACGGCCGCGGCGCGCACCACGTGCTCATCCCGGGCGGCGGGAGCCGGATACCGGCCGGCCCCCGGAGCCTGGCGGACGGGCTGCACCACATCCACATGGACGGCCGGGCCGTGCGCGACTTCATCATCGAGGTCTTCCCGCGCATGGTCGAGGAGACGCTCGCCGAACACGGCCTCGACCTCAAGGACATCGACGCCTTCATCACCCACCAGCCCAACCCGCTGCTCCTGCGCACCGTCGCGGCCGGTACCGGCATCCCGCCCGAGCGCCTCCACATCACCGGGCACCTCACCGGCAACATCGGCGCGGCCTCCGCCCCGTTCGCGCTGGCCGACGCCGCGGCCCGCGGCCTGCTGCCCGACCGCGCCCGCCTCCTCGTCTGCGTCCTCGGCGCCGGGCTCACCTGGGGCAGCGCCCTGCTCACCTGGACCGGTGCGCCCGCCCTGCGCGCCCCCGCCTCCTGAGGCGTCCGGCGCCCCCGATCCCTCCGGATCCCGACCCTCCGGCCCCCCGGCCCCCAACCCCGAACCTCCCGCGCGTCCCGGCGGCGCGTCAGCATCTGAGGAGCCCCGTCATGACCGTCCTCGACCGGTTCCGGCTCGACGGCCGACGCGCACTGGTGACCGGCGCCTCGCGCGGCATCGGACAGGCCGTCGCCGTCGCGTTCGCCCAGGCCGGCGCGCGGCTCGCGCTGTCCGCCCGCACCGCCGCCGCGCTCAAGCACACCGCCGAGCTGGTCGCCGAGTACGGCGACAGCCCCGTGCTCGCCCCGGGCGACCTCGCCGACACCGGGCAGGCGGTGCTCGTCGACCACGCCGCCGAGGCCCTGGGCGGCCTCGACGTCGTCGTCCACAACGCCGGGATCCTGCCCGCCGAGCCCGACGGCAGCGCGCTCCTCGCGCCGTTGCAACTCCTCCCGCAGCCGGTGTGGGACGAGGTGGTCGCGGTCAACCTCAACGCCACCGCGGCGGTCTGCCGGCACGCCCACCCGTACCTGGCCCGGTCCGACGGCGCCGGCGTCGTGCTGATGTCCTCGGTGGCCGGTCTGGTGGGTACGCCGCTGATGGAGGTGTACGCCGCCACCAAGGCGGCCCAGGTGTCGCTGGCCCGCAGCCTCGCGGTGGGGTGGGCCCGTTCGGGCATCCGGGTCAACGCGCTGTGTCCGGGCTGGGTCCGGACCGACATGACGGCCGCCGTCCACACCGACGCCGCACTCAGCGACTGGCTGCTCGCCCACGTGCCCCTGGGACGCTGGGCCGAGCCGGAGGAGGTCGCCTCGGCGGCGCTCTTCCTGGCCTCGCCCGCCTCCGCCTTCCTCACCGGGCAGGCCGTCGTCCTGGACGGGGGGCTGTCCGTCCCCGACGGCGGTCTCGCGGGCATCCCGAAGCCGCCGTCCCCGTTCCTCGCGCGATGACGCCCCCGCGCGGCGCCGCGGGCGGGCCCCCGGGCGGTGTGCCCCCGGGCGGCGCGACCACGGACCGGAGCGCGGGCCGGGCGGCGCATCGGACGGTGCGTCGGCCGGCGGCGGTGATCGGGGGGATCGGCACCAGCCTCCCGCCGCTGGTGGTGACCAACCGACAGGTCATCGAGCGCGGCGGCCTCGACACCACCGACGAGTGGATCGTCGGCCGCACCGGCATCCACCGCCGGCGGGTGGCCGGGCCCGGTGTGAGCACCGGCGACCTGGCCACCGCCGCGGCCCGCGCCGCGATCGCCTCGGCCGGGCCCGCCGGACCGCGGCCGGACCTGGTCCTGCTGGCCACCACCACACCGGACCGTCCCTGTCCGGCCACCGCGCCGGAGGTCGCGCACCGCCTCGGCCTGGGGACCGTGCCCGCGTTCGACCTCGCGGCCGTCTGCTCCGGTTTCCTCTACGCCCTGACGACGGCCGCCGCCCTGCTCCGCAGCGGGACCTGCCGGGCGCCCCTGGTCGTCGCGGCCGAGAAGTACTCGGCGATCACCGATCCGCTCGACCGCGACACGGCACCGCTCTTCGGCGACGCGGCGGCAGCGGTGCTGCTCCGCCCCGGCGACGTCGCCGAGCCCGGGGCGCTGCTGGAGACCGACTGGGGGAGCGACGGCGGCGGGTGCGACCTGATCGCCGTCGCCGGGGGCGGGGCGCGGCTCCCCGCCCCCGGCGACGGCCTCGGGCGCGAGGAGCGCTACTTCCGGATGCGCGGCCGGCAGGTCTACGCGCACGCGGTGCGCCGGATGGCCGCCTCCTCCGCCGCCGTCCTGGGCGCGACCGGATGGCGGCCCGGGGACGTCAGGGCCTTCATCGGGCACCAGGCCAACCAACGGATCCTGGACGCCGTCGCCGACCGGCTGGGCATCGCGGCGCAGCACCGCTTCGGGAACATCCGCGACGTGGGCAACACGGCCGGTGCCTCCGTGCCGCTCGCGCTGGCGGACGCCGCCGCCCGGGGCGTCTGCGCGCCGGGCGCGCCGACCCTGCTCACCGCCTTCGGCGGCGGCCTCACCTGGGCCTCCGCCACCCTGCTCTGGCCCGACGTCCCCGTGCGGAGTTCCGCCCCGGAGGCCCGCCCGCGCCCGCTCGACGGCCGGCCCGACGCAGGGCCCGGCTCCCGGCCGGGCACCCCGTCGCCCGACACCTCGTCGCCCGCCGGCCCACCACCCGCCGGTCCACCACCCGACACCCAGCCCGACGGCGAGCCCGGGAACGAGCCCGCCGACAAGGAGGTCAGCGCCCCGTGAACCCCGTACGCGAACACCTGGTCGCCCTGCTCGTCGGACAGTTCGAGGTCCCCCGGGACGCGATCGGCGACGACGCCGCCCTCGGCGAGCTGGACCTCGACTCGCTCGCCCGCGTCGAACTGGTCGTCAACCTCCAGGAGCACTGGGGCGTCGGCCTCGACGACGACGGCGACTCCGCGGCCGACGTGACGGTGGGCCGGCTCGTCGACCGCGTCCACGAGCTGCTCGCCGAGTCGACCGCGCAGCCCGGGGCACCGGAGTGAGTGCGGCCCGCCCGCCGCTCGCCGTCACCGGGATCGGCCTGGTGACCCCGGCCGGGTCCGGGGTCGGCCCGACCTGGCAGGGCGTCCTCGACGCCCGCGCCACGGCCGCCCCGGACCCGGCGCTCACCGGACTGCCGGTCGGCATCTCCTGCCGGGTCCCGGGGTTCGACGCCAGGGCGCTGCTCGGAGGCCGCGACTCCTGGCGGCTGGACCGCGCGACCCACTTCGCGCTCGTCGCCGCGCGGGAGGCGGTCGCCGACGCGGGGCTGAGCCCCGCCGACTGGGACGGCGCCCGGGTCGCCGTGGTCCTCGGGTCGGCCGCCGGGGGCGTGGGCAGCTACGAGCGGGCGACGGAACGGTTCGGTGCGAAGGGGCCGTCCGGCGTCTCCGCGCTGGCGCTGCCCGCGTTCCTGCCGAACATGGCGGCAGGTCAGCTCGCCATCGACCTGGGCGTGACCGGCCCGGTGCTGCACACCGCGACCGCCTGTGCCTCCGGCGCCGCGGCCGTCCACACCGCCGCGCTGCTGCTGCACGCCGGGGCCTGCGACATCGCCCTGGCCGGCGGGACCGACGCGATGGTCACCCCGGTCTGCGTCGCCGCGTTCGCCCGGATGCGGGCGCTCTCCCGCAACCCCGACCCCTCCCGTGCCTCGCGTCCGTTCGACGCGGGCCGTGACGGTTTCGTCCTCGGGGAGGGAGCCGGCTTCACGGTCCTGGAACGCCGGGCCGACGCGGTGGACCGGCGGGCGCCCGTCCGGGCCCTGCTGGTGGGAGTCGGGACGGCGGCCGACGCCCACCACCCCGTGGCACCGCACCCGCGGGCCCGCGGCCTCGAAGCGGCCGTCCGGAACGCGCTGGCCGAGGCGGGCGCGGGCCCGGACGACGTCGACCACGTCAACGCCCACGGCACCGGTACCCGGCTCAACGACAGCGCGGAGGCGGGCCTGATCGAGCGCCTCTTCGCCCGCCGCCCCCCGTCCGTCACGTCCGCCAAGGGGGTCCTGGGCCACACCATGGGCGCGGCCGGTGCCGTCGAGGCCGCCCTGACCGTGCTCACCCTCCAGCACCAGACGGTGCCCGGCACCGCGGGCTTCGCGGTGCCGGACCGGGACACCGCCCGGATCGACGTCGTCCACGGCCGGCCGCGGCGGCAGCGACTGCGCCTGGCGCTCAGCATCTCGGCAGGATTCGGCGGCCACAACACGGCGTTGGCCTTCGTGCCCGCGGGCCCGCGGAGGTCTTGAGCACCCCGGATCGGCCGATCCCCGGACCGGCCGATCCGCCGGGCGGTCATCGGCCTCCGGGGGCGGCGGTCGCGATCCTGGCGCGGTTCGCGACGGGCCTGGACGAGGCCGAGTCCGACAGGGTCGCGGACCACCTGCCTGCCGGTGCCGGATCGACCACCGGCGCGGCCCCGGAGGACCGGCTCCCCGGGGGCGGGCTCAGGCCCTGCGGCCGTCGCCGTCGTCGGGGCCGTCGCCGGGGCCCCCACGGCGGGCGGCGGCCCGGCGCAGCACCAGCTGGGGCAGGACGAGCCAGGTGGTGGTGAACCACAGCAGGACGGCGGCGCTGAGGGCCCAGGCGACGGTGGTGTCGCCCAGCGCGGTGCGCAGCAGCAGGAGCAGGGCCGCGGCCATGGTCAGGGCCAGGGTGACCAGGCCGACGGCGATGAGGCGGCCGGCGATGTGGATCAGTTCGGGCTTCAGGCCGTGGCCGGCGAGGAAGCGGTGGAAGGCCACGGGGGCGACGAGTGCGCCGGTGGAGACGGCGCCGAGGAGGACGGTGGCCACGTAGAGGTTGCGGTCGAAGTCGGGCAGGGCGGCGAAGCGGGGGGTGAAGGCGACGCCGATGAGGAAGCCGAAGAGGATCTGGGCGCCGGTCTGTGTGACGCGCACCTCCTGGAGCATGTCGGTCCAGAGGCGGTCCGCCCGCTCTGCGGGCGTCTCGTCGCGGCCGGAGCGCGGGGCGGCGGTGTCGCGGTCCGTGGTCACGGGGGGCCTCTCCGGCGCTGCCGGATGTTCCGGCCGGGCCTTGTTCATGCGGGGTGCCCCGCGTCGATGTCCTGCACGTCGCGGAAGGAGAGCGCCCGCGGGTCGCCGCCGGCTCCGGCACCGGCGGTGAGGGGGTCGAGGAGGAACCCGACGTGGTCGCCCCAGTCGGCCCGGTCGCGGATGCGCCCCGCGAACCAGGCGGCGGCGTCCGTGAGGACGGGGACGCCGCCCGGGCCGGGGGTCCAGGCGACGGAGGCGAACTTGTCGACCTCGTCGCCGGTACGGCCGCCGAAGAGTTCGGCGAGGTCGTGACGCCGCCGCGGCAGCGCGTGGACCGCCAGGACGGTGGTGCGCGACGCGACGGCGTAGGTGTGGTTCGCCTTGGAGATCCACACGGTGAACCGGGGCGGCTCGATCGAGCACTGTCCGGCGAAGCCGACCAGGCAGCCCGCCCGGTCCTCGCCGGCCGCCGCGGTGACGACGTGGACCGGGTAGTCGAGCAGCGCGGTGAACGCGTCGAACCCGCTCATGGTGCCGTCTCCTCTCGCGGTGGTGATGCCCGCGTCGCGAGCCCGGGATTCCTCCCGGCGGGCCCGGACCCGGCCGTGCCCGGCTCGGCGCCCCGGTTCGGCGCCCCGGTTCTGTTCCCCGGCTCAGCGCGGCGCCTGCCGGCCCCCGCGCCGGAACCGGACCGCGGCGACGATCAGGGCCACGGCCAGCACCGCGATGCCGGCGAACAGCAGGTAGAGCAGCCCGTCGGCGACCACGCCGACGAGTCCGAGCACGATCGCGACGATGATCAGGAAGAGTACGAGCGCCACGGCCGGCCTCCTTCGGTTCCGTGCGGTGTCCGGCCCGCCGCGCGGTCAGCGCGTCAGGGGCGTCCCTGGGGCCGGTGCGGGCGGCGGCACCGGGTCGGGTCCCGGTCCGGGGATCGGAGGCGACGGCACCGGGGGCACCGGGTCCGGCGGCGCCGGGAACGGCCGGGGGCCGCCCGGGGTCGGATCACCCGGTCCGGGCAGCGGGGGCCCCGGCGCCGGGGGGTGGGTGTCCGGGCCGGGCGGGACGGGGACGGTCATGGTCTCTGGTTCCCTTCAGGACGTCCATCGGCGGGTTGCCGGTGGCCGGGGCTCCACGTCTACCCGGGGTGCGCCGGTCGACACGGCCCCGCGCCGTCGGGTTCGGTCCCGGCCCGGCGGACGAGCGCCCCGCCGGACCCTGCCGGACCCCGGCGAGCCTAGGCGGGCCCCGGCGAGCCTAGGCGGGCCCCGGCGGGCCTAGGTCGGGCGGCCGTCCGGTTGGGCAGGCCGATCCTGGGCAGGCGCGCGGCATGCTGCTGCTCAGACCACCCGGTGTGTACCCGGCCCAGGGCGATACCGCCCTGTTGGCGGAGAGCCTCACCCGCGAGGGACCGCTGCGCGGAGCACGCTGCCTCGACCTGGGGACCGGCACCGGGGCCCTCGCGCTCGCGGCGGCCGACCGGGGCGCCCGGGTGACGGCGGTGGACGTGTCCTGGCTGGCCCTGGCGACCGCGGGCGTGAACGCCTGGCTCCACCGGCACCGGATCCGGCTGTGCCACGGGGACCTCACCGGACCCGTCCGGGGGCGGCGGTTCGACCTGGTGCTCAGCAATCCCCCGTACGTGCCCGCCGAGCGGGCCGGGAGCCCCCGGCGGGGCATCGCGCGGGCCTGGGACGCCGGTCCGGACGGGCGCCTGCTGCTCGACCGGATCTGCCGGGAGGCCCCCGGCCTGCTGACGCGCGACGGGGTGCTGCTCCTGGTGCAGTCCTCGCTCGCCGACGTCCCGGAGACCCTGCGCGCCCTCGGGCGGTCCGGGCTGTCGGCCGAGGTGGTGGCCCGGCGGCGCCAGGTCTTCGGGCCGGTGATGACCGGGCGGGCGGCGTGGTTCGAGAGCCGCGGCCTGATCGACCCGGGCGACCGGGAGGAGGAGCTGGTGGTGATCCGCGGTGCGTGGCCGGCCTGAGCGGCCCGGACCGCCGGAGCCGGCGGGGACCGGCGGGACGGTTCCTCCGGCCCCGCAGGCCCGGTCGGACCGGGTGCGGCGGGTGCGGCCCGTCGAGCGCGGACCGGTGCTGATCGAGGGCCCGGTGGAGATCGTGCTGCCGGACGGCGCCACGGTCCGCTCCGACCGCCCGTTGGTGGCCCTCTGTGCGTGTGGGCGCAGCCGCCGCTACCCGTTCTGCGACACCAGCCACCGCCGCCACCGCCCCGGCGGCTCACCCGCTCCCGTCGAGGGGCCCCCGGCGCACCCCCCGGAGCGGTGACCCCCGGAGCGGTGACCCCCGGAGGGGTGAGCGGCTCACCCGCTCACCCCTCCGGCCCCTCCGGCCCCTCCGGCAGCGGCCCGCCGCGGAGGGAACTGCGCCCCTCGGCCCACGCCTCCGTCAGGTGGGCGGAGAGCCGGTCCTCGGCGAGCGAACCCGCGGCGATCCCGAAGGCGACGTCGCCGGCCAGCCCCGGCTCCGCCGCGAGCAGCGGGGCGATCACGCCGTGCCGGACCAGCTGCTCGTGCACGGCGTCGGCCTCCACGTGCTCCTCGTAGAACCGGGTGCCGGCCGGTCCCGCGCCGAGCCGTCCGAAGGCCTGCGCGAGGCGGGCGGACCCGGGTGAGGAGGTGATCTCCACGGCGGCGAACTGTCCGACCAGCGCACCCCTGAGCGCCCGGTGGAGGCCGAACAGCGACATCAGGTTGACCACCGCCAGCGCCGGGGCGGCCGCCGCGTCGACGTAGCGGCCGTAGATGGGGTCCAGACCGAAGTCCGCCATCATCTCGGCGAAGAGCCGGGAGTGGGCCCGGTCCGGGTGTCCGGCGCCGTACTCGTCGTACTCGACGGCCAGGAAGGCCACCTGCGCCGCCCCGCCCAGCCGGGGCGCCGCCCACAGCTGCGGGTCGGCCTCCTTGAGGTGGTAGAGCGAGCGGTGCACCAGGTACTCGCGGGCCTGCCGGCGCTCGCCGCGGGCGAGCAGGAAGTGGGAGGGGCCGGTGCCGGTGCGCGGTTCGGTGAGCAGCAGGTCGAGCAGGTCGTCCAGCGGGGGCGGCTCGCCGGTCTCCTCCCGTACGGCGGTGAGGAAGTGGCGTTCCAGCTCGCGGCGCAGCCGCAGCAGTTCGGGGTCCCACTCCCAGTCGGGGTCGACGCCCTCGAAGCCGCGGTAGTGCAGCTCGTAGCAGAGGTAGAGGGCCAGGTGCAGGTCCTCGCCCCACGGGTCGTCCGTGCGGTCCGGGGGCGGCCGGAGCCGGTCCGTCCCGCCGGGCCGGCCGGAGGAGAGGGCGGTCAGAACGGCTTCGGAGAGCGGGCCGCGCGCGGCGGGCGGGCCGGGCGGTCGGGGTGTCTCGATCACGGTGACCTCCTTCGGACGCGGGCGGCGGTCAGGCCGCGTCGGTGCGGGTGGTGCCGGGCGGGGTCGCGTCGGTGCGCGTGCGGTCGGTGCGGGTTCCGTTCGGGCGGGTGCGGCCTGTCCGGGCGCCGTCGTCGCGGGCGCCGCCCGGCCGGTCCGCTTCGAGTTCCAGGGTGCAGCACTTGGCTCCGCCCCCGGCCCCGCGGAACTCCGACATGTCGACCCCGACCGGGTCGAAGCCCCGTCCGGAGAGGCGGGTGGCCAGCCGGTCCGCGGTGGAGGGGAGCACGACGTGACGGCCGTCGCTGAAGGCGTTCAGCTCGAAGCGCCCGGCCTCCTCCCGGGTGGCGAGCAGGGCGTCCGGGAAGAGCGACTCCAGGGCCGCCCGGCCCGCCCGGTCGAACGCGCCGGGGTAGTAGGCCGCCTCGGTGTCGCTGAGCACGCACAGCGCGGTGTCGAGGTGGTAGAAGCGCGGGTCCGTCAGCCGCAGGGTGATCACGGGCCGGCCCAGGCGGCGGCGGACCTCGTCGTGCGCCGCGGGCTCGGTGCGGAAGCCGGTCCCGGCGAGCAGGACGCGGCCTGCGGCGAGGATGTCGCCCTGTCCCTCGTTGATGTGCGAGGCCGTGGTGACCTCGGTGAACGCGCGGCCGGTGAACCAGCTCAGGAACGCGGACGCCTCCGGTGCCCGCTCGGGGTGGCGGAAGCGGGAGACCAGCACCCGGCCGTCCACCACCGTCGCCGCGTTGGCGCTGAAGACCATGTCGGGCAGTCCGGGTACGGGGTCGGCGAACTCCACCCGGTGCCCCAGCGAGCGGTACACGCCCACCAGCGCCTCCCACTGGCGGACCGCCCGCGGCCGGTCGACCGGCCGCCCGGGGACCATCCACGGGTTGATCGCGTAGTCCACCGAGAAGTACGTGGGCGGGCACATCAGCAGCCGGCGCCGGCGCGGGGTGCGTACGCGGTCGGACATGGTGGTCACTCCTCCGGGCTCGACGGCCCCTCGACGGCCCCCGGGCGAGCGTCTGCCCACGGCGGGCGTGTCCAGTCGGACCGGGACGGTGCCGGCCGGGACGGACCGAGACGGTGCCGGTCGGACGGTTTCAGGTCCGCGGACGGGAGCAGACGCCCAGGGACGCCGGCGTGACCAGGGCCGGCCCGACCACGGAGGAGCGACACCATGAGCGCCGGCAAGAAGATGAAGAACGTCGCCGAGAAGGCGAAGGGCAAGGCGAAGGAAGCGGTCGGCAACGCGACCGACGACCCGGGCCTGAAGGCCGAGGGCCGGGCCACCCAGGCGAAGAGTGACGTCAAGCAGTCCGCCGAGAAGCTCAAGGACGCCACCAAGCACTGACCGCCCCTGCGGGTCGTCGGGGTGCCCGTCCCGGGTCACCGGGTGCGGGCCCCCGGCCGCAGGAAGGACAGGAGTACGCGCCCGTCCTACGCTGGAATCTCCACGCGGTGCCTCGCACCGCGCCCCGGCCGCCCGCGCGCGGACCGGGGCCTCGGCAGATCGGACCAGCGGGACGCGGATGTCGGAACCGGAGAGCGAGAGCGCCCGGCTGCGGGCCACCATCGACCGGCTGCGCGGTGAGGTGGAGGGCCAGCGCCGTGCCATGCGGACGCGCGCCGTCATCGAGCAGGCCAAGGGCATCCTGATCGAGCGGATCTCGTGCTCCCCGGACGCGGCGTTCGGCCACCTGGTCCGGCTCTCCCAGGACAGCAACCGCAAGCTCGCCGACCTCGCCGCCGACCTCGTCGGCAGCGTCGCGCCGCCGGACCACGACGAGCGCGTCCCGGACGCCGACGGGCACACCGCTGACGGGCACACCACCGGCGCCGCGCCGCCGACGGCCGCGCCTCCGCCGACGGCCGGGCCGTCGGCCCCGCCGGAGAGGCCCGGCCCGGCCCCGGCCCGGCCCGGGGCCGGTGCTCCCGCGGTCCGGGGCGACTTCGCCGCCCGGTACCACATGGCCGCCTCCGCGCTCGCCTCGGCCGAGTCGCCCGACGAGCTCGCCGCCCTGCTCACCGAGGTGGCCCTCGCCCCGCTGGGCGTCGGTGCGGTCGCCCTCACCGTGCTGGAGCCCGACGGCGCGCTGCGGCTGGTGGCCAGCCACGGGGTCCCCTCCCACCAGCTCAGCCAGTGGCAGCGCATCCCTCCGCAGACGTCCCTGCCGCTGACCGACGCCGCGCGCGGCGGGACCACCGTCTGGGTGAGGCGTTCCGAGTTCGGCGCGCGGTACCCCGACCTGAAGGGCGAGGACCTCGTCCCCGGCGACACCGTCTGCGCACTGCCGCTGCGCACCGGCGAGCGGCTGATCGGCGCGATGAAGCTCGGCTGGCCCGGGACGTTCCGCGCGGACCGGGCCACCGAGCACCACCTGTCCGCGCTGGCCCGGCTGTGCGCCGCCCAGTTGCTGCGGGTGCTCGTCCCCGGCGGGGAGGGAGGGCCGGTGCCCGCCGGGGAGCCGTGGTTCCGGGCGGTGCTGGACGCCCTCCTCGATCCGGTCCTGATCCTGCACACCGTCCGCGCGCCCGCGGGGAAGGTCACCGACCTGCGCGTCGTGCACGCCAACGCCGCCACCGTCGACCTGGCCGGCCGCACCGGCCAGGACATCACCGGCCGGTTGCTCGGCGAGCTCTACCCGGGCATGGTCGCCTCCGGTGCCTTCCAGCACCTGCTCGACGTCGCGGCCTCCGGTGTGCCGTACCGCAGGGAGGCGGAGCAGTACGTCGAGATCGTCGGCGGAGCCGTCCACGGCTCCACGATGACGCTGCACGCCACGCCGTTCCTCGACGGGATCCTGGTCAGCTGGCGCACCCACGACGAGCAGGAACGCCGGGAGCAGCAGCTGGCCCAGGCCCAGCGGCTGGCCGGCCTCGGCACCTGGCAGTGGGAGGTCTCCCCGGCGCGGCTCGACTGCTCGGCCGAGGTCTTCCGGCTGCTCGGCCTGCCGGAGCGGCCCGCGCCCGGCACGCTGGCCCCGGCCGAGGCGGAGGCCGCCGTCGCGCCGGCCGACCGCGCCGCCGTCCGGGCCCTCGCGGAACGCCTGCTGGGCGGGCTCGCCTCCGCCGCGTTCGAGTTCCGGGTGATCCGTGCCGACGGCGCCGTCCGGACGGTCCGGGCGATCGCCGAGACCGTCCCCGGGAGCCGGGACGGCGACGTGCTCGCCGTGCGCGGCGTCATCCAGGACGTGACCGCCTGGCGGCACACCGAGTGGGCGCTCGCCGACACCCGGGCCAGGCTCGCCGAGCAGGTCCGCCGGACGGCCGTCGAGCACCGCGCCGTCCGGGCGCTCCGGCACGCGCTCACGGACGTTCCCGGCGGCCCGCCCGCGCGCAACCTCGACGTGGCGGCGCGCTACGTGCCGGCCGGGAGCGACCCCCAGGTCGGCGGCGACTGGTACGACGTCCTCACCCTTCCCGACGGGACGGTCCTCACCGTGGTCGGCGACGTCTCCGGGCACGGCCTTCAGGCCGCCGCGGGCATGGCGCAGCTGCGCGACGCCCTGCGCGGCCTGGCCTTCACCGACGCCGGACCGGACCGGCTGCTCCAGCTCCTCAACCGGATGCTCTGCCACCTCGGCGGCGGTTTCGTCGCCACCGCCGTCTGCGGCCGGCTCGACCCCGCCGCCCGCACCCTGACCTGGGCCAGGGCCGGGCACCTGCCGCCCCTGCTGGTCCACGACGGCGTCGCCCGCTACCTCGACCCGCCGCCGGGACCGCTGCTCGGGGCCGACCCGGCCGCCGTCCACCGCAGCACCGTGCTGACGCTCGAACCGGACGACCTGGTGCTGCTCTTCACCGACGGACTGGTCGAGCGGCGCGACGAGGGCCTCGACCGAGGACTCGGGCGGCTGCTCGGGGCGGTCGAGGAGTACAGGGCGCCGGGGCTCCAGGGCTGCCTCGACCACGTGCTGCGCCGGCTCCGGGCCCCCAACCCGGACGACGACACCTGCGTCGTCGGCGTCCGGCTGACCTGAGCGCCCACCCGGGGGCGGTGCCCGCCCGCCCGGCCGGACCCGGCGGGCGCCGCCGCCCCGCAACCGGTGGCGGGATCGCCGATTGAAGGGCCGGGATCGGGAAAGGCGCAGGGTGGGCCTCCGCACCGGCGGAGAGCGACAACGTGGGGGGTGGAACGGAGACCGTCGTGATCGTCCTCGGAGTCATCCTCCTCGTCATCGGGTTCGTCACCGGTGTTTCCATCCTGTGGACCATCGGCCTCGTCCTGGTTCTCATCGGTGTGGTCCTCTGGATCATGGGCGCAGTCGGCCACGAGGTCGGCGGACGCCGCCACTACTGGTAACGGGGGAGCTGCATCGAGGAGGGCCGCAGCGGCCGGGGCGAGGGGCACCGCCCCGACCGGGAACCGAAGCTCCCGTCCGACCTCGCAGCACCGTGACCGTCCCGCCCGGCGACCGTGCCGGGCGGGACGGCCGTCCCGCGGCCGACACCGTCTGCCGGTCCTCCTTCGGCGCGGGCCGGCGCGAGGCCGAGCACCACGACGGCCGCTACGGACCGGACTCCGCCCGGACCGGCGGCCGGACCTTCCGGGCCTACGGCACCATCCCCGACAACACCCGCTTCCGGGTCGCGATCGACGACCAGCCCGCCAACCCCTGGAACTGACCCCCGTCCGGTGCCCCGGCCGCCGCGCGACCTCACGTCGCGCGGCGGCCGGGGTATACCGGTCGTGCACCGTCGGGTGGCCGCGTACCCTGTCGCGGATGGAGATCCGTATCGCCTCCGACGAGGACTGGCCGACCATCTATCCGTTCTACTCCGCGATCATGGCCGAGGGCCGGTCGTACGCGTTCCCCGAGCGGCAGAGCCTGGAGGAGGCGAGGCCGTGGTGGATGGAGCCGCCGCCGGGGCGGACGGTGGTGGCCGTGGTGGACGGGGTGGTCGCGGGTTCGGCGAAGATGGGGCCGAACAAGCCCGGGCGGGGCGCGCACATCGGGACCGGCTCGTTCCTGGTCGACCCGGCGTACCAGGGGCGGGGGATCGGCCGGGCGCTCGGCGAGTACGTCGTCGCCTGGCACCGCGCGCAGGGGTTCCGCGGGATCCAGTTCAACGCGGTCGTGGAGGTCAACGAGCCCGCGGTGCACCTCTGGACGTCGCTGGGCTTCGAGGTGGTCGGCACCGTCCCGGGGACCTTCGACCACCCCGAACACGGGCTGGTCGGCCAGCATGTGATGTTCCGTCGGCTCTGACGGCCGGGCGCGCCCCGGGCGGCTCCGGGGCGACGCGGCGGGAACCGGGCCGACCGGCCCGGTTCCCGTTCACGGCTTCGCGGCGGGTGCCGCCCGGTCAGCGGCGCAGCGGGCCCTCGCAGGTGTAGTCGGCGGTGCCGGCCCGGCCGGCGGGCCAGACGTCGACCTTGCCGAACCAGCAGTTCATGTCGGCCAGGTTGTTGGCGGCGCCGCCACCGCGGGCGAGGAGGTAGTAGTCGATGGTCCCGGACATGTCCTTGCGGGTCTGCCCGGCGTCGGCGGGGTTGGTGAGGTTGGCGGTGATCCGGCCGGAGCAGGTGAACCGCATGGTGTTGTTCCAGTCGGCGTTGTCCTTGCAGACCGGCGCGTTCTGGGTCGACCGGGTGAAGGCGTCCCGCACCTCGGAGGCCCAGGCGTAGCTGAGTTGGCCGTTGGAGGTGTAGGTGGTGACGGGCACGTACAGGCCGGGGAGGCGCCCGATGGCGGCGTCGAGGTAGGCGGTGTAGTCGCGCTGGAGGCCGGCGTCCCGGCCGAGGCGGTCGCGCCAGGCGTTGTAGCCGGCGAGGTCGTCGGCGCGCAGCAGGCGGTACATCTCGGCGAGCTGGTCGGAGTGCCGTTCGCCGAGCATGTTGAAGAAGGTGGCCGCGTACGGGTAGGCGCGGAACTGGTACCCGGACCAGGTGGCGTGCAGGATCTGGTCGACCGTCAGGCGTGTCAGGCCGCCCCGGTCCTCGGCGGCGATCTGGTCGACCATGGTCCGCCGGGCCTTGACGCCGTCCTTGGAAGTCGAGCCGGCGAAGTACTCGGCGGTGCCCTCGTTCATCGTGAAGGTGGCGTCGGAGGGCCAGCGGTCGGTGTAGCCGGTCTCCGGGATGGCCCAGCGGGCGTTGAGGTAGTGGGTGTACTCGTGGCGGAACAGTTCCTCCAGGCTGAAGGTCGACTCCAGGGAGGTCCGCTGGTAGGTGTAGAAGGTCGAGGGGGCCTCCAGGAACATGCCGCCGTTCTCGACGTCGCTGATCCCGAAGAGCAGGTACTGCAGGGACTTGTAGTTGGCCTTGGTGTCGTACAGGCGCACCGTGAGGACCGGGTGGTCGTCGTCGGCGAGCGGCCGGTCGGTGCCGATCACCCGGAAGAACTGCGCCTTGACCTGCTTGGTCGCGTAGTAGAGCTGGTCGGCGGTGGCGCGGTCGAGGGGGGTGCGGACGATCAGGGTGCCGTTGTCGTAGCTGTAGGTGTGGGGGAAGACCTCCCGTTCGAGGTCGGCCCGGCAGGCGTCGTGCCCGCCGCAGATGCCGGTGTCGTTGACGAGGACGGCGATGTTGTTCCACGGGGCGCTGAGCCGGCCGAAGGTGTTCCGGAGGCTGGTGATCATCGCACCGGCGTTGGCCTTCAGTTCGGGCCTGATCGACTCGACGGCGTGGAGCCGGGAGTACTCCGACATCGCGTCGCGGACGGCCCACTCGCTCTCGGTGCCCTTGAGGTGGGTGTAGCCGGCGTACGCGCGGAGGGCCTCCCGGAAGGAGGGGGCGGCGGCCACGGCGGCCTGGTAGCGGCCCTGGTCCTCGACGACGTTGTTGATGCCCTGGAAGTTGATCTGGAGGGCGCTCTGCACCGCCCAGTTCCAGCCGCGGTCGCCGACGGCGGGGCCGCCGGGGGCGAAGGACTTCAGGACCCGCTCGGTGAGCGGCAGGCGCCCGGGGCGCAGCCTGGGTGCGGTGGAGGTCTGGAGCAGCTCGCCCATGGCGAGGCCGTTCGCGGTGGTCGGCTCGAAGACCCGCGGGTTGGCGGTGTAGGCGGCGATCGCCCGCTCGATCGCGGTGGTGGTGGTGTCGTCGTTGAAGTCGAGTTCGTCGTGGCCGTAGTCGAAGAGGACCGCGACGTGCAGGTAGTACCAGAGCCCTTGCTGGTTCAGGTTGTTGGTGGCGTCGAAGCGCGGCGCGAGGGTGCTGATCCGGTCGGCGACCGCGCGGACGTGCGCGGTGGTGAAGACCTTGGCGAGCTCCGGACGCCAGCCGCCCAGCAGCGGGCGCAGACAGTCGTCGTAGCCGTGGGAGGGGTCGGCGAGGAAGTCCGCCAGGGCGGCCGGGCCGAGCGAGGCGAAGGCGGCCGGGGAGCAGGCCGCGCCCTGGTCGGCGGCGAGGGGGGTGGGGGCGCTCGCAGGGTCGGCGACCGGCTGCCCGGCGGTCGTCGTCGGCTGCATCGCGGCGGTGCCCGGAGCGCCCTCCGGGCCGGGGGCGCCCGGCGAAGCCTGGCCGGGTGCGTGCGCGACCTCTCCGTGGGGGCCGGTGGCCGGCTGCGGCGCCGGGGCCGCGGCGGGCGCGGGGAGGGCGGTGGTCGAGGGGGTGGCGGCCCGGGCGCTCTGGATGAGCGGGGCCGCGAGGGTGACGGCGAGTGCCGCGGAGAGCAGGACCGTGCGCAGACGTGGAGCGGTGGGGGTCACCGGGACTCCTGAAGGTGTGAGGGCGTGCTGATGGGGTGGTGCCGTGGGGTGCGCGAACCACCACGCAGGGCCGGGGGATGGGGGAGGCGGCCGTGCACATACCCGTGCGGGCCGGTCGGTGGCGGTCGGCGGAGCCGTGCCGGAACCGGGGCGCAGCGGGGTCCGAGGTGGGGGTGAAGGAAGCCGGCGTTGGGGCGTCGACTCATCGATAAGTAAAATAGTAATGTCAAATTGCATTGCGCAAGTAGGTGTTGTGAGGAGTTCGGGCGCAGGGTAACGAGAGGGTCTCGGACTGCGGGTTCGTCGCGCAAAGGTCTTGACGCGGACTCCGCGGCGGGCGTTTGCTGGCACCCGCTCAACCAGAACTGATTGGTTCTGTTTGTTTGTGTGTATTTGAACGTTCAAATCGAGGGTGAGGCCATGACGGTGCTGGTTGTGCCGGAGTATCTGCGGCAGTTCGCCGAGCCGTCCGGCTACGTCGACTTCGCGAGGTTCGGGCCGGTCTCGGCCCGGGTCGCCGAGGTGCTGGCCCGAACCGCGGGGCGGCTCCACCGCGAGGGCTGGGAGGTCCTGGAGGGCCTCGACGCGCAGACGGAGGCGGCGGCGCGGACGGCGGGCGAGGTGCTCGGCTGTGCGCCGCACGAGATCGCGTTCGTCAGCTCGACCTCGCACGGCATGTTCGCCGCCGCCCACGCGCTCGGCGCCGCCGGGTCGGCCGGCGGGACGGTGCTGATGAGCCGGTCCGACTTCCCCGGCGCGCTCTACCCCTGGCTGCGCGCGGAGGGCAACGGCGGGCTGACGGTCCGTCAGCTGGACGGCCCGCTGACGGCGGACATCGTCCGGGCCGCCCTGGACGAGCGGGTGCACGCGGTCTCGGTCTGCGCGGTCGACGCCGCCACCGGGACCCGGGCGCCGATCGCCGCGATCAAGGAGGCGATCGGCCCGCACCGCGTCCTGGTCGTGGACGCCATCCAGGCGCTCGGTGCCGTCGAGTTCGCCGCCGACGCGGCGGACGTGCTGGTGGCGGGTGGTCAGAAATGGCTGCGGGCCGGCTGGGGCGCCGCCGTCCTGATGGTCCGTGACCGGGTGGCCGGGCGGCTGGCCCCGGGGCTCGGCGGATGGTCCGGCGTCGTCGACCCGATCGAGGCCCCCGGTCACCCCTGCCCCGCGCGGCCGGGAGCCGTCGCGCACACCGTCACCAACCCGGACGGCCCCGCCGTCGCGGCCCTGGGCGAGGCCCTCGCCCTGGTTCGGGACGTCGGCGTCGGCCGGATCAACGCGTTGATCGGCGAGGCGCTCGACGAGCTGCTCGGCACCGCCCGCGCCGTCGGCGCCGAGACCCTCGGCGGCGAGCGGACGGGCGGCGAGATGCCCGGCGTGAGCGGGATCGCGCGGGTCCGGCTGCCCGGCGCCGACCCCGCGGCCGTCCACCGCACGCTCGCGGAGGCCGGCCTCTCGACCACCCTGCGCGGCGGCTGGATCCGGCTGTCGCCGCACGCCAGCACCGGCCCGGCGGCGGCCGGGCTGCTGGGCGACGCGCTGCGATCCGCCCGCACCCTCCTGACCGCCTGACCGCCTGACCGCCTGACCGGGTGAACGTCGGCACCGCCGGCACCTGCCTGACCGCCTGACCGCCGGTATCGCCGGCACCCGCCTGACCGCCCGACCGCGTGACCGCCTGACCGCCTGACTGCGTGACCGTCCGACCGTCGTGGCACCGTTCGACCGCGTCCGTCCACCCCCGGCGCCGCCCCCCACCCCGGGCCGGGCCTCGCGCCGCCTGCACCGCCCGTTCCGCCCGACCGGCGAACGGCCGTCGCGCCACCCGACTCGCGGACGACCCGCGCCGCCGGACCGGGTGGGGCGCCCCCACCCCGGCTCTCCGCCCACCCCACCCGCTGTTCCCGCTCGATGCCGTTCCCCCCTCCTGAAAGGCATGCCATGTCACACCTCTCCCGTCGTGACCTCCTGCGGGCCTCCGGCGCGGGCCTGCTGGCCCTCTCCGCCGGTGGCGCCCTGTCCGCCTGCGGAGGCTCCGACTCCGGCTCCTCCGGCGGGGACGCCGCCACCGGAACCATCACCGTCTGGTCCTGGACGACGGCGGCCGAGGCGCTGCGCGGTGTGGTCCCCGCGTTCGAGAAGGACAACCCCGGCATCAAGGTCGACGTCCAGGACGTCGGCAACCCGGCGATCTGGGACAAGATCACGGTCGGCCTCGCGGCCGGCGGCCAGGGCCTCGCCGACGTCCTCCACATCGGTTGCGACTACCTGCCCGGCTACCTGGAGAAGTTCCCCGGCGGCCTGGCCGACCTGTCGGCCCTCGGCGCCGACGGCTACAAGGACAAGTTCGCCCAGGGTCTCTGGCCGGCCGTCGCCGACAAGGAGGGCCGCACCCGTGCGCTCCCCTGGGAGGTCAACGCGCAGGGCTTCTTCTACCGCAACGACATGTTCGACCGGGCCGGCATCGACCCGACCACGTTCCAGACCTGGGACGACGTGCTCGCCGTGGCCGAGAAGTTCAAGGCCGCCAACCCCGGCGTCGCCCTGATCGGCATCAACAAGTCCGGCACCCCCTCCTCCGACCTCGACTTCCTGCAGTCGCTGATGCAGCAGCAGGGCGCCTTCTACTTCGACCTCAAGGGCGACATCACCGTCTCCTCGCCGGAGGCGGTCCGGGCGCTGACCCTGCTCAAGCGCCTCGACGACGCCGGCCTGATCCTCGACTCCGCCAGCGCCACCATCTGGCGCAGCCAGATCAAGGAGGGCAAGATCGGCGCCAACCCGCTGGCGTCCTGGGGCGCGCACTGGATCGAGACCAAGTTCCCCGAGCAGAGCGGCAACTGGCGCCTCACCCGGCCGCCGGCGGTCACCCCCGGCGGCAAGCGCACCGCCATCGTCAACTCCACCCACCTGGCCGTCTCCGCGACCAGCCCCCGGCGCACCGCGGCCTGGAAGTTCGTCGAGTACGCCCTCACCCGGCCGGCCTCGGTCAACTCGATGTTCTCCGCCGGCGGCGTCTTCCCCGCGCTCACCGCGGCCTACCAGGACCCGATCTACACCGCGCCCAACGCCTACTACGGCGGCCAGCCCGTCCTCAAGACCTTCACCGACCTGCTCGGCGAGGGCGGCGACGCCACCAACTACTCCGGCGACTTCGCCCGCGCCCTCAAGCTCGTCAACGACGCCCAGGCCAAGGTGCTCACCAAGGGCGCCGATCCGGCCGCGGCCCTCCAGGACGCCGCCAAGCAGCTGGCCCAGCAGACCGGACGCAAGATCAAGTGACGACCGCCCTCCGCCCCGCCGCCCCGCCCCGGGCCGCGGCGTCGCCGCCCTCCCGGCGCCGCGCGATGCTCCGCCGCCGGGCCCTGCCCTACCTGCTCCTCGCCCCCGCGCTGGTCACGTTCGGGGTGTTCAAGGCCTACCCGATCGTGTCCTCGCTGCTGCTGTCGCTGACCACCGGCTCCGGCGCGAACACCCGCAACGCCGGGCTGGCCAACTACCGCAAGCTGCTGGACGATCCGCTGTTCTGGACGGCACTGGGCAACACCGCCCGGATCCTCGTCGTGCAGGTCCCGTTGATGCTCGCGCTCGCGCTCGGGCTCTCGGTCGCCCTCCACGCGGCGCTCGTCCGCTTCCGCACCGTCTGGCGGTTGGGCATCTTCATGCCGGCCGTGACGGGCCTGGTCGCCACCGGTGTGGTGTTCGCCTTCCTCCTCGACAGCGACCGCGGCGCCGTCAACAGCCTGCTCGAAGCCGTCGGCCTGTCCGGCGTCGACTGGCTCGGCGACGGCTTCTGGGCCCGGATGGCCGTCGTCATGGTCCTCACCTGGCACTACACCGGCTACAACGCCGTCATCTACCTGGCCGGCCTGCAGGGCATCCCGAAGGAGCTGTACGAGGCCGCCATGGTGGACGGCGCCGGCCCGCTGCGCCGGTTCCTCTCGATCACCGTGCCGGCGCTGCGGCCCGTCCTGCTGTTCACCGTGGTGCTCTCCACCATCGGCACCCTCCAGCTGTTCGACGAGCCGTACGTCCTCACCCGCGGCGGCCCCGACAACGCCACCCTCACCGTCTCCATGTACCTGTACGACAACGGCTTCCGCTACTTCGACTTCGGCTACGCCTCCGCCATCGCCTACGCGCTCACCCTGCTCGTCTCGGTGCTCGGCGCGGTCCAGATGCGCCTGATGGGAGAACGTGAATGACCCTGACGACGCGAGCGACCCGCGTGGCGCCCCCGGCCCCGGCGGCATCGGGGAAGGGGCTCCGCGACCGGATGCGCGGCTGGCCCACGACCCTCCTCCTGGCCGCCGTCACCGGAGTGTCCGTCGCCCCCTTCTACTGGCTGGTGATCTCCGCCACCCACAGCGACGCCGACATCTTCTCCTGGCCGCCCAAGCTGCTGCCCGGCTCCCACCTCGGCGAGAACCTCTCGCACCTGAACGCGAAGATCGGCCTCGGCCGGGTCCTCCTCAACTCCCTGCTCGTCGCCGGTGTGCAGACCCTCGGCGCGCTCGTGGTCGCGCTGCTCGCCGGCTACGCCTTCGCCAAGTTCCGGTTCCCCGGCCGGACGGTGCTGTTCGTCGTCCTGCTCTCCACCCTGGTGGTGCCGGACCAGGTGCTGCTGGTTCCGCTCTTCAAGATGATGATGTCGTTCGGCCTGATGGACAGCTACCAGGCCCTCATCCTGCCCGGCCTCTGCGTGCCCTTCGCGATCTTCCTGATGCGGCAGGCCCTGGCCGGCATGCCGGACGAACTCCTCGACGCCGCCCGGGTGGACGGCGCGGGCGAACTCCGGGTGCTGTTCGGGGTGGTCGTCCCGGTCATGCGCCCCGTCCTGGCCGCGCTGGGCATCTTCCTCTTCCTCGGTTCGTGGAACAGCTTCGTCTGGCCGCTGATCGCCCTGCGCAGCTCCGACATGCACACCCTGCCGGTCGCCCTGGCGACGCTCCACGGCATGAAGAGCAACACCGACTACGGCCTGATCCTCGCCGGGACCGCACTGTCCACCCTGCCCATGATGGTCCTCTTCCTGGCCCTTCAGCGGCAGTTCATCTCCGGCCTGCTGGCCGGCGCCACGAAAGGCTGACCATGGAACCGCCCACGAGCGAGCAGACCGAGACGACCGAGCAGACCGACCACGAGGAGATCTGGGAGCCGCACGCCCCCGCCACCACCGCCCGTCCCCGCCGGGTGGCCGCCGACGGCATCGACCTGCTGGTCACCGGCGAGGCGAGCGTCCGCACGGTGGACGAGGGCGTCATCGAGGTCACCGCCGAGGACCTCGGCGAGGTCCGGATCGAATGGCGCACGCCCTGCGTCGACGCCACCGCCTTCTGGACCCCCGAGGCCCGCGGCACCGGCTGGCTGCCCGCCGCCTGGAGCGCCCCGCGCCGGGTCACCCTCTCCCGTGGCGCCCCCGTCGCCGCCCTGATCGGCACCGGTGACACCGCGGTCTGCGCCTTCGCCGCCGACCGGGAGGACGTCCTGGCCGGCGCCGGAGTCGTGGAGGAGACCGGGGAGTTCCGGTACTGGGTCCAGGCCACCGGCCGGCTGACCGTCCGGATCGACACCTCCGGCCGGCACTACGCCCGCTGCCTGGCCGCCATCGCCGGCTGGTGGTGGTCCGGCCGGACCGCGAACGTCCCCGACGTCGCCCGCCGCCCCGCCTACTCCACCTGGTACTCGCTGCACCAGAACATCACCCCGGAGGCGGTCGAACGGCAGGCCGCCCTCGGCAAGGAACTCGGCCTCGACACGATCATCGTCGACGACGGCTGGATGACCGCCGACCGCACCCGCGGCTACGCCCACTGCGGGGACTGGGAACCCCACTCCCTGCCCGACACCGCCGCCCACGTCGGCCGCGTCCACGACCTCGGCGTCCGCTACCTGCTCTGGTACGCGCTCCCGTTCATCGGCAAGGACAGCGCCGCCTGGGACGCCCTCTCCGGCTACGCGCTCACCAGCGCCGACCACATGGGTGCCGTCGTCGCGGACCCCCGCTACCCGAAGGTCCGCCGGCACCTCGCCGACAGCCTCGCCCGCGCCGTCGAGGAGTGGGGGATGGACGGGCTGAAGGTCGACTTCGTCGACTGGTTCGGCGTCCAGGACCCGCCGGCCGCCGGACCCGAGGCGGACTGCACGACCGTCGACGAGGGCCTCCACCTGCTGCTCGCCGAGATCCGCCGACGGGTCGACGCGGCCTGCTCCGAGGGCATGATCGAGCACCGCCAGCCGTACGTCAGCCCCGGGCTCTGGCCCTACGCCACCATGATCCGGGCCACCGACTGCCCGCTCAGCCCGCAGGAGAACCGCCAGCGCACCATCGACACCCGGCTGATCGCCGGACCGCTCGCCGTCCACGCCGACATGCTGATGTGGCACCCCGCCGAGCCCCCCGAGCAGCTCGCCGTCCACCTCATCAACGTCCTCTTCGCCGTCCCGCAGATCTCCGTCGACCTCGCCGTCCAGACGCCCGCCCAGCGGGAGGCCCTCGCCTTCTGGCTCGGTGTCGTCCGCGAGCACGTCGGCACCCTGCAGCTCGGCGACCTGCGGCCGGCCCGGCCCGACCTCGGCTACCCGATGGTCACCGCGACCGGATCCGGGACGGGCACCACCGTCGTCGCCCGCTACGCGCCGCTGCCGGTCGACGCGGGCGCCGGTGCCGGTCCGTGGCGTAGCCTGCTGGTCGCCAATGCCGACGCCGACCCCGACGTGCGCCTCGTCGGCGGCCGGGGCACGGCCGAGGCCACCGTCCAGGACGCCCGCGGGCGGACCGTCCACCAGGGGACCGTCGACCTCGTGGAGGGCGGGGTCACGGTCGTCGTCCCCCGGGGCGGACTGCTGACGCTGCGCCGCCCGGCGCAGGACCCGCACGGCGACCACTGATCCAGCGACCGGAGCACCGATGACCGAGGGAACACGCCCCGCGCGCCGCGCCACCACCATCGCGGACGTCGCCCGCGCGGCCGGCGTGTCCCGGCAGACCGTCTCCAACGCGCTCAACGCCCCGCACCGCGTCCACCCGGACACGCTCGCCCGGGTCACCGCGGCCATCGACCGGTTCGGCTACCGGCCGGACCAGTCGGCCCGCTCGCTGCGGACCGGCGAACGGCGCACCATCGGCTACCTCGCGCCGGTGGACGACCCGTTCGACCCGAACCCGCTGATGGCGGGTTTCCTGGAAGCCCTGGTGGACGCGGCCGGCGCGGAGGGCCACCGGGTCCTGCTGGTCCGCGCGGCACCGGGGGAGGCGCGGACCCGGGCCGCGATCGACGACCTGGTGGCGGCCCGCCAGGTGGACGGGCTGGTCCTCGCGGACGTGCTCCCCGAGGACGCCCGGGTCGCCCACGCGGCCCGGGTCGGCGTCCCGTTCGCCTCCTTCGGCCGCACCGCGCCGGGGCTGCCCCAGCACTGGGTGGACATCGACAACGCGGCGGCCACGGCGGAGATCGCCCGCCACCTCGCGGAGCGCGGCCACCGGCGGGTCGGCTTCGTCGGCTCGGTGGTGCGGACACCCGGGGGGCCGGCCGACGGGCCGGCCGACGGGGCCGGGTCGTCCCCGCGTCCGCAGGCGGGCCCGGACGCGGGTCCGGGGTCCGTGGCGGGGGCGCCGGTGGAGCTGCCGTGGCTGGCGGCGCGCCGTGCGGGCTTCCACCGGGAGGCGCGCCGGCTCGGCCTGGAGGTCGTGCCGGTGCCGGAGGCCGGGTCGCTCCGCACCCTGCTGCGGGGCCGAGACCGGCCCACCGCCCTCGCCGCCGACAACGACCTGGCGGCCCTCGACGTCTACGAGGCCGCCCGGGCCGAGGGCCTGCTGGTCGGCCGCGACCTCGCGGTCACCGGCTTCCACGACACTCCGCTCGGCCGGCACCTGTATCCCCCGCTCACCTCGGTCCGGCTGCCGCTGCGCGGCATCGCGGCCGCGCTGGTGGGGCTGCTCCTGGCCCAGGTACGGGGCGAACAGGTGACCGGGGCCGGGCTCGAACTGCCCACCGAACTCGTCGTGCGGGCGAGTTCGGGCTGAGCCCGGCCTCCGGGCGGGACCCCGGCCCCGTGTGGGACCGGGCCGGGGTGGTCCCCGGGTCCGGTGTGGGGCCGGGCCCGGGGACCGACCGCAGACCGGTCCGGCCGCACCGTCCTGCCCGCCTGGCCCTGCCGGGGCCGGAGAGCTGGATCGAGGTCAACGGCCGTGCTCGGCACCGCCGTTGACCTGGATGATCTGGGCGGTCACATGGCCGGCGGACGGCGCGGCCAGCCAGCGGGCGGTCTCCGCGACGTCGGCCGGGCGCCCGGCCCGGCGGGTGTCGGCCTGGGCGACCAGGGTCGCCTCGCGCTCGGCGGAGAGCTCGCCGCGGAAGAACTCCGTGTCGGCGACGTAGCCGGGGGCGATCACGTTCACCGTGATGCCCCGGGGGCCCAACTGGGCGGACAGGTCGTAGGCGTACGGGTGGAGGGCGGCCTTGGCGGCGCCGTAGGAGCCCGAGCCGGATCCCCGGTACGCGGCGATCGAACCGATCAGGAGGACCCGGCCGCCGGGTGCCGCGAGCCGTTCCCTGAGCGCCTCGGTGAGCAGGACGGCGGTGAGGGTGTTGGCGCGGAAGTTCTCCTGCCACTCCCGGGCCGCCCCGGCGAGAGCGTCCGGCCGGTCGGCCGGTGAGCCCAGAGCCGCGTTGCCCCCCGCGGCGTTGACCAGCACGTCGACCCGCTCCCACCGCTCGCCGATGCTCCGCGCCACCCGCCCGGCCCCGTCCGGGTCGGACAGGTCGGCCGTCAGCCCGACTGGCACCGGTGCGCCGGGATGTGCGGCGCGCAGCCGGTCGACGGCCCGGTCGAGCACCTCGGTGCGCCGTCCGACCAGGACCACCTGCTCGCCGTCGCCCGCGAAGGCCCCCGCGACGGCGTACCCGATCCCGGTGCCTCCGCCGCTCACCACCACCACCCGAGTCATCCGCCGGGCCTCCCTCGTCGTCGACGGGGACCGGTTGCCCGGTCCGGTGTCCGTGCGCGCCCGCTCGGCGCGCCCGGTCCCGCCAGCGTACTGATCACCGGCGCGGGCGCGGCGCGGTGTGCGGCGGTGTGCGCAGGATCGACACGGAGCGGTCATCCCGGTTCTCGGGAGCACGAGTTGACGTAGTGTGGACGTCACGCGGCGGACATCGAGGACCGGAGGACGCCATGCGCCGGATCGCGATCGCCGGAGCGGGTCAGGCGGGCCTCCAGCTCGCGCTGGGCCTGCTCGCGGCGGGCGGGTACGAGGTCACGGTGGTGTCGGCCCGGACGCCCGGGCAGCTGCGCGGCGGTCCGGTGCTCTCGACGCAGGCGATGTTCGGTCCGGCGCTGCGGATCGAACGGGCGGCCGGACTGGACCTGTGGGCCGGAGCGGCCCCGGCCGTCCGGAGCGTGGACGCCGTACTGGTGCCCGAACCGGGCGTTCGCGCCCTGGAGTTCACCATGACGCTGACCGAGCCCGCGCAGTCGGTCGACCAGCGGCTGAAGATGGCGCGCTGGCTGGAGCTGGTCGCCGAGCGCGGCGGCCGGGTCGAGTACCGGAGCCTGGACCGGCCCGGTCTGCGGCGGGTGGCAGAGGCGCACGAGCTGACGGTCGTCGCCGTCGGCCGGGGCGGACTGTCCGGGATCTTCGCGCCGGACACCGCCCGCTCGCCGTTCGACGCGCCGCAGCGCACGCTGGCCGCGCTGTACGCGCACGGGGTCGGCAGACCCGATCCGTCGGCCGGGCCGAGGGTGCGGATGCACGCCGTCCCCGGCGTCGGGGAGCTGTACCTCCAGCCGGCGCTGACCCTGTCGGGCCCGTGCGACATCCTGCTCTGGGAGGCCGTCCCCGGCAGCCCGTTCGACTGCTTCGCCGACCGCCCGGAACCGGCCGAACAGCTGCTCCGGATCAGGGAGTTGCTGCGCACGTACCTGCCGTGGGAGGCGGACCTCTGGTCGGCCGCCGAGCCCACCGACGCCGGGGCGGCCCTGTACGGGGCGCTCACCCCGGCGGTGCGGCGTCCGGTCGCGCACCTGGACGGCGCCACGGGCGGCGGCGCCGACGGGGTGGCCGTGCTCGGCATCGGCGACGTGCTGGTGGTGAACGACCCGATCACCGGCCAGGGCGCGAACAGTGCGGCCCGGGCGGCCGACGCCTACCTGGCGGCGATCACCGGGCGGGGCGGGGCTGCGTTCACACCGGAGTGGATGCACGCCACCTTCGAGGACTTCTGGCACCGGCACGCCCGCCACACGGTCGACTTCACCACGGCGATGCTGACCATGCCCGACCACCTCCAGGCGGTGTTCGGGGCCGCCGCCGCGTACGAGCCGGTGGCCCGCAGGCTCGCCGACACCTACGCCGATCCCGTCGACCACGCCGCGTGGCTGGCCTCGCCCGAACTGACGGCGGCCTACCTGGCCGCGGTCGCCGCCGCGCCGGACGGCCCGGTGCCGTAGCCCGCCGCGGCCACCGCCCGACCGCCCGCTCGCCCCGACCGCTCGCCCCCGCTCGCCCGACCGCCCCGCCCGTCAGTTGCCGTCGCCGACCCGCAGCTCGGTGGCGATCTGGCGGCGCCCGGCGACCAGGGCCTCGGCGAGGACCCCGGCCGCGACCAGCGCGGCGAGGCCGAGCGTCGGCGGCACCACGGCCCAGCCGCTCACCGGCAGGCCCGGCGGCACGCGGGTGCCGAGCAGGGCGGAGAGGTCGAAGACCGGCCCGAGCACGGCGACGGCGGTCAGCGCCGCCAGTGCGCCGCCGGCCGCGGCGAGCAGCGTCTGGGGCAGCGTCTCGGTGAGGATGAGGGCCAGCCCCTGCCGGGGACGCAGGCCCATGGTGCGCAGCCGGGCCAGCGACGCGGCGCGGTCGGGGGCGGCCCGGAGCAGGGTGAGCAGCACGGCGAGCAGGGCGAACGCCCCGGCGCCGGCCGTGGCGGCCCGGAAGATCCGCGAGGCGGCGTGCTGGAGGGGGTCGGTGGTGAGCTCGGCGACGAACTCCTCACTGGTGTACATCAGGTACCCCTCGGGGAGGGAGTCGGCGTTCGGTCCGGCGGGCCGGATGCCGGTGAGCCTCGCCGTGTCGGCGACGATCTCGGTCACCGGCAGCTGGTGCGCCAGCCGCCGCACGGCGTCCGCGTCGATGTCGCCGACGGCGTACCAGTAGGTGCGGCGGGCGAGTTCGGGCAGCAGGGCGACGGCGGGTCCGGCCGGGAGCACCACGAACGGGCGGGTCGAGTCGCGCAGCGCGGGGGTGGCGTCGACGGTGGCGGTCCGGGCGGCGGAGATCTCGCCGTTGCTGCCGAAGCGGAGCCGGCGGGCGTCGGCGTCGCCGCCGAGCGCGGCGACCAGGCCGGCGGAGTACAGCGCGGGGACGGGGGTGTCCGGTGGGCCGGACGGCTCGGGGACCCCGCCCGCGGGGGCCGCCGCCGCGGCGCCGCCGAGCCTCTCCGGGTCGAAGACGCCCCGGCCGAGCGAGCGCGAGATGGCGGCGTAGGCGACCGGGTCGACCACCACGGCGGTGATCGTGAGCGGGCGGTCGCCGGGCCGGAGCACGACGGCGTCGGTCTCCAGGAAGACGGCGGTGGCGGCCGTGACCCCGGGCAGGGCGCCGGCGGCGGCGGTGAAGGAGTCCGGCAGGGTGACGCCGGTCGGTCCGCTCAGCATGACGTCGCCGCCGACGGCGACGCGCGAGCTGCGCACCCGGCCGGAGTCGACCGCGTCGATCATGTCGGCCCCGAAGCCGGCCGTGGTGACGGCGAGCAGCAGGGCGAACACCGGGAGGACGGTGGGGCGCGGGCGGTCGCCGGTGCCGCGCGCGGCGCGGGCCAGGCCGAGGAAGCCGACGACGCCGCGCCGCCGTCCGACCAGCCGGGCCAGCGAGCCGACCAGCAGCGGCTGGATGCGCGCGATCAGCAGACCGGCGGCGAGCGCGATCAGCAGCGGGGTGGTGACCACCAGCGGATCGAGGCCGCTGCCGGCCGGGGTGACGCCGCGCCGTCTGACCTCGGCCACGGCCGCCACCGTGACGGCCAGTACGGCGAGTTCGCCGACCAGCCGGCGCCGGCCGTCGGTCGGGCGGGGGCCGGAGAGCAGCATCGCGGCGCGCAGCGGGAAGGCGACCAGGGAGACCAGCGCCACGGTCGTGCCGGCCAGCACGGAGGCGCCCCAGCGCGGGGTCGGCAGCAGCAGGAGGGCGAGCGCCAGGCCCAGGCCGGCGGCGGGGAGCACCGTCACGGCGCCCTCGCCGAGCAGCCGGCGCAGCACGCCGCCCTGCGAGCCGCCGCGGGCCCGGAGCAGCCGGATCTCCGCGGTGCGCCGGTCGGCGGCCAGTGCGGCGGCCAGGAGGAGCACCACCGCGACGACCCCGGCGAGCCCGGCCGGGCCGATCGCCGCCAGCGGGGCGGCGGCCTCCCGGCGTTCGGCGGCCAGGGTGAACAGCTGCGGCAGCAGGGAGACGGTGCGCAGGTCGGGCCGGCCGGTGGTGGTCATCAGGCCGGCGGCGGTCGGGCCGGTCAGGTAGGAGTTGATCTCGGTCTCGGCCCGGGGGAGCCGGTCCACGCGCAGCGAGTCCGGGTCGACCGGCTGCCGCCAGAAGGCGTGCCCGCCCCGGGCCCACTCGACGAGCCGGGTCAGCGACTCGTCGCCGACGACGCCGGTGGTCTGCCAGGCGCGCAGCTTCTCGTTGGTGAGGGGGAGTTCCAGGCAGCCGCGGGTCACGCAGCCGAGGTCGGTCCAGTACGGGTCGGCCTCGTCGTGGGCGGAGTAGAAACCGACGACCTCGACCCCCAGCTCCGGCGCGGGGTTGCCGAACTCCTCGGTGAGCACGTCGCCCAGGTGGATGCTCAGCTTCTCGGCGGCGTGCGCCGAGACCGCGATCGGCAGCGGCCGGTCGCGCGGGGCGCCGGTCGGCCACCGGCCGGCGACCAGGGTGGCGTGCTCGGCGATCTTCGCCAGGTTGAGCAGCCGCAGCGACGGCGAGAGGCCGTCGGGGCGGGCGAGGCCCGGGTTGCCGAGGGGCGTGGGCTTGGCGCCGAACACGCCGTAGACCGGGCCGCTGTCGGCGATGCGGAACTCTCCGCCGGTCCGGGAGGCGAGGTCGGCGGCGACGGCGGCCAGGGCGGCGGTGTCGTCGCCGTCCCGGATCTCGGAGGTGGTGTACAGGCTGGTCCCGCTCGCGTTGCGGGAGTGCAGGAAGTCGCGCAGGGCCGCGTCCGCGCCGAGGTCCACGGCCCGGGGCAGCGCCGCGGTGAGGAACACGGCGGCGAGGACCAGGACGGCGTTGAGGACGGCCGTGGACCGTGCGGACCGCAGCCGGGTGCGGACCCACGGCGCGGGCAGGTGCTCGACGCGGACCGGTTCGAGGGTCTGGCCTTGCATCCCGCGTCTCCTGCCCCCGTACGCCCCGCTCCCGTGCACGGACGCCACACCGATTCCGGTGTCGGACCACCGGATAGCGGACGATGCTGTCAGATCCGTGTACGGAACGGAAGGTCCGTTGGGGCAGGAAGACCGGCCCCTCCGGTCGGGCTGTCGGAGGCGTCCTCTAGGTTCTGGGGTGTCGAGGGGCGGACCGCCGTAGGCCGCCGCACCGACCGCGCGACACCGCGCGGGACCGCGCCACACCGCGCCCGGAAGGGGCCCACGCCATGCCAGCCACCGCCGCCGAGCAGTCGACCTACCTGGAGCTGTCCGAGGACACCGGCAGCGCCCACAAGTTCTACGAGGTCCGGGTCGCGGGGGTGGACGTGACCGTCACCTACGGCCGGATCGGCGAGGGCGGCCAGACCAAGACCACCGCCTACCCGTCGCCGGAGAAGGCCGCGGCGGCCGCCGCCAAGAAGATCGGGGAGAAGGTCCGCAAGGGCTACGCCCCGGCGGTGCGCGGGGTGCGCCAGGCCCGGGCGGTGACGCGGCGGGCGATCGTCAGCTCCCGCTCGACGGCCACTCAGGCGCCGGTGCTGTGGCGGTTCCGCTCCGGCGCGGCCGCGTTCGGCATCTTCGTCGGCGAGGAGCACGCCTGGGTGGGCAACGAGCGCGGCGACGTCTACACGCTGACCCACGACGGCCGGGTGACCGGCCGCTACGGGCTGCCCGACGGGGTCAAGTGCATCGTGGCGGACGACTGGTGGATCTACGCGGGCTGCGACGACGGCAAGGTGTACGACCTCGGCGGCAAGGTGCCGCGGGTGGCGTACGAGATAGCCGAGGACGTCGACATCTACTGGCTGGACATCCACGACGGCGTGCTCGGCGTGGCCGACGCGCGCGGCGGGATCACCACCGTCGACCACGAGGACGAGTTCCAGTGGCGGCGCAAGGCCGAGGGCACCGACGGCTGGATGGTGCGCTGCGACGCGGACGGCGTCTACCACGGGCACTCGCGCGGGGTGGCCCGGTACGCGGCGCGCGGCGGCGAGCCGGTCTGGCACGCCCGCACCGACGGCGCCGTGCTGTTCGGCTGGCAGGAGCCGGACGAGGTGTTCGCCGGGACGTCGCGCGGCTCGGTCCACCGGCTGCGGAAGGCGGACGGCTCCGAGGTCGCCCGCTACCGCTGCGACGCGGCCGTGTTCTCCTGCGCCGCCTCGCCCGACGGCCGGTACGTCTTCGCGGGGGACAACCACTCCTCGGTGTACTGCTTCGCGGCCGACGGCACCCGGCTGTGGAAGCTGGGCACCGGCTGCGGTTCGGCGTACAGCATGCAGTACCGCGACGGCCGGCTGTACCTGGTGACCACGGACGGCTCGCTGGTCTGCCTGGACGCGAGCGAGACGGCGGTGCGCGAGGCGGAGGAGGGCCGGCTGCCGCAGGCCGCCGAGGTGGACGGCGACGGCTGGACGGCCGCGGTGGCCGGGGCGGAGATCGAGGCGGTGACCGCCGGATCGGCGGGCGCGGCCGGCGGCGTCGAGGTGGAGTGCGTGCAGGACGGTGTCCGGCTGCGGGTGCGGGTGGTCTCGGCGGGCTTCGACCCGAGCCGCCGGGTGCAGTTCCCGAAGGACATCCGGGTGCCGGGCGCGCGCTACCTGGTGGCCGAGGTGCTGGAGTCGGGCAACGGTGCGTTCTACCGGGCGCGCGGGGACATCAAGCGTCTGCTCTGACGCGGATTCCGTTCATCCGGTGGACCGTTGACAGCCCGTCGCGGGCCTCGGTGTAATGCGGTGGCCGGGTGGGTGCCGGGTGTGTGCCGGGTGCGCGTCACGAGGGCTGCCACGTGGCTGCGCGGCACACCGACCGCTTCGGGCTCGCCCGGGGGGAAGGCAGGATGTCATGGGTGCGGAGACTGCGGTGGCGGCGGGATCCGTCGGACTGAACTCCCGGATGGCCGCGCTGTACGAGCGGGACCTGACCTGCCGGTCGCTGGGCATCACGCTGGACGAGGTGGCCACCGGGCGGGCACTGATGCGGATGACGGTGGCCCCGGCCATGGTCAACGGCCACGGGACCGCCCACGGCGGCTACCTCTTCCTGCTCGCCGACGCGGCGTTCTCCTACGCCTGCAACAGCTACGGACCGGTGACGGTGGCGCAGGCCGCGCAGGTGACCTTCCTGGCGCCGGCCGCGGTCGGCGACGAGCTGGTCGCCGAGGCGCTCGAACGGGCCCGGTCCGGGCGCACCGGCGTCTACGACGTGACGGTGCGGACCGCGGCCGGGAAGACCGTCGCGGAGTTCCGAGGCCAGAGCGTGATGCTGGCCGGGAAGCCGCTGACGGGCTGACGGCGCACGGGCCGACCGGGCGGGGGGACCGCCCGGCCGGTCCGGCCGGGCGTCAGGCGGGCGGGCGCTCGTCCACCACCTGCTGGAGCTTGCCGGTGCGCGGGTTGGTGACCAGCTCGGCGCGCGGCACCCACTCGACGGTGAGGTGGTGGATCGCGCCGTCCGCCACGTCGTGCGGGTAGAGCGGGCGGGCCGCGTACACGGCGCCGATGAGCCGCTCGCTCAGCTCGGCCGGGGGGAGCTCCTCGGTGTAGCCGAGCCGGAGGATCAGGCCGTCCTTGCCGTCCCACCGGCGCTGCACCAGCTGGATGCCGGAGATCACCTGGTCCGGGTCGGCGGCGACCAGCACCGCGCGGATCTCCTCGGTCGGCATCGCGACGGTGCCGATCCGGGCGCCCTCGACCGACCGGCCGACCAGCCGGAACCGTCCGCGCTCCGGGTCGACCCACTCGGCACGGTCACCGGTGGGGTAGCGCAGGATCGGCATCAGGGTGCGGAACAGGTTGGTGACCACCACCCGGCCGGGCACCCCCGGGGCGGTGATCGGCTCGCCGGTCACGTCGTCGACCAGCTCGACGACCGTGCGGTTCGGGAACGCCTCGTGCACCCGGACGTCGTCGCCCGGCACCGGCGCGCCGACCAGCCCGGCGTCCACCGAGGCGTAGCCGATCGAGGCGACGGCCGCCTTGGGGAAGGCCCGGGACAGGATCGGCCGCAGGTCGGCGAAGAGCAGGTCGCCGCCGAAGAGCAGTAGTTCGACGCGCTCGGCGACCTGTCCGTGCTTCACCAGGTACTCGGCGACCGAGCTGAGCTTCATCGGCTCGCCCGCCAGCACGTCGACGCCGAAGTCCTCGATCAGTCCGGCCACGTACGCGTCCGGTGCGGCGCCGACGGGCAGCCGGACGTTGTCCACCGGGGCGTGGTGCAGGGCGTTCTCGATGTAGAGGAAGCCGCCGTAGAGCTCGCCGGCCCAGAACAGGTTGGCGACCCGGTGGCCGGGCTTGAGGCCGGCCTGGACCAGGCCCGCGCCGAAGGCGGTGACGGAGTCGGCGTGCTCGGTGCGCGACCAGGGCGAGAACTTGGGGACGCCGGTGGTGCCGCCGGTCTTGTAGACGCCCGCGTCGAGCAGCGGACCGGTCAGCAGACGGTTCTCCGGCCACGAGTTGGCGGCCCAGAAGGCGGTCTGCTCGATGACGGGGAGCTGCGTGAGGTGCTCGATGCGGTCCGGCAGACCGCGGTACAGCTCCGCGTAGAAGGGGGAGTTCCTCCGGGCGAAGTCGACCAGGTCGGACAGCGGTTTGGCGGGCACGGTACTTCTCCTGACTGCGGGGGCGGGGGCGGGGGCGGCGGGATCATTGCCGGGGCCGGGGCGGACGGGGCCTCAGTCGGCGCCGGGTCGGCCGATCCACGTGCGGGCGAGGGTCTGGACGGCGGCGCCGTCCCGGTCGGCGAGCTTCTGCGCCAGGTACGCGGCGGCCCAGTCGTTGGTGGGGACGCGGAAGGCGGGGCGCTCGGCGCGCAGGGTCCGCACGACCACCTCGGCGACCTCCCGGGCCGGTTGCCCGGCCGCCTCCCAGCCCTGGCCGCCCACCCAGGCGAGGTAGTCGGCGAAGGTGGGCGCGTACGGGCCGGAGGCGGCCTGGATGGTGGTGCGGTCGATGTCCGGGAAGATCCCGAACCGGGTGTCCGGCACGAAGCCGGGGACGACGACGGAGACCCTCACGCCGTGCGCCCCGGCGACCGGGGCCAGGCTCTCCATGAACCCCTCGACGGCGAACTTGGCCGCGCAGTAGGCCTCGTTGAACGGCTGACCGACCACCCCGTGCACGCTGCCGACGGTGACCAACCGGCCGCCTGACGCGCGCAGCAGCGGCATCGCGGCCCGGCTCACCTCGACGACGCCGAAGAAGTTCACCTCCAGGTTGGCCCGCAGCGCCGCCGTCGTCGACATCTCCAGCGTCGGGTCGGAGTTGGAGACCCCGGCGTTGTTGACCACCGCGTCCAGCCGCCCGTACGTCCCGGCCACGCCGTCGAGGCAGGCGGCGACGGAGGCGGCGTCGGTGACGTCGAGCCGGCGGACGTCCAGGGCGACGCCGGCCCGGCCGGCCGCCTCCGAGAGCTCCCCGGCACGGTCCGGGTCGCGGAGGGTCGCGACCGCGGTGTACCCCGCGCGGGCCGCGGCGACGGCGGTGGCCAGACCGATGCCGGAGGAGGTGCCGGTGATCAGCACGACGGGCCCGGTCATGACGCCGTCTCCGTCAGCTCGGGTGCGGCGTCCCCGGTGCCGCCCGCGTCCCCGGTGCCGCCGGTGCCGGCCGCGCCCCCCGCGTCCCCGGTCCGCTTCTTCTCCCGGGCGGCCGCGTCGAGCAACGGCTGGATGCCGAGCGCGGGAAGGAAGGAGCAGGCGGCCAGCAGGGTGCCGCCGGCCATCACCCAGCGTGCCGCGTCCCGGATCCCCAGCGGGTCGGTGAGCGCGGAGACGGCCAGGCCGCCGACCAGCGCGGCCAGCGGGATCACCCCCCAGGTGACGGTCCGGAACGCCGCGTGCATCACGCCCTGGTGCTCGGCGGACATCCGGGCCTGCCGGGTCGGGGCGCTGCACACGTTGATGCAGGACATGAAGAAGCCGTAGCAGCCCATCGTCACGGCGATCACCGGCCCCGGCGGCAGGGCCGGCGCGGCCAGCACGCCGAGCCCGACCAGGCAGTGCAGCAGCAGCGACCACGCCAGGGTCCGGCCCAGGCCGAGCCGCTCGCTGATCCGCGGCGCGACCACGGCGCCGGCCAGCGCGCCGACGGCGCCGACCGACATGGCCGCACCGAAGACACCGACCGAGATGCCCAGCCCCCGGTAGGCGAGGACCGGCAGCACGGTGACGAAGATCGGCCCGCCCGCGTTGAGCGTGACGGCGGCCAGCACCACCCGGCGCAGCACCGGATCCGCCCAGTTCAGCCGGAAGCCGGCCGTCAGCCGCTCCCAGACCGTGCCCTCGACGACCGTCCGGCCGCCCCAGGGCTTCATGGAGCGGAAGCAGGCCGCGGAGACCAGGTAGCTGGCCGCGTCCACCAGCAGGGCGGCCACGCCGAGCGCGCTGTACAGACCGGCCGCGATCGAGGGACCGGCCACCTCGGAGACCGAACTGCTGCCCTCCAGCCGGGAGTAGGCGCGGACCATCTGGTCCTTCTCCACCACGGCGGGGACGGCGATCAGGTAGCCGACGTTGAAGAAGATGGTCGCGCCGCTGATCGCCGCCACGCAGCCGAACAGCAGCGCCGTGGACAGGAAGTCCAGCCAGTACGCCAGCGGGATCACCAGGACCGCCACCAGCCGGACCAGGTCGCAGACGAGCATCGTCCGGCGTTTGTCCCACCGGTCGACCAGCACACCGGCCACCGGCCCGAGCAGCGGGATGCCCAGGTACTGCGCCATCGCCACCACGCCGACCTGGAGCGCGGAGGCGTGCAGCACGAAGATCATCAGGGTGGGGACGACGAAGACGGTGATCCGGTCACCGACCACGCTGACCGTCTGGCCCGCCCAGAAGAGGTTGAAGCCGCGGCCCAGGCCGCCCGGCCGCTGCGGGCTCACGAGCCCTCCCGGACGGCGAAGGTGGCCGTCTTGCCGGTGCGGTCGTTGCTGACCAGCTCGTCGACCGGCCGGACCCGGAAGTTCTCCGGGTCGTGCTGGAAGGCGGTGCTGAGCGTGAACGTCGCGGAGAGGAGCTCGGCGCGCAGCCCCTCGGCGTCCACCGCCGCACCCGGGTCGGTCAGCAGCAGGACGTCCACGCCGGTGGCGCGCCCGCCGTTCTCGGTGATCACGACCTGGGCCCGGGAGACACCCGGTTCCCGCTCCACCCGGGCGACCAGCTCGTCCACGTGCAGGCCGAGGCCGCGTACCTGGACCACGCTGTCCCGCCGCCCCAGGACCCGCATCGCCCGGCCCGGCCGGCCGCACGGGCACGCGGTCAACTCGCCCGCGTCGCCGGTGCGGTAGCGCAGTACGGGGTTGAGCATCTCCGGGTCGAGCGTGGTGAAGTCGAGCAGCCCGTCCGGGCCGGCGTGCACCAGCTGCGCGGGCAGCGGGTGGAAGGTGTCGGCCGGGCAGTCCGGGGTGTTGGTGCCGACCACCCAGGTCTCGGTGGAGCCGAACATGCCCCAGCGGCGGGCGTCCGGTGCGACGGCCGCCATGTCCTCCTCCAGCTGCGGCTGCCAGGCCTCGCCGAGCCAGAGCACCTTGCGCAGGGTGGGCAGCTTGATCCCGGCCGCGCGGGCGTGGGCGAACCAGAGCCGCAGCACGCTCGGCGTGCCGCCGATCGCGGTCACCCGGCGGTCCGCGAGGAAGGCCAGCCAGTCCGGGTACTCCTCCCGGGTGACCGAGCCGAGCGCGATGATCCGGCAGCCGGACAGGTCGGCGAGTCCGGCGGCGAGGAAGTGCGCGCCCCACATCCGCCCGGCGCCCCAGGCGTTGACGAACACGTCCTCGCGGTCGAGCGGCTGCCAGTGCGCGTGGACGCCGGCCATGTAGAAGCCGGTGGGCGCGTAGCCGACCTTGGGGGCGCCGGTCGAGCCGCCGCTCTGGAACAGCCAGGTGGCGCCGGACTCGGAGCGCGGGTCCAGGTGGGCCAGGGCGGTGTTCAGGTCGTCCTTGACCAGCGGGGGCAGCGCGGCCAGCTCGTCCAGGGTGCGGACGCTGCCCGGGTGGTCCGCGTAGCGCGGTGCCAGCGCGGGGACGGTCCGCAGCCGGTCGAGGGTCCGGCCGGCGACGGTCAGGTGCGGCTCGGCCGCCTCGGGCGGCAGGGAGAACGCGTCGGTCATCGGGGGTCCGTTCGGGGGGTCGTGGTCGTGGTCGGCGTCGGCGTCGGCGTAGGCGTCGTGATCGGGGCCGTGGTGGCCGTGGCGGCCGTGGTGGCCCTGCCGGTCGGGGCCGTGGCGTTGGCGAGCCACTTGGCGTGGGCGTCGCGGTAGGCGGTGAACCGGGCGCGCGTGACGTCCCGTTGCAGGGTGCGGCCCGGGTCGGACCAGTCCGGGGCGATCACCCCGTCCGGCTCCAGCTCGGAGAACCAGTACCGCTCGCCGTCGTACAGGAAGTCGACGCAGAAGAACGGGATCTGCAGCTTCTCGGCGAAGTACGCTGTGGCGGCTGCCAGTTCGTCCGGCACCGGTGGGAACTCCATCGCCCCGCCCCGGCTGGCGTTGGCCACCGGCGAGCCGGGCTCCGGGATCCGCTTCATCACCGCGTACGGCTCGCCGCCGACCACGTAGACCCGGTAGTCGACGGTGCCGTCGCCGAGGTACGGCTGGGCGACGAGGGTGGTGTCGCCGCCCTGGGCGAGGCTGGCCAGGCCCCGGATGTCCTCCGGACCGCGGGCCAGGTTGATCCCCCCGCCGCCGCACCAGCCGGCCGGCTTCACGATGGCCGGGTAGGTGAGGCCGCCCAGCGCCACCTCGTACAGGTGCTTGCTGATGTCCCGGCCGGTGCCGATCCGGACCGACGGGATCGCCGGCACGGGGGAGTCGGCGAAGTGCAGGACGGTGGCGACCTTGTCGTTGCCGATCAGCGAGACGTGCGGCGGGAACGGCAGGTAGAAGCCGGCCTGTTCGAGCACCGCGTACAGCGCGTACTGGTTGAAGACGTCCATCGACTGGTAGGGCAGCGAGTAGAGCGCTGTGATGAACAGGGTGTCCTGCGGGGTCACCGGCTCCTCGTCCACGTAGACCAGCGGACGGGCGGGGTCGGAGGCGTCCACGGTCACCGCGTCGGGCGAGTGCCGGCACCAGGTGAGGCCGAGCTCCTCGGCGATCTCCGCGTAGAGGTCCCAGAAGAAGTGGTGCCAGGTCGCGGACATCCGGCTCGACTCGCGGTCGGGGAAGATCCAGCACATCCGGCGCAGCGGGCCGGAGCCGTCCGCGGAACCGGGGGCGTGCGCGGGGCCCGCCGGGTTCTCGGTGTCTGTGGGGTGTGCGGGGTCAGTGGGGTGTGCGGGGCCGGTGGGGTTCACCGTGCTCCTTCCGGGGTCGTCGGGTGCCCGGCGTGCCCGGCCCACCAGCGGCGGCCGGGCTCCGGGAGGGTGTCCACCGGGTCGTAGTACGGGTGGCGCCGGTCGAGCGGGTCGTCGCCGTCCGGGCCGCCGCCCTCGCGGACCTCCAGCTCGGTGCGGTAGTTCTTGGTCCAGTACGAGATGCCGCGCTCGCGGTCGTACCCCACCGCCTGGTGCACCCAGCGCTTGCCGAGGTCCGGCACGTCGCAGACCAGGCGGGGGGTGGCGTAGCCGGGGAGGTAGCCCATGATCGCCTCCTGGAGCCGCTGCGCCTCGTGCACCGAGGTCCGCCAGTGCTCGGCGTTCGGGATCATGTCGCAGAGGTAGAAGTAGTACGGCAGGATGTTCGCCTCGCCCTGGAGGGCGAAGCAGAGGTCCAGCAGGTCGCCGGGGGTGGCGTTGACGCCGCGCATCAGCACGCCCTGGTTGCGGACGTCGCGGACGCCCGCGTCCAGCAGCCCCCGGGCCGCCTCGGCCACCAGCGGGGTCACCGACCGGACGTGGTTGGCGTGGGTGTGGACGGCCAGGTTCACCGCGCGGCGCGCGGCGACGGCGGCCACCCGGGCCACGCCCTCCCGGATCTGCGGCTGGAGCCAGTGCTGGGGCAGTCCCACCACCGCCTTGCTGGCGAGCCGGATGTCGCGGACCGACTCCAGTTCCAGCAGCCGCAGCAGGAACGACTCCAGCTGCGGCCAGGGCACGTTGGCGAGGTCGCCGCCGGAGACCACCACGTCGCGCACGGCCGGGGTGCGCTTGAGGTAGTCGAGCATCTGCTCCTGCCGGTGGGCGGGCCGGAGCACCAGCCGCTTCTTGGCGACCTGGGCCGTGGAGGTGCCGACCAGGTCCATCCGGGTGCAGTGCCCGCAGTACTGCGGGCAGGTGGAGACCAGCTCGGCCAGCACCTTGGTGGGGTAGCGGTGGGTCAGGCCCTCGACCACCCACATCTCGGCCTCGTGCAGCGAGTCGCGCTCGGCCCGGGGATGGCTGGGCCACCGGGGGTGCCGGTCGGAGCGGACCGGCAGCATGTACCGGCGGACCGGGTCGGCGAGGAACGCCTCGGTGAACGCCTCCGGCACGGTCGGGGCGCGCGGAGCCACGGTGTTGAGCATCTGCGGCGGGAGCAGGATCGGCATCGTCGCGAACTCGGCCTGGTCGGCGAGGAGTTCCTCGTAGAACCGGTCGGTCAGCAGGTCGCCGACGACGGCCCGCAGCTGCCGGACGTTCTTCACGCAGTGCGCCCGCTGCCACTGGGCGTCCCGCCACTGGGCCTCGGTGACGTCGCGCCAGCCCGGCAGTCTCCGCCAGTCCGGTTCGACCAGCGGGGTCCGGACGTACTGGTACGGCTGCCCCGTCACGGGGTGTGCGGGGGGTACGGGGCGGTCCATCCGGCACTACCGGCCGGTGAAGAGCGTGGCGAGGCGGGTCCGCAGCTCGCGCTTGAGCACCTTGCCGGTCGGCCCGAGCGGGAACTCCTCGGCGGTGCGCGCGATCCGGACGGCGGCGAGGGCGGACAGTCCGGCCCCGGCCAGCGCCTTGTTGGCGGCCTCCTGGACCTCCTCGGCGCCCACCTGATCGGCTTCGTGCTGCAACTGAACCACTGCGACGGGGAGTTGCCCCTTCCCGGCGCCGCCGGGAACGCCGATCACCGAACAGTCCCGCACCAGCTCGGCGCAGTCGGCCAGCAGTACCTCCTCGATCGGCAGGCTGTAGACCGGCCCCGCCACGGTGTCGACGACGTCCACCGTGCGGTCGAGGTGGTAGAAGGAGCCGTCCGCGTCCCGCCGGGCGACGTCCCCGGTGAGCCAGTAGCCGTTCAGCTCGAAGCTGCCGGTCAGCCTGGCGTTGTTCCAGTAGCCGGGCGTCCGGGACGGCGTGACCACGCCGAGCAGCCCGACCGTGCCGTCCGGGACCTCGGTGCCGTCCTGGTCCAGCACGGCCGCCTTGAGCACCACTTCGAGCGGCTTGCCGACGCACCGGTCGTTGCGCGTGCTCTCCGGCGTCGTCACCTGGCCGAACAGCGCCATGCCCATCTCGGACGATCCCAGGCCGTCGACGAACTGCGAACCGGGCAGGGCGGGTTGCTCGGCCTTCTCGCTCGGCAGCAGCCAGGGCCGGATCAGCCCGGCGGGCCGTTCGCCCAGCCCGACCAGCCGGCGGATGTGCCCGTAGTGCGCGCTGTCGCCGGTGTTGAACCAGGAGTGGACCCGGGCTGCGCCCGCCACCGGCAGCTCCCCGGTGGCGAGTTCGACGAACGTGCGCGGGAAGGAGGCCACCATGGTCGGCAGGAACGCCTCCATCACCGGCTCCACCACCGCGCGCCGCCAGTCGGACATGACGACCGTCGGCAGACCGAGCAGGGTGGCGGTGAGGAAGTAGCTCAGCCCGCCGGCGTGGGTGTGCGGCATCAGCGACATCAGCCGGTCGTACGGCTCGGCGGGGAACCGGACCATCCGCGGCTGCTTGCCGTCCCAGAACTGGCGGTGCGCCAGCATGGTCGACTTGGGTGTGCCGGTGGTGCCGGAGGAGTGGATCAGCCCGACCACGTCGTCCGCCGCGTGCCGGTACGGGTACGCCTCGGGGAGTCCGCCGGACGCGGCGGCGTCGAAGGCCTGGATCTCGGCGGCGAGCGCGAGGAAGCGGGGCCGGCTCCGCGGGTCCTCGCGGTAGGCGGCGGCCAGCCGGGTGGTGTCGTCGGCGACCACGCCGACCACGCCGACGTGGTGGAGGTAGCGGACCATCACGTCGTGCCGCATGGCGTCGTTGACCAGGGCCGGGACGGCGCCCAGCGCGGTGAGCGCGAGGAAGTGCAGCAGCGGCTCCAGACCCTCGCCGACCACCACGGCGACCGGCTCGCCCGGGCGCACGCCGTTGGCGTGGTACCAGGCGGCGTACCGGTCGCGCAGGGCGGCGAGGTCCAGCAGACTGTGGCCGCGCAGCACCACGGCGCCGCGGTGGTCGGTGTGGTGGCTGAACGCGAACGGGACCGCGCGGTTGGGGTTCACCGCGATGGCGTGTTCGAGGAAGTTGCCGGCCCCGAGCTCCGGCTCGGTCATCAGCCGCTCCCGGGCGGCGAGGGGCGCGACGGGGCTCGGGCCGGCGGGCTGGATGGAACTCTGGTCGCTCATGGCGTCTCCTGAGGGGGTGGCCCGCCGCGGTTCTTGTGGAACACACGGGGCGGGCCGACGGGGGGTGGGAGAACTGGTGCTCGACGGACGGGTTCGTGCGGTGGCGCGGGTCCTGTGCGACGGTGGTGCGTTCGTCCGGTCGTGCTCTCCGCGGCAGGTGGTCCCCTCCGCCGGTGGGGTGGCGCGGCGGTGGTGCGGGGCGCGGCGGTGGTGCGGGGCGGAGCGGGGATCGCGGTGGTACGGGGAAGCGCGGCGGTGCGGGGTGGTCCGGGGTGGTGGGGTGGGTGCGTGGCGGTGCGGGGTGGTCCGGGTGCGGCGGGCCGCGGCTCAGCGGTGGTCGCCGAGGATCTCCGCGACCACGCGGTGGCCGGAGCGGATCGCCCCCTCCATCAGCCCGAAGAACTCCGTACTGGTCTCGGTGCCGGCCCAGTGCACCCGGCCGTGCGGTGCGGTCAGTGCCGGGCCCTGCCCGAGCCAGTCGCCGGGACCGAACAGCGCGGCGTAACAGCCCCTGCTGTAGGGCTCGTTGACCCAGTCGGTGACATGGAACCCGATCGGCTCCGGGAGCATCGGGAAGAGCCGGGCGGCCTGCGCGACCGCGGTGGCCCGCTGCTGCTCCGGGCTGCGCGCGGCGAACCGGTGCGCCTCGGCGCCGGTCACGAAACCGGTCAGGACCCCGACCCCGTCGGCCGTCGGCGAGTCGTCGACGGTCGAGAGCAGCGGGCCCTCCGCGTTGACCGACCACCCGGAGAGTCCGTGGTCGCGCCAACCGGGCGACGGATAGACCAGGTTGACCTTCACCGCGCAGCCGCGCCCGGTACGCGCGCCGGCCCGGGGCCCGGGCGGGGCGGGCCGGTGGTCGAGGCCGTCGGCCAGCAGCGGGGGGAGCGCGACCACCGCCGCGTCCGCCCGGTGGACGCCCCGCCCGGTGCGGACGGTGACCCCGTCGGCGTCCTGGTGGACCGCCACGGCGGGTTCGCCGAGCCGCAGTCGCGCGCCCGGTCGCTCGGACAGCCGTTCGGCGAGCCGCTCGCACAGCAGGTGGGCGCCGCCCGCGACGCGGTCCTGCTGGGCGCCGCCCTCGAAGGCGTTGAGATAGCGCAGACCGCCGCCCGACCGGAGGTAGAAGGCCATGTGCAGGACGGAGAGTTCGGCCGGGTCGGCGGCCATCATCTCGCCGAGGAAGAGCGGGAAGAAGAGCCGGGCGTCCGGGTGGGTCAGGTGCCGGTCGGCCCACTCGGACGCGGTGAGGGTGTCCAGGCGCTCGGCGTCGGGGGTGAGCCACGGCGCGTCGGGCCGCACCGCTGCGGTGAGTTCGGCCAGCCGGTCGAAGAGGTCGCCGAGTGCCACGGCGTTGAGGGGTGGGAACCGCCCGTCGCGGGTGGCGTGCTCGGGTCCGCCGAGCGCGAAGCGGCTGGCGCCGAGCATCGTGGTCGGCGTGGTGTCGAGGCCCGACTCCTTGAGCAGGGCGAGGAGTTCGGTGTGCCGGTCGCCCAGGTAGGCGGCGCCGGCGTCGACCCAGGAACCCGGGGCCACCTCGTGGCCGTGGATCCGGCCGCCGACCCGCTCGCGTGCTTCGAGCACGGTGACCTCGACCCCGCGGGACGCGAGCCCGTTCGCGGCGGTCAGGCCGGCGAGGCCGGCGCCGACGACGACGGCGGAGCGGACGCCCGCCGGGCCGGAGCCCTGCGGGGCGTCGTGCTGTCTCCCGGAGTCCTGGGGGGCTTCGTCCTGCCCGGCGGCCGTGTCCCGGCCGCTCATCCGGCTGCCGCGATCAGCTCGGCGAGGCCCTCGGGGGTGGGCGCGAGCACGAAGTCCTCGAAGGACAGCTCGACGCCGTACGTCCGGGCGACCGCGCTCAGTACGCGGGTGGCGATGAGCGAGTCACCGCCGAGGAGGAAGAAGTCCGAGTCCGCGGCGACGTCGGTGGTCTCCAGGACGCGGCGGAAGATCGCCACCACGTCCTCGGCGTCGGCGGAGGTGGTGTCAACGCTCATCGAGGCTCTCCTTTTCATGGACCGGCAGGTGCCGCCTGTCGGCGCACCTGGTGGGGTGTCGGTGAGGGGCCCGGCGAGGGGCCTCGGGACGGGTCCTGCCCGGGGATCTGCCCGGGGCCCGCCCCGCGTGCGGGGTGTGTCCGTGTGCGGGGGTGCGCCTGGTGCCCGCGGTTCTGCGGGCCTGCGGTCCTGCGGGCCTGCCCGCAGGCGCGTCGGCGCGTCGGCGCGTCTAGTGCGGGGAAGGCGTCGCGCGTGCCGCCCGGAGCGGCTGCGCCGGGTACACCGGATGCGGTGGATGCGCCGGGGCGGCCGAGTGGCGGCGGTGGGAGCCCGCCCGGTCGACCTTGCCGCTGGCGGTGAGCACCAGCTCCGGCACGACGGTGATCCGGCTGGGCACGAGGTGGCCTGGCACCCGACTGCTCAGGTAGGCCCGGACGTCGGCGTCCAGCGTCCCCGCCGCCGCTCCGGCGCGCGGCACCAGGTACGCGACCAGGGCGGACCGGCCGGCCACCGTCGCCCCGGCCACCGCCACCGCGCTCACCCCCGGGTGGCCGGCGATGTGCGCCTCGACCTCGGCCGGGTCGACCCGGATGCCGCGCACCTTGATCTCGCCGTCCAGCCGGCCCCGGTGGGTGAGCACGCCGTCCGGCGCGCGGCTCACCCGGTCGCCGGTGCGGAACCAGCGCTCGCCGTCGACGACGGTGAACCGGGCCGCGGTGGCCTCCGGCAGCCCGTGGTAGCCCGCCGCGACGGCCGGGCCGCCGATGACCAACTCGCCCTCCGCGCTGATCTGTTCGACGACGTGCGGCAGTGCCCGCCCGATCGGCGCGGGCTCGCCGGCCGTCCAGTCCGGTCCGGACGAGGGTGCTCCTGGTCCGTGCAGGTCGACGGCGTGGGTGATCAGCGTGGTCTCGGTGCAGCCGTAGGTGTTGAGCAGGCGGATCCGCCCGGTGTCGAGGCGGCTCCAGTCGGCGAGCCTGGCCGGGTTGGCCGCCTCGCCGCCGATGACCAGCAGCCGGACCGAGTCGGGCAGGCCGGCCTGCTCCTCGGTGAGGTGGAGGACCAGTTCGTGCCAGAACGCGGTCGGCAGGTCGAGGACGGTGATCCGCTCGCGCCCGACCATCCGCAGGAACCGGGGGAACGATCCCGAGTGCGCCTCGTCGTCGAGGACGAGGGTGGCGCCGGTGGTGAGCGCCGGGAGGATCTCCTCGAAACAGGTGTCCCAGTTCAGCGACGCGAACTGCAGCACCCGGTCGTCGGCCGTGAGGCCGAACAGTCCGCGCAGCGCGTGCACGGTGGCGGAGATCGCCCGGCGGGGCGTCACGACGGGTTTCGGCTGCCCGGTCGAACCCGACGTGAAGAGGAGGTAGGCCGGCTGCTCGGGGTCGGCCGGTCGCGGCCGTTCGGGCTGCGACGGAGCCGGCGGACGCGGGGGACCCGCCGGCTCCGCGGGCTCCGACGGACCGCGCGGATCCGCCTGAGCCGCCTGAGCCGCCTGATCGGCCTGACCCGGCGCGGCTGCGTCGGGTGCGGCTAATCGCGGCAGGTCGACGATCTCCGGCCCGGACGACCCCGACGACCCCGACGACCCCAGCGACCCCGACGGCCCGGACGACCCGGACGACCCCGACGGCCCGGATCGGGCGTCGGGGCCGGTGACCGGCGCCGCGAGCCCGGTGCGACACCCCACCGCCGACAGCATCGCCTGTTGGCGCTGCGGCGGAAAGGCCGGATCGACCGGGCAGTACACGCCGCCGGCCGCGAGCACACCGAGCAGTCCGACGACCGTCTCCGGCGCATGGACCGCCGGGACGGCGACCACACCGGGCCCGGCCCCCAGCCGGACGGCCAAACTGCTTGCCAACTCGTCGAGTTGGCGATAACTAAGGACGCGTCCGTGGTGGACGATCGCCGGCCGTTCGGGAAATCGCCCGACGGTTTCCGTGAACGCGTCAATCAGGTCGGAAGTGGCCCCGTTGATGTTGCGGTTATTTGTCATGCCCGCCCCAAAGAATGCCGTGCGAGCACTTGTCGGTGCTCGGCGGAGCGGGACTCTACCTTCGAACATGCGTGGCCACAATGCTTGTTGAGGATGTCGCTTCAAGGATGTGTGGTTGACATGTGAACGTGACGCGGTCCACCTGGGCGGGTTGCTGGGGCCCGAGTGGCTTCGAGTGGTAGTCGCCCGGATGCGGGGAGTGTTCGTCGTTTCGGCGATGGAACCCTCCAGTGCGTACACGATCCGAGCCGCCCTCCGTTTCGCGAGGGTTGCCCGGCCCGGATTCCTGATGGATCGTCAAAAACATGGTCCGTACAGGAACATGTCGGGCGTTCCGGCCGGTCGTGGCCGGGGGGACGGACCTCCGGCCCCGCCGCGGCCGAAGGTCCGGGGAAAATCCGGCACGGGTGCTGGATTTCACGGAAGAACGCCGACGGACCGTCGGGCGGGCGGCTGTCGGCGGCGAGCGGTGTCCCAGACCTCGCTCGACCCGAAGTGGACGTCGTACCGGTCCTGCAAGGGCGTCAGCCGGTCGAACGGCTGCCGCCCCCAGGCCGCTTCCGCGAGTTCCCGGAAGTACCCGAAGCGCTCGACCCCCGGCGACGCGACGACCAGGAGGTCGGTCGGGCTGCCGGCCGCCGCCCCGAAGGCGTGCGGCAGCAGCGGCGGTACCGACACCACCCCGCCCGCGGCCACGGTCACCAGGGAGTCGCCGAGCAGGAACTCCGCCACGCCGTCGAGGACGTAGAACAGCTCCCAGGACACCGCGTGGTGGTGCGGCCGGGCGCCGTCGGCCCCGGCGCCGAGCGTCAGCCGGTTGGCGCCGTACGAACCGCCGGTCGCGTCCGCGTCGACCAGCAGGCCGAACGCGCCGCCCGCCGGCAGCGCGAGGCGCTCCGCCTCCTGCGACCGGACGACCAGGGCGCGTGGTTGATCCGCGGTCATGGCTCTCCCCTCTCCCCTCGGGATCACGTGTACGGCACCATTCGACCCGGGGAGCGACCACCGGACCAGAAGCGGTCGGAGCGGGCGGTGATCACCGATCGAGATGAGTGGGGGTCCGCGCATGGAGCTCAGGCAACTGCAGTACTTCGTCGCCGTGGCCGAGGAGGGCGGGTTCGGCCGGGCCGCCGAACGGCTGACCATCGTGCAGTCCGCCGTGAGCCAGCAGGTCCGCCGCCTGGAGCGCGAACTCGGCGTGGTGCTCCTCGACCGGTCCACCCGGGGGACCCGCCTGTCCGCCGCCGGTGAGCGCCTCCTCCCGCAGGCCCGCGCCGCACTCGCCGCCGCCGAGCAGGTCCGGCGCACGGCGGCCGGCATCCGCGCGGGAACCGACGGCGTCCTCCGCCTCGGCGCCGTCCAGACCCCGGGGACCCGCCTGGACGACGCCCTGGCGCGGCTCGCCGACCGCGCACCCGGCCTCCGGGTGCGACTGCGGCAGGGCCCGCCCGCCGAGCGGCTGGAGGCCCTGCGGACGGGCGGGCTGGACGCCGCCCTGTTCCGCGCGGTCACCGCGCACCCGGACCTCGACCTGGTCCCCGTCTGGCACGACCCCCTCCACGTCGCGCTCCCGGCGGACCACCCCCTGGCGGCCGAGGACGAGCTCCGCCTCGACCGGCTCGCCCACCTGCCCCTGCGGCTCGCCGCCCGCGACCGCAACCCCGCCTTCCACGCCCTCGTCACCGACGCCTGCCGCGGAGCCGGCATCGACCCGCCGCCCGGCGAACCCTTCACCACCCTCCGCGAGACCCTCGCCGAGATCGGCTCCGCCACCACCCCCTCCTGGACCGTCTTCTACGAGGTCAACGGCCTCCCCGACCTCCCCCGGGTGGCCGTCCGCCGGCTGGCCGGGCCGACCGTCACCACCTCCCTCGCCCGCCCGGCCGGTCCCCCCGCGCCGGCCCTCCGCCATCTCCTCCACGCCCTCGGCGCGCCCCGCGCAGCCCACGCGCCCCACCCGTGATCCCCGCGGGCACCGCCGGGGCGTTCCCGGGCCGCGGCGGCCGGCGGTCCCGCGCGCCGTCGGCGGACGCCCGTCCGCACCGTCGGCCCGGACGTGACCCGGATCACGTCTGGGAGAAAACCCGCAGGCCCGACGGGGCGTCTAGTAGGTGTGAAACGGGTTGGGGCGGCAGCGCCGCAGGAACTGGACGAGGAACACCTCCTACGACGGGTGGCCCGGGGCGACCGGGCCGCCTTCGAGGAGTTGTACCGGCGCACGTCGCCGTGGCTGGCCGTGCGGTTGAACCGCCGCTGCACGGATCAGCAGATCGTCGCCGAGGTCATGCAGGAGACGTACCTGGCGGTGTGGCGCGCGGCGGGCTCCTTCGCCGGGAGCCGGACCGGAGGGACGGCCGTCGGCTGGCTGTGGACGATCGCGGCCCGCCGCCTCGTCGACGCGTTCCGGCGCAGGGCCCACCACGCGGAGCCCCCGCCCGCCGCGGCCCCGCACCCCGTGGCGCCCGCGGCCGAGGAGGAGGCCCTGGTGGCCACCGTCGGCGGCGACGTCGGGGACGCGCTGCGGCGCCTCGCACCGGAACTCCGGGAGGTACTGCAGGCCATGGTGCTCGACGGGCTGTCCGTCCGGGAGACCGCCGTCGTCCTCGGACTGCCCGAGGGAACGGTCAAGACCCGCGCCCGCCGGGCCCGGATCGCGATGCGGGAGGCACTGGGATGAACGTGGAACACGCGTCGGCACGACTGATCGACGGATACGCGCGCGGCGACACGGACCTCGTCGCGGACGAGGTGTGGGCCCTGGAGGCCCACCTGGAGGGGTGCCGCCCCTGCCGTGACCGGCTGTCGGCCGCCGTCCCGGCCGCCGCGCCCGCCCTGGCGGCGCTGACCGACACCGTCTGGTCCGATCTCGAACACCAGCTGGCGACGACCGCCCCGTCGGCCCCGCGCCGGCGCCGGGCGCGGCTGTCGGCCTGGACGACGCCCGCCATGACGCCGTGGCTGGCCATGGTCGTGGCCGTGACGCTGCTCGCCCTGCTGCTGGACCTGGCGGGCCCCGGCTCAGGGCAGGTGTCCCTGATGCTGCTGCTCGCCCCCGTCCTGCCCGTGTGCGGCGTCGCGGCCTCGTGGTCGCGCGGCCTCGACCCGGCGTACGAGCTGACGGCCTCCACCCCGAGGGCGGGGCTGCAACTGGTGCTGCGGCGCACCGCCTCCGTGCTCGTCGTGGTGATCCCCGCGCTGCTGGCGGGCGGATGGGTGACGGGGGTGACGGCCGCCCAGTGGCTCCTGCCCTGCCTGGCCTTCACCTCGATGACCCTGGCGCTCGGCGGGATGATCGGGGTGACCCGCGCCGCCGTCGTCCTGGTGGCCGCCTGGGCCGCGGTCGTGGTGGCACCGACCCTGGCCACCAGCCGGACGGCCTTCGCCCTGCGGACGGACGGCCTGCCCGTGTGGGGGCTGATCCTCCTGCTGGGCGTCGGCGTCGTCCTCGCCCGCAGGGGCGCCTACACCGTGCTGGGCGCCCACCGGTGAACGTTCGCGAGACGCCCCGCCCCCGAGCTGCCCCGCACCCCCGAGCCACCCCCCACCCCCGAGAGACGAGGAAACGCACGATGCCCGCAGTGAGCAGGGCCGACATCGCCCCCACGGCCTACGCCTGGGAGATCCGGGCGACCGGACTGAAGGTCAGGGTCGGCAGGAAGCGGATGGCCGTCGACGGGCTCGACCTGTCGCTGGGCACCGGCGTCCACGGACTCCTCGGTCCCAACGGGGCCGGCAAGACCACGCTCATCCGGGCCCTGGCCACCGTGCTGCGCCCCACCGGAGGCGCACTGGAGCTGCTCGGGGAGCCCGCGGGCGGACCGGGCGAACACCGCGCGCTGCGCCGCCGGATCGGCTACCTTCCGCAGGAGTTCGGCTACTACAAGCGCTTCACCGTGCGCGAGTTCGTCGAGTACATGGCCTGGTTGAAGGAGGTGCCGACGGCGGACATCCCCGCGGCGGTGCAGCGGGCCGTGGAACGGGTCGGCCTGGCCGACCGCGCGGACGAGCGGATGAAGGCCCTGTCGGGCGGGATGGTGCGGCGGGCCGGCATCGCCCAGGCGATCGTCAACGACCCCTCGATCCTGCTGCTCGACGAGCCGACGGTCGGTCTGGACCCGGCGCAGCGGCTCCGCTTCCGCGGGCTGCTCCAGGAGCTGGGGACGGACACCTGCGTGGTCGTCTCGACCCACCTGGTGGAGGACGTGGCCGCGGCCTGCACCGACGTGGTGCTCTTCGCCGAGGGGCGGCTGGTCTTCCAGGGCACCCCGGACGAGCTGGCCGCGGCCGGCGGCCCGGAACACGTGGGAGACAGCCCGCTGGAGCGCGGCTACTCGGCCCTGCTCGTCGACCCCGCACGCACGAGGGGCGCCTGGTGAACCTCCGTATCCTCCGCATCGAGCTGCGGCGTTCCGTCGCCCCGTGGGCCGGCGCCGTCGTGGTGGCGTTCGCCCTCGCGTTCCTGCACCTCGTGCCCGGAGCGTGGTCGAGGGGCACCACGCTGTGGACGGCCCAGTGGACCTCGATGGCCCTGTGGACCCGGTTCCTGCTGCTGTTCCTGTGGCCGCTCGCGGTGGGTCTCGGGGCGCTCCAGGGGCTGCGCGACCACCGCTCGAAGACGGCCGAACTGCTGGCCAGCACCCCGAGACCCGCACGGCACCGCGCGGCCGCCCTGGCGGGCACGACGGCGTTCGCGCTGGTCTCGGCCTTCGGGCTCGTCCTCCTCGTGGGTGCGGTGCGGGTGCTCGCCGGAGACGCCGCGTACACCCACCTCGGCTGGCTGCCGGTCTCGCTGGTGGGGGCGCTCGCGCTGGTCGCGGGGGCGGTCCTGGGCATGGGGGTCGGACGGGCGCTGCCCTCCGTCCTCACGCCGCCCGCACTGGCCGTGGGCGCCTTCGTGGCCGTCAGCCTCCTGCGGCAGACCACGGACGCCGCGGTGCCGTCGTCCGCCGCGCCGAACCGCCTCGCGCTGCTGTCGCCGGCGGTGTCCGAGGTGCGCCAGACGGTCTTCACGCTGTCCGCGTCCGTGCACCTCGGACAGACGCTCTGGCTGCTCGGCCTGGCCGCGACGGGCTTCGCGCTGCTGGCCGCCGCCGGCCCGCGCGCCCGGCTGCTCGCCCTCACCCCGCTGCTGGCGGGCGGCGCCGTCGCCCTGCTCCTGCTGCCGGCCGACCCCCGCGCCACGTACGTCGTCGACCGGGCCGCGGTGACGCAGGTCTGCGACGGCCCGGTGTGCGTGACGGCGGCCCGGCAGGCACGGCTCGCGGGTATGGCCGGTCCCGGCCGGGAGGCGCTGCGCCTGCTGCGCGGGGCCCTGGGCGACGCGGCCCCCGTGACCGTCCGTGAGACCACCGTTCCGAGGGAGCTCCTCGGCGAGGCGGAACGGTCGCGCGACGCCCTGCTCGTCGACTTCGGCGACGAGGTGTTCGGGGGCGCGTCGGGCGAGCGGCTCACCCGGGCCCTGACGGGCCAGGGCCTGGTGCCGCTGTGCCACGCCCGGAGCTCCGCCGAGAGCGGCACGCTGGAGGAGGCCGTCGCCCAGAGCGTCGCGGCGGCCTGGGTCCTCGGAGGGGAGCTCCGGCCCCTCGACGGGACCATGTACACCCTGAAGGACTGGAACGCCATGGCCCGCCCGGTGTGGGAGGAGCTCACCGCGCTGCCCGGGCCGGAGCAGCGGCAGCGGATCGGCGCCCTGCACGCCGCCGCGGTCTCCTGCACGGACTTCCCGTTCGCCGCACTGACCGCCGGCAGGGTCCAGTGAGGTGGCTGACGCTGTACGCGCGTTCGCGGCGGGTACCGGCCGCCCTCGCCGTGGTGGCGGTCGGCGCGGTGGCGGTGTGGACGCTCGCCCGGCTGGGCGGCGGGCTGCCCGGGGACCCCCTGCCGTCCACGCTCGTCCTCGCCGCCGGGGCGACGGCGTTCTCGGCCGGCCTCGCCGGACAGGACCACGCGTTGGACCGGACGGCCGCGATCCGCTGGTGGCCGCGCCGGGCGGCGCACGTCCTGCTCTGCGGGGTCGTCGTCGGCGCGGTGGTGCTGGCGGTGCAGGTGGTGAGCGGGCAGCCGGCCGCCCCGGCCCTCGTCGTGCGCGACATCGCGGGGCTGATGGGGCTCGTGGCGGTCGGGGCGGCCTGCTGGGGCGCGCAGTTCGCGTGGGTCCTGCCGTTCGTGTGGCTGTCGTTCGCGTTCGTCCTCCCGCCCGCGACGGACCCGGCGACGCAGGTCCTGACCTGGATGCTGCTCCCGCCCGGCACGGCCGCCGGTACCTGGACGGCCCTCACCCTGGCCGCCGTCGGCACCACCGCCTACGCCACCACCGGCCCCCGCCGCTGACCACCCCCGGACCCCACCCGGCCACCGCACCGAGGGATCGACGAGTCGCCGTCTCGTCGATCCCTCGGACACCCGTCGAACGACCGGGGACAGCCGGGTGTGCAGCTCTCCGCAGCAGGTGGCTGTCGCATCGTCGGCGCGGAGGGTTGCGACGACCACTCGACACGCGACCGCGCTGCTGCCGGAGGACTGTCCTCTCGACCACGAGGGAAGGCACCTGGACATGAGTGAGGTCCTGACCGAGTGGGCGTGGCGGCTCACCGAAGCGGAACTGTCCGTGGTGCTGCCCCGTCGCTGGGCGCATTCGAAAGGCGTCGCTGCACGGGCCGCCGGTCTCGCCAGTGTGCTGGGCGACAGCGCCGATGTGGTCCACGCATCGGCGCTACTGCATGACATCGGCTATGCACCGAGACTGGCGATGACCCATTTCCACCCGCTCGACGGTGCCCGGTTCCTCCGAGACGTCCACGGGGTGGATGATCGGCTGACCCGATTGGTGGCGAACCACTCGTTCGCGCTGATCGAAGCCGAGGAGCGGGGACTCCGCGACGTTCTGGAGACGGAGTTCCCGCTGCTGGACGACCGGCGGCCGGTGGATGCGCTGGTCTACTGCGACATGACGACGACGCCCGACGGGGCCCTGACGACCGCCGGAGAACGAGTGGCGGAGATCGTGGGGCGCTACGGGGCGGACAGCGTGGTGGGGCGGTTCATCCGTCGGGCAGCACCGCCGATCTTCGCGGCGGTGGCGCGGGTGGAGGCCGCGCTGGCCGCTCAGCCGAGGTAGGGGTAGGTGCCGGCGAGGTAGTCGCCGATCTGTCGGCGCATGCTGGGGTGGATGTCGTACCGGTCGAGGTCGGCGGGCCGAATCCATCGGACGTCGTCGGCCTCGTCGTTGATCGTGGGCTCGCCGCCGACGGGCCGGCCGATGTACGCGTTCTCGTACTGCTGGCGGATCTCGCCGTCGGTGTACGCGACGATGTGGTGCGGGTTGCTGTAGACGCCCAGGAATCCGGTCACCTCGGCGATCACGCCGGTCTCCTCCAGGCATTCGCGCACGGCGCACTGGGCAGCGGTCTCGCCGATGTCCTGCGCCCCGCCGGGCAGGGCCCACTGGCCGGTGTCACGTCGGCGCTGCATCAGGATGGCGCCGTTGTGGTCGGCCACGAGCAGGTTGCTCGCAGGAACGAGGGTGTTGGCCTTGGGGGCGTCGGGGTCGTCGAGATACTCAGTCCTGCCCATGTGCGGTGTTCCCCTCCGATACGGGTGTCCAGGGTTTCGCGCCGTCCCAGACGGCTTCGAAGCTCTGAGCGTAGTTGTCGAACCATCCTGTGGAGTCGACCCTCCTGAGGTGGAGCAGAGGGTTGGCACTCGCGGGCTGGCCCCACACGTGCGGATTGACCAGGAGGTCACCGTCGTAGCGGAACAGCGAGTTGTAGAGCGTGGTGTCGTGGAGGCGCACCTCGCAGCCGGCCCTGTCCGGCAGGATCCGGTAGTAGGTGAGCGAGGCACGGATCTTCGCGGCGAGCGCGTCACCGATACCCTCCTCACGCCCCCGGACAACGGCCGCCCTGCCAGCCGGATCTCCGAAGCACAGACGGACGCGAACACCGGCCGAGGCCCGTTCCGCAAGCATCCTGGCGACGTGCGGGTTGGTCTGTGCGAAGAACGTCCCGGAGAACACGAGCACGTCGATCTGGGTCTCGGCCTCCCGCAGCAACGACAACCACATCTCCCGTGGCACGCTCGCTCGGTTGACGTAGGTGCCGACCAGCTCGGTGCCGGCCGCGAGCGGCCTGCCCGCCAGTGGCGCCGGTGCGGGCCAGAGGAAGGTCTCCTCCACTCGTAGGTGCTGGGCGGCCGCGAAGCGGTGTCGCGGGTGCGGCACTCGTCCGCCGATCCAGCGGCCCACGGTCTTGGGGTCCACCTCGCACGCGGCGGCGAGCAACTCGGGAGAGACGCCGCGCTGAGCGAGTACGGAGCGAAGTCGCTCGTTCACGGAAACCATACAAGCCGAGGCAGGCGTCGGCTTGCAAGGAGGTAGGGGGACACCTCGTGGGCTCACGGATCGGCAGGGTGCCTACGCTGGCGCCATGCCGCTGATCATCCTCTGGGACATCGACCACACGCTCATCGAGAACGCGGGGGTCAGCAAGGAGATCTACGCGGCCGCCTTCGCCGCCCTGGCGGGGTATCCACCGAACCATGCGGCCCGGACCGAAGGCCGAACCGACCGCCTGATCATGCGTGAGATGTTCCGCCGCAACGATCGGCCGGAGCCCGACTGGCCGACAGTCCAGACGGCCCTCGAAGTGGCGGGGATCGAGCGGTTCGACGACCTCCGCCGACGCGGCACGGCTCTCCCGGGCGTCCGGGCAGCACTCGAAGCGGCAGCCGACCGGCCCGGCTGGGTCTCTTCGGTACTGACCGGCAACATTGCGGCCAACGCGCGGGTGAAGCTCGCGGCCTTCGGCCTCGACGACCTGCTGGATCTGGCCGTCGGAGCCTACGGGGCCGATGCCGTTCAGCGCCGTGAGCTGGTGGCCGTCGCGCGAGAACGTGCTCGCCGACACCGCGGCCTGCCTGTTGACGTACCAGTGGTCCTGGTGGGGGACACTCCTCGTGATGTCGAGGCGGCGCTCACCTCCGAGGCCGGGGTCATCGCCGTGGCCACGGGTGTCGACAGCCAAGCCGACCTGATTGCGGCGGGCGCGAGCACCGTGCTGCCGGACCTCTCCGACACCCCGGCTCTTCTGAAACTCCTGCGGTCATTCGCGTCCGACTGAGAACGTCCCAAGACGTCCCCGAGCCGTCCCGGTACGCGGTGCCGCCATCCCGGAACCCTTCGCCACCATCAGGTCACCAGCCGAGCGACCGGCCGAGGGAGACTCGTATGATCGGCGAAGTGACCGGGATCCAGCGGATCCGAATGCTCTACCTGCAGTTGTTGTACCGCTGCAACTTCGAGTGCCTGCACTGCTTCCACGGCGAGCGGCTCAAACACGCGGACGCGTTCTCGTCAGAGGAGGCCATCGAGCTCCTCACCCTCATGCGTGACCGGTACGGCACCGAGGCCGTCACCCTGCTCGGTGGCGAGCCGTTCATCTACAAGGCCCTGCCGCAGGTCGTCCGCCATGCCAAACAGGAACTCGGTCTGCAGGTCCAGATTTGCACCAACGGCTACCGCATCGAGCGCCGGCTCGCGGAGATCGCCCCCTACCTCGACCTGCTGAGGGTGTCGTTGGAGGGCATCGGCGCGACCAACGACCACGTCCGCAGGTTCGGCAGCTACCAGGGCGCGCTGAGCGCGCTCGACCTGGCGCGGGAGCTCGGTGTCGCCACCGGGGCCACCATGACGGTGACCGCCCGCAACATCGACGAGGTGGTCCCGCTGGCTCGTACCCTCCAGGACTTCGGGGCCCGACAACTGAAGCTCCACTGCATGCGCCCGGTCGGCAACGCGGCCGACCACCCCGAGCTGCTCGTGACCGAGCCCGCCGCGTACGCCCGCCTGCGCGAACGGCTGAAGGGCGCGAAGCTCTCGATCGAGGTGATCGTTGACGAGGACCTGTCCGAGGACGGTGCCCCGGACATCTGCGCTCACATCGACGGACCGCGAGAGATCGAGCGGATCGAGGCCGACCCGCGCGGTGCGCTCACCATGTCCTGCAAGGCCGTCGGCAAGGACTCGCATGCTTTCTGGTACGACAAGCTCGCCGGTCACATCGTCCACCGGCCCTCCGCGACCGACGAACTCACCCTCGCCGTTCCGGACGTGGTGTACGCCCGTGTCTGACCGTCCGCTGTTCGAGAGCCTCGAAGGGCTGCGCGGCACCGGCAAATCGACCGTCGCACCGATGCTCGCCGCAGCCCGCGAAGCCGTTCTCGTCCCCACCGTGCCGGTCTTCTACCAGCCACTGCGGCGCGAGATCGACATGCGGGACAACATCGAAGCCCGGATGAGCTTCTACCTCTCCGCACTCTTCACCGCCGTCGACGAGATACGGCACCACCTCGCCGCCGACGTCCCGGTCGTCGTGGAGAGCTACTTCGCCCGGTGCCTGGCCAACCATCGAGCCCTGGGCGCGAATCTCGGCGTCATACTGCCACCGGATCTCCCCCAACCTGTCACCTACCAGCTGTTCTGCACGGAGGACGAGCGCCAACGCCGCCTCGCCGGGCGGCACAAGCCGATCTCCCGGTGGGACGCCCTCGGTGAGGACGTGGTCGAGCGGATCACCACCGCCTACGCGCAGTTCCCGATGCGCCGGGTGGACACCACGGGCCTCGAACCGGAGCAGGTAGTCCAGTCCATCCTCGCCATCGACGCGGAAGGATCCCACTGCCGTGCAGACACGGAGCCTTTGGGAGCACACCCTCACCTTCTTCCCCCAGTTCCTCGCCGCGCTGAAGGAGCACGCGCCCCGTGACGCCACCGTCGCGGTCATCGGCGCGAGCGACGGCAAGTTCGTCCTTCCACTGGCAGCCGCCGGCTACCGCGTCATCGCGGTCGAACGCGACCCGCTCGCCCTTCACGGCGGAGAAGTGCACCTGCCCGGCACCGCACACGCCCACGCGACGGGGCTGATCGACCGTCTCAGGCTCGAAGACCTGTATGACCGGGTCCAGGTCGTGGAGCAGGACTTCCTCGGCTCCGAGCCGCTCGACAGGCTCTGCGACGCGGTTTGGACCAGCTGCTCCTGGCACTACAGCGTCAACCACCGCCGCCCGCTCGCCGAGTTCGTCGCCCGCATGCAGCTCCTGGTGCGCGCCGATGGTCTGTTCGGCGCGGAGTTCATGATGCCGGTGGAGGCGCGCCACCATCTGGTCGACCACTACACATCGCCCGAGAAGCTCAGCCGCCACTTCACCGGCGCCTGGAACGTTCTGCTGACGCTGCGGACTGCGGAGTTCACCGAGCGGGCCCACCTCGGCCGGCTCCAGGACCATACCCACCGGATGGGACTGCTCCTCGCAGCCCGCACGTCGGACCACCCTCACCCGCACGGGAAGAAGAACGCATGAAGCACGAGTACGAGGCCAAGTTCCTCGCTGTCGACGTGGCCGACCTCCAGGCGCGACTGACAGTTCTGGGAGCCGTCCAGGCTTTCCCCCGCACCCTGCTCACCAGGAAGATCTTCGAGAGCGATGCCCTCGACGGCGGTGCTTGGGTCCGTCTGCGCGACGAGGCTACCCGATCCACGTTGACGCTCAAGCAGGTCACCGACGCCACCACGATCGACGGCACCACCGAGATCGAGACCGAGGTGGCCGATCTGCAGTCCATGGCCGAGATCCTCCGCAGCCTCGGTCTGCGGGAGGTCCGTTACCAGGAGAACTATCGAGAGGAGTGGCGTCTGGGTGAGGTCGCCTTCGACTTCGACACCTGGCCCGACCTCGCCACCTTCGTGGAGATCGAGGGCCCCGACGAGGCATCCGTCCGCCAGGCTGCGTCGCTGCTCGAACTCGATTATGCCGAGGCCCGGTTCGGCAGCGTCGACGAGATCTACAAGAGCGAGGCCGGCCGCGACATCCTCGCCGAACCCGCCCTCCTGTTCGACAACGGCCATCAGCGGGAGGGATCCGGTAGCCACGGAACTCCCGCGACCTGAACGGGGGGCGAGCTGCCCCTCGTCGATCGGCCGTTCCGGCTCGTGTCCACCCGGCCACCGCACCGCCCCCGCCCCCGCCATCGAGCGGAGGCGGGGGCGGGGGCCGTCCGGGGTGGGTCAGTGGAGCCAGGGGCGGGTGCGGACGGCGGGGAGGGCGGTCCAGCGGTGGCCGAGGCCCCAGGTGGTGCCGGTGCCGGTGACGGCGAGGACGGCGAGGAGCAGGGCGTAGACGAGGTGGTAGTCGATCAGCGGGTTGCTGGAGCCGCTGGCGGTGCCGTCGGCGAGGTGGCGGGCGGGCGGCCACTCGGCGGCCCACATCAGGGCGAGGAGGGCGGTGCCGCCCACGGCGGCGATCCGGAGCCCGATCCCGCCGAGGAGGGCGAGGCCGAGGCCGAGCAGGCTCGCCATGAACAGCCAGTCGACCCAGGTCTGACCGGCCATGGCGTGGAAGGTTCCGCGCAGCGGGCCGGCGGCGACGTGGCCGAGGAAGCCCTCGGTCGGGGAGGCGCCGTCGAGCCAGGCACGCCCCGCGGCGGTGGCGTAGCCGAGGCCGAAGGTCTTGTCGAGGAAGGCCCAGACGAAGACGGCGCCGAGGGCGATGCGGGCGGTGGCGAGGGTGGCGGCGGTCGCGAACGGGGCCCGGGTGGTGGCACCGTCCTCCGGGCGGCCGGTGCGGCGGGGCGTCAGGGGTGTGGGGGCAGGGGTGTGCTGGGTGGCCATGACGGCTCTCCTCGGTGGGGTGGCGCGCCGAGCGGCTGCGCCGAAGTGCCCTGGTGGGGTGACGTGGTGGGGCGGTGGTCCGTGCGTGCCGCCGCCGGGTGCGGGGCGGGCGGCGGGTGCCAAGGGGCGCGGTGCGGTGGCGCTGCGGTGCGTCGGTGCAGGGTGGCGCACGCGGCGGCCGGGTCACGGCCGGTGGGCCGGGCGGTGCTGTGGAGCTCCGGCCCGGGCGTCTGCCGACAGCTTGCACCGGGGGTGCCGGGCGGGTCTGCGGGCCGTTGGTCCCTGATGTCGGGACAAGGGTCCCGAGGGCGACCGGCGCCACAGCGTGGGCGGGTCAGCGAGGTGGAGGGTCGGGCCCGACCGGGAGCGGTGCCGGGCCGCCGTGCAGGATCGCCCAACGCCCCTCTGGGCAGGTGGCGTTGGCCGTAGGCGCCGAGGCGGGCGCCGTCGCCGGGGGCGCGGGCGGGCAGCCGGATCCGACCGGTGCGGCGGAGCCGGGCCTGCGGACGGCTGAAGGTTGTCCCGTCACTGGTCTTCGACAGCACGAGAGTGGCCGGCCGGGTTCCCTCTGGAGGGACGGTGACCTCGGTTCACCCCTGCGACCGCACGAGCGCGACAGCGGGCAGCAGCCCTCCTCCTGACCACCTGCGGACCCCCTGACCTGCGGAGATGAGCAGAACCCCTGTTACTGTGCGCCAATGTCAACGATCAAACAGTTCCAAGTGGCCTTCGACTGCGCGGAGCCTGTGCGCCTCGCCGCCTTCTGGTGCGAGGTGCTGGGGTACGTCCTGCCGGCGGTCCCGGAGGGCTTCGCCACGTGGGAGGAGTGCTACCGCTCGCTGCCGCCCGAGGACGCGATCTACTTCGCGTGCACTGATCCCGCGGGTGTGGCTCCGCGCCTGCTCTTCCAGCGAGTTCCCGAAGGCAAGGTCGTCAAGAACCGGGTGCATCTCGATGTGCGGGCCGGCGTCGGGCTCGTGGGTGACGAGCGCCTGGCCACACTCGAGGCCGAGTGCGCGCGGCTGATGGTGCTCGGCGCGAAGCACGTGCTGACGCAGCGCGCCGATGGCGTCAACGAGTCGTGCATCACGATGCAGGACATCGAGGGCAACGAGTTCTGCCTCGCCTGATTTCTCCTCCTAGACTGCGAGGTGGGGAGCCCTCTCCCGGGAACTCAGGCCCCGCATGCGGCGGGAGTCATCCCGTGAGAGCGAGGTTGTGCGGGCGGGCAACGCCGTGCATCGCGTGGCGCACACCGTCGCCTCTCGGGCGGCGGTCGCGCAGGATCTTCCAGGTCTTCATCCGGGCGAAGGCGTGCTCGACGCGGGTGCGAACCCGTTGGTGGTCGCGGTCGTGTTCGGCCTGCGAGTCCGTCGGTTCGCCTCCTCTGGGACGGCGGTGCGGGATGACGAGGCCGGTTCCGGGGCAGCCGCCGTCGGCGGTCGTGGTTGTTCGGCCGACGGCGGCTCTGGCCCCGGATTCCTCCCCTGCCCTGCAGTCGTTGCGGTTGCCGGGCAGGGGTCGGCCCACCGCCACGACCAGGCGGGTGGTCCGGGGCGGTCCGGGGAGTGGGTGCGCCGCCGAACGCCGCCGAACGACGCCGCCCGCAGGAGCCGGTGAAGGGTCCCGGCGGCGGACGGAGCGTCCCGGGCCCCCGTCCGCCGCCGAACCGCGACGAGGCGACTGTCCGTCAACTCCAGCTGGAGTGGAGCGGCTTGCCCTCGGCGTAGCCGGCGGCGCTCTGGATGCCGACGACGGCCTTCTCGTGGAACTCCTCCAGGGAGGCCGCGCCCGCGTAGGTGCAGGAGCTGCGCACGCCGGCCACGATCGAGTCGATGAGGTCCTCGACGCCCGGGCGGGCCGGGTCCAGGAACATCCGGGAGTGCGAGATGCCCTCCTCGAAC
>NZ_JAQYWZ010000900.1:0-22153 GCF_036290945.1 Streptomyces sp. BE303
CCCGCCCGGCTCCAAGAACCGCCGCCCCGCGAACCGCTACGACGTGGGCCTGCTCCTGGCCACCGGCGAGCCCTACCGCCGACCGGCTCATCACAAGGTCGGCACCAAACCCCGCCGCACCGGATAAATCACAAGCTGAGCGGCTGTGTCTGAACCTTCCGCGCCTGTTCAGAGGGGGTTTGGCTGCCGAGGGGCTTCTGCCGATGATCGTCGCTTCATACGGTTGGGGGTCGTGTCTCGCCGGTGACTGGGCCCGGCGGTCAGGTGGTGAGTGTGGTGATGGCGTCGCCGATGTACTTGGCGCCGAGGATGCCGAGGACGGTGGTCATGATGGCGGCGTTGTGGACGGACATCCAGGCTTTCCAGCCGTCGAGGGTCTTGGCGGAGCGTTCGCCGCCCAAGAGGTAGACGGCCAGCGGCACGGTGGTGCACAGCGAGGCGACGGCGACCATGAGGGCGGCCGCGACGGTCTTGCCGCCGGTGCCCGCGGCGCTGCCCGCGATCACGAGGGCCCCGCCGACGACGAGGACCAGGTTCTTGGGGTTGGCGACGGCCAGCGCCGCGGCGAGGCCGGCGGACTTGGCGGGGGTGAACCGGTCGATCGCCTTCATCCACCCGGGCGGGGCCGCGACGTGGCCTTCACGGGGACGGCCGGTGAACTGCTTGACGGCCAGCAGGACGAACACCACGCCGAGGGCGAGCTTGACCCAGCCGGTCCACGTGGCCGGGGCCCCGTCCCCGCCCGAGGCGTCTGCGCCGGAGCCGGCCAGGACCAGCAGTGCGGTGGCGGCGGCCAGGGACAGGGTCCAGCCGGTGGCGAAGGCGATGCCGTTGGTGCGGCCCTTGGGGGTGGCGAGCATCAGGATGACGGCGATCAGCGGCAGCGGGCTGATGGCGATGCCGACGGCGGAGGGCAGCATCTGCCCGATCGGGTCCCCCACGGTCAGCTTCCCGCGGTCAGTGCGGGCAGCGTCCAGGTGCCGTCCAGGACGGCCGGATCGGCCGCGTACATGCGGATGACGACGGTGAACGGCCCGTTGGGTGCGGGCAGCCAGTTCGCGGCCCGCTGCGGGTCGGCGGGGCGGGTGTGCTGCACGTGCAGGGTGAGGCCGCCGTCCTGGTCGTAGACGAGCCCGGGGGTGCGGTCGCCGATGGAGTAGCGGTCGGCGGGGTTCTCCACCAGGAGGCGTTCGGGCAGGCGGTACATGGTGGCGGACCAGAAGAACCGGGCCTTGGGGAGCCGGTCGGCGGTGAAGTGGATGGTGTAGTCGCGGCTCGCTGCGTTCGGGGGCCGGTTGCCGGCGTCGTCGGTGACCCACCCGCCGTACCAGGCCTCGGCGGCGGGCAGCCCGTACAGGCCCTTGTCCGCGGCGACCGAGCGGGTCAGGTAGTCCTCGCCCAGCTGCTCGCGGGTGCCGAAGAAGGAGCTCGCGTCGGTCGCGGAGTCCAGAACGGCGGCCAGCCGCTCGCGGCCGTCGGCGATGCCCTGCTCCATGGCGGTGCGGACCTCGGGCGCGAGGTCGGCGGGCTCGAAGGTTCCGGAGCCGTCGACGCCGAGGGCGGCCAGGCGCTCGCGCAGGTCCTTCTGGGCGGGCAGGACGGGGAAGAAGCCGAGAAGGAAGTCCAGCACGGTGAAGAACTCGATGCTGGTGCCCGCCTCCTCCCGCCAGACGGGCCAGTCGGGCTCGGGCGCCGGGGCGGGGGCGTCGTGGCCGGTGAATGCGCTCAGCGGCCGCAGCCGGTACTGCTCCTGGACGGCCTTCAGGTCCGCCACGTCCGCGTCGGTGATCCCGGCGAGGTAGGTACGGCCCACGCAGCCCACGAGCTGGGTGTCCGCGTGCAGCACCCCGGCGATCCCCTCGGGTGCCTGGCCGTCCCAGCCGGGCCCGGCGATCAGGTGGTCGCCCGCGTCCTGCCCGGTGGTGCGCGCGCCGACGAACCCGACGTAGGTGGTGTCGAGGTCGTGGAAGGGCATCACGTAGTAGCGGTTCATCACCGGCACCGACAGCACCCACGGCTCCGCGCGCAGGTCCAGCCACGCCCACGAGTACGGGGTGTCGTTGTTCGGGGTGACGACGTCGGTGTTCTCCGGCCGGGACGGCTGCGGGTAGTGCCGGAACGTTCCGAACCCGCCCGCGTAGCGGTGGTCGTCCGCGTCGACGGCCTGCGCGTACATCGTCCGATAGTTCTCCAGCATCGGATGCCCGTACAGCCAGCCCCGCGCCGCCGTCTCCCGTACCGCGTCCAGATCCGCACCGTTCATGCGCCGCCACCCTCTCCGCAGGAATATGCCCTATTTGTACTATCTGTGACCGGGGAGGCGCGGCACCGGCACGCAGGCCCGTCAGCACCTGACACCGACGGCAGGCGCGCCCCCGGCCCGGGATGCGTGGGCGGGGGATCGCCCATAGCGTCTGGGCATGGGCGATGACGTGAGGCTTCCCGGCGGGCTCGGTTCGGTGCGGATGGACGGAGAGCTGCCCGAGCGCGAGGACCTGGGCCTGGTCTTCGACGAACTCGACCACCAGATGGCCTGTCAGGCGTACCTGTGGGCACTGCCGCTGGTGTCCTACGCGCAGTGGCAGCAGGTGCACCGGGAGGTGTTCGGGGCGGGCCCGTTCGACCTGGTCCATTACGTCACGTACCGGGACCGGCTCGGGCTGATCACCGCAAACGCCACCACCCCCTACATCCTGAACTTCGTTGACCTTGCCAGCACCGGCCCGCTGGTCATCGAGCTCCCGGCCGGCGCGACGGCGGGCGGGGTGTCCGACTTCTGGCAGCGTGAGATCGCGGTGATGGGCGAGATGGGCCCCGACCAGGGACAGGGCGGCCGCTACCTGGTCCTCGCGCCCGGGCAGCAGGCTCCGGCGGACACCGAGGGGCTGCGGGTGCTGACCTCCACCGGCACCAACATCATGTTCGGGTTCCGCACCCTGGACCCCGACCCCGGCCGCTCCAGGGAACTGGTGGACGCGGTCCGGCTCTACCCGCACGGGCAGCGTGACAGCGCGTCCGCCACCCGGATCGTCTCCCCGGACGGCCGGCCCTGGTCCGGCGACCAGCCGCGCGGCCTCGCCTACTGGGAGCGCCTGCACGCCATCTACCAGGACGAGGTCGTCGACGAACGCGACCGCTTCTTCCTCGCCATGCTCAAGCAGCTCGGCATCGAGAAGGGCAGGCCCTTCGCCCCCGACGAGCGCCTGGTCCGCATCCTCACCCGGGCCGCCGCCGCGGGCGAGCTGATGGCCCGGGCGAACTCCTTCGCCAAGCGGTTCGACGGCTCCCGGTACTGGGACGACCGGCAGTGGGATTTGGTGCTGATGCTGGACCGCTCCGACCAGCGCGCCGAGCACCACGACCAGCTCCTGGAGCGCGCGGCCTGGTTCTACGAGGCCGTGAGCTTCTCGGCCGCCATGAAGAGCCGGACCCCCGGCCAGGGCCAGGCATACCTGGCCACCTACACCGACACCGACGGCCAGTGGCTCGACGGCGGCCGCTCCTACACCCTGCACGTGCCCGCCGACGTCCCCGCGAAGCTGTTCTGGTCGGCCACCGTGTACGACGCCGCCACCCGCTGCCTGATCGACAACCCCCAGCAGCGCGGCGACCGCGGCTCGCGCGATCCCGACCTGACCTGCAACGCCGACGGCTCGGTCGACCTGCGCTTCGGCCCCGAACCCCCCGCCAGTGGCGAGTCGAACTGGGTGCAGACCCTGCCCGGCCGGCACTGGTTCTCCTACTTCCGGTTCTACGGACCCCTGGAGCCGTACTTCGACCGCACCTGGAAGCTCGGCGACATCACCCCCACCTGACCCGCCGCCCGGCGCTCCCACGGCCACGGGAGGCACCAGGTGCAACCGGCCTGATCAGGCTGCCAGCGGTCCCTCGGCCGCCGGGGCCAAGCGGGTCTGGTGCCTGGCCAGGCGGCGGGTCATCAGAGTGATCGTGGCCCAGTTGCGGTGGGCTTCGGACAGCCCGGGCCCGGGCGTCTCCGCGCACACCGTGGTCCTCACGGTCGAAGGCGTCGTCGCCCGCGACTTCGTGGAGACCCTCGTGCTTCCCGACGGCCGCACCGCCCTGGTCCAAGGGGATGTGTCTGGCCACTGCGTCGAAGCGGGACTGCTCGCCGTCCAGGCCAAGAGCGCCGTCGTCGCACTGCGCCTGGGCCGCCGACAGCAGCTGTCTGCGGCCCAGTGGTTCGCCGGCCGGCCCTGGACGTACTCGGCCTCCGAGGCGCTCAGGCCCGGGTTCTCGACGGCTGTGAGTCGTGCGCCGGCCCGGGAGCCTGCCGCCTGCCGGGCGGCAGACTCGGGCGTCGCGAAGGCCGCGCCCGCCGAGGCGCCGGCGGCGATACCGGCGGCGATGGTGAGGCTGACGAGCGACCTCGTCATCGAGCTGGACCGCATGTGCATCTCTCACGGGATCGTGGGCGACGTCCGGTGCCACCGAAGGGCCGATCGCCCACGTATCAGGTTCGTCTCTGCCGACCGCGCCGAGCAGCCGCCGATCGGGCTCCTCCCCACCGGATCACCCCCGGCTCGACATGGACCGGAGCCCGTGACGGCTCCGGTGGGCGAGCCGGGGTCAGCCCGGGCGGGCCCGGACCGCCAGTCGTTGACGACGCATCACCCCGCCCCGGCCGGACGCCACCCGCGTGGCCGGGAACGGTCGGAAGGCGCCCCGGCCCACGACGGCCGCGGCCGCCGCGCGGCTCGGACTGACGGACGTCGGCCTCCGGGAACCGGAGGACCTCCGGCGGGCACTCGCACCGCTCCGCTGCTGAGCCGGCGGCGGCCGCGCGCATGCCCAGCCCGGTGAGCCGCTCGGCGCGCTCGGCCGCGATGGCGCCCCGTCAGCGACGGCTGTCGGCGAGGAACAGAGCGAGGCTTCACCCCCGCGGTGCCTACCGCCGTCCAGGGCGAGCCGCTCCCCGTGCTTGCGCGGGGCGGTTCGGGCGGCCTTCGCGGGCCCGGACTGGGCGGCGGCAGCCGGGCCGACACCGGGGCCGGGACCAGCTCCCTATCGGCTCCTCACCGGGTCCCTCGACGCGCGGGAACGGTCGGACGGCCCGTCACGATCTGCGGGGAACCCAGGCCGCGGCTCACCACCCGGCCCTGGTCCCGGTGTGAGACGGCGGCACCGGACCGGACCAAACGAGACAACACCGGCCTCCACCCCCAGGGGACGGGATCACCTGGGATCCTCGACCGCCCGCCGTCTCACGCGATCCGGATCGCCACAGGTCACAGCCCTACCCGCCGACCAGATCGCTCGGGACGGGACACCCGGGGCCCGCGCCTGGCCGCTGCCGGGCCGGTCGCGTGCCCGTCCGGTGCGCGGCTGCCAGCCGTCGCCGGCCCGCGGGATCGGGCCGCCCGGCCCCCGCCTCGCCCTGGTTGCCGCTGCTGCTCCCCGGCCTGTATCCGGGCCGGTCGCTGTTCCTGGCCGCAGCCGCTGACGCTACTGCTCCTGGGGGTGTGGGTGTCCGCCGGCCCGTCCCCGGGGGTTCTGCCGGAGTTCCGCCCGTCCGCGAGGTGAAGAATCGGCCACGATAAGGCTCCCACTCCGGCCCCCAGCAAGGACGGGAGAGGTTCCGGCATACGATCATCGGCGTGAACGCACCGGACGGCATAACCCAGTGGATGGTCCATCACCTCTGGAAGGACACGACCCACCAGGTGGCTGTCGTCGTGCTCTTCGCCGTTGGTTTCGTGGCACTCGTCCGAATCGAGCGGGGACGCCGGAGCGCCAACCGCTGACCTCTGGCCCCTGACTGCGGGTCCGGCCGGTCGGTTACGGGTGTGGCTGGCCGTTGCTTCGGTTGTAAGTTCTCGGCTCTGTTCGGGGCGTCGTGGGCGTGGTGGCTGCCCGGCCCGGCCCGGCCCGGTCCTGGACCACCTGCCCCTTGCGCGGCCCCTGGACCGGTCCCGGTCCTGCCCCGGCTCTGCCAGGTTCGGGCCCGGCGGTTCCCGGCGGTGCGGTGTGGGGTTGCGGGCTCTGCCTGCCGGTTCACTGGCTGTTGTTGTGTGTCCGGGTCGTGGTGCTGTTGTCGTCCGGAGCGTGGCGCCGGCCGCTGCGCGTGCCCGGATCCCCCCGGGGGCGTCTGCCGCGTGCCGGGGAGCAGGGGGCGGGGGGCGAAGCCCGTGTCGGGGGTGAGGCCTGTGCGGGGTGGCGGTTCGGGGGCCGGGGTGTGTGGTTCATGGGGCGGGCCCCTCACCGTGGTGCGGTGAGGGGCCTGCGCTCGGGACAGGGTGTGTCAGGTGGCCGGGTTGAGCAGCCAGCGTTGGTTGGCACCGGGGTGGCAGTCCCAGATGCCCAGGCGTGTGCCGTTCGTGGTGGCCCACTGGGGCAGTTCGAGGCAGCGGCCGGAGTGGGGGTTGTAGAGGCTGTTGTCGGCGCGGCGCAGCCATTTCTGGCCGCCCTTGAGGTTGTCGCAGTCGGTGAGGACGACGGGGGTCCCGTTGCCGGTTCCCTCGTCGCGGACGGTGACGCACTTGTTCTGGATGATGAGGGCGTGGTTGTCGGTGTTGAACCGGAATTGCTGGTTCGGGCCCCTCCAACAGTCCCAGATGCCGACCTCCGTGCCCGCGCCGAGGTTGTCGAGGCATTTCCCGCCGTCGTGGGCGCTGTGGATGGAGATGGTGGTGCCGCTGATGGCCAGGTTGCTGACCTGCGGGTCGGTGAGCGCGTAGGGGTAGGTGCGCACGTCGCCGATGGCGCCGTGGAAGCCGTCCTCGTCGGGGTAGTAGTTGGTGGTGGCGGCGCCGATGGTGAGGGTTCCGCCGCTGCGCCAGGGGTGGGGGTTCTTGGCGGCGCCGACGGCTCGTCCGTTGACGTAGAGGGTCATGGTGGCGGACACGGCGTTGTAGCTGCCCACGAGGTGGGTCCACTGGCCGACCTGGGCCTGGGCCTGGGTCGTGCCGCCGGCGAGGTAGTAGGTGCTGGTGTGGCGCCAGTCCTCGTAGGGGGCGACGAAGGCCCAGGTGCCGGCGGCGGCGGAGTACTGGAGGTAGAAGGGGCTGCGGTCGTTGCCGTTGAGGGAGAGCACGGTGCCGTAGCCGTTGGCGCTGTCGAGTCTGGCCCAGGCGGCGACGCTGTAGCTGCGGAGGGTGTCGATGCCGGGTGCCTGGGAGCTGCGGTAGTAGCTGCCGCCGTCGAGGGTGGAGGCGTTGTCGACGGTGGCGTTGCGGTCGGCGGTGAATCCGGGGCTTCCGCTGCGGACGAGCGGGTTGGTCAGGGTGCTGTCGAGGACGGGTGCGCCGGGGTCGGTGTGGAGGGTGTTGTGGCGGTCGAGGTTGTACCAGTCCGGGGTCACCCGGATGTTGGCGATCGAGTCCGGGCCGGCGTCCCAGCCGATGCCGGGGCCGGCGGAGTCCGTGGTGCGGTGTCCCCACCAGATCTGGATGTCGCCGGTGTCGGCGTTGCGGCCCCACAGGGCGGGCGAGCCGTTGCCGAGGAGGTCGCCCTCGGAGCCGAGGACGGGCCAGGTGGCGACGGGGACGTTGCCGATGACGGTCGTGCCGGCGATGCCGGTCAGTGTCGGTACGGCCAGCGGGAGACCGTTCTCGTCGAGGACGGGTTCCCCGAAGTCCGGGTCGACGACGTCGAGGGTGCCGGTGGCGAAGGTGTGGGCGGTCAGCGTTCCGGAGTTCGGGTCGGCGCCGGCCGGGCGGAGGTTGCGTGCCCACAGTCCGGGGTGGCCCTGGCCGGCCCAGTCACCGGGGGCGAGGAGCTCCATGTCCTTCCATCCGCCGGACGCCAGGCGCACGGGCTGGCCGAACTGGTTGGTGGTGGTGGCGGGGAAGAACCACAGGGCGGCGTCGCTGCCGTCGCTGTTCGCCTCGACCGTGATCAGGCCGGTCTTGTTCTTGAACTCCAGCTTGATGTCGAGGTCGGTGTGGACGGGATCGCCGAGTGCGGCGACCCGCAGGGTGCGTGACCAGTCGTCGGCGTAGCCGGTGCAGTAGGCGGAGTCGTTGGGCGGGCTCACGCAGGCGGGCCGGCCGAGCGGGGCCTTGCTGTTGTAGCGGCCCGTGGAGCGGGTGTTGCCGGGGTTGCCGTAGACGAAGAGGTTCGGATCGTCCTTGACGTGGACGAACAGGTCGTCGACGTGCTTGCCGCCGGTGAGCGCGCCGCGGTGGCTGTACTGGACGGCGTCGCTCGCCCACGTCTGCCGGTTCGGGGTGTCGCTGGGGACGGCGGCGAGTGCGGCGCTCGGGCTCTTCGTTACGGTGTTGCCGGGGATGCTGTAGGTGCGCAGGTTGCCGGCCTGGTCGGCGGTGAGGATGTCGGCGGCGCCGTCACCGGTGACGTCGCCGAAGACGGGCTGCGGGCCGTCGGGGTTCCACGGGACGTAGAAGGCGTACTGGGAGACCGGGGAGACGTTGCCGGCGTTGTCCTGGACCTGGATGTAGAGGATGTTGGTGCCCCAGGCGGTGGGATAGACCGGGATGGCGCTCGCCGGCATCGATGCGCCGCACTGCCAGGAGGCGCCTTCGAGTTGCGGGTCGAAGCTCCAGCGGGCGCACACGACGCCGGAGGTCTGGCCGCCCGAGGGGTTCGGGTCGACGGGGGTGTAGGGGACGTGGCCCCACTGGTTGGAGCGCAGCGCGGTGCTCTGCCCGTTGCCCGAGGGCGGGAACTGGGTGGCGAGCGCGTCGTCGGACAGCCGGTCGTAGAGTGAGGGGACCTGCACGGTGGGCGGGGTCTGGTCGACCCCGAAGTGACAGGTCGGGGTCGAGGCCGACATGGCCACCAGCGCGTCGCTGGACATGATGCTGTAGCCGTAGACGTGGCCGTCCTGGATGACGCCGGCGGGGACCTGGTAGGCCGCGTTGCTGTTGTTGCCGACGGGGCCCGCGTAGCCGAACGCGACGTCCGGGACGCCGGGCAGGGTGTAGTCCCAGATGTGACTCCAGGAGTAGAGGGTCTGCTGGACGGGGCTACTGACGGTCGCGTTCAGTGTGACGTTGCCCAGGTCCGATCCGGCGCCCAGCCATCCCCATCCGTTGCCGTCGCAGCCCTGGACGGTCTGGTTCGGCGACACGGTTCGCGGGGTGGGGTAGGTGTAGGGGTTGGTGGGGGCGTTGGGGGCCCGGTCGTACTCGACCTCGACGACGGGCTGGTAGTCCAGTCGTTTGAACGCGAGTTTGTCGTTCTCGTCGCCCTCGACGGTGAAGGACATGCTGGGTGCTCCGCCGGCCCAGGCACGGTAGGCGTCGGTCACGTTGTACGTGAACTTGGCGGGGTTGGCGCAGCCGGCGTTTCCGGATCCGGCGACCCAGGCGGTGTCGCCGACCTGGCCGCCCAGGTGCCCGGGGGCGTTGTTCCACGTCGTGCCGTAGCCGATGGGCCGGTCGGCGACGAACAGTTTGAGCGGGTAGCTCTTGTCGCAGTCCCAGTTGGAGGACTTGGCCTGCCACATCGTCATTTCGGCGCTGTTGATGATCGCGCCCTCGAAGCCGTGGGTGTCGATCTGGAAGAACGCCCGTTCGAGACCCGTCTTGACCTGGTAGTCCTGCTTGCCGACGCCGGGCCGGTTGTAGGGCTCCTGGGTCGTGGCGGTCTTGAGGTAGTTGTTCGTGTTCGGGTAGGCGGACTGCGTCCAGGTCCAGCCGTTGCCGGTGCGGTCGTCGTGGATCCACCCGGGGTCGATGAACCAGGGACCCTCGCCGTGGGCGAGGATGTCCTGATCGGGGTTCAGGGTGATGCCTGCGGTGCCGGCGGTGGTGGGCATGACGGCGACCCGGGCGTTGCTGCCAGGTCCGTCGACCGTGCTGGCCGCCGGTGCCTCGGGGTCGTCGGGGGCCGTGGCCTGCTCGGCGCCTCGGGCGCCCGCGGCGCCAGCGCCCTTCAGCGCGGAGGGGGCCGCGGTGGCGGACGGGGCGGGCCCGGAGGCCTGGACCGGTGGTGTGGTGGTGCTGTCCCACATCCGGGGGGCGGGAGCGTGCCAGCGTGTCGTGCCGTCCTCGGCTGTGGCCGTGAGGTTGTAGGCGGCGTCCGACGTGATGGTCACGCCGGTGGTGGTGGCGGGGAAGGTGACCGACCGGAGCGCGGGGTTGGCCGCGGCGGCGGCGTTCTTCACCACCAGGACGGTGCCGAGGCCGCCGAACTTGGTGACCGTGGCCTTCAGATCGATGCCGGGCGCCACATCGGGGTAGAGCACCGCGTCACCGTCCTCGTCCACCGTTCCCTGGGTCAGCGGGAAGGGGGAGTGGAGCGTGATCTGCTTGCCGTCGGAGCTGGTGAGGGTCGCCAGTGCCCCGGGGCCGCCGCCCGACAAGTGCACGCCCGCCCCGGGCGCCTTCGGGCGGAATCCGCCCTTCGGGTCGGCGACGAGGGTGGCGTCGAGGGGCACCCAGGCCCCGTTCTGCCGGACCCGCTGCCGTTCCAGGTACTGGGACTTCCTCAGGCGGCCCTGCGGCGTGGCGACGGTCTCGCTGTAGTCGTCCGTCAGGGACTCCACCGCCACCGCCTTGCCGGTCGCCTTCGCCTGGGCGATGGCCTTCTCGGCGTCCGTGGCGGGCGGGCGGATCTTGGCGTGTTCGGCGTCTGCCTCGGCGATCACCTCGGCGAGGCTCTTGGGTGCGGGCGGCGCGGCCGCGAGCGCGGACGGCGCGGGCAGGCCGACACACAGCGCGATCCCGAGGCCGAGCGCGGGAAGGCGCAGGACCGCGGGGCTCGCGCGGCGCGGGGCGGAGCGTGGTCTGGGGGGCGTGGGCACGGCGAAGCCTTCCCGACGAGGAAGTGGTGCGGACGCGGCCGGGCAGGCACTGCGCACAGGACAGACGCAACATGTCGCCCCCGGTGAGGGACCGTCAATGGTTCGCGTGCGGCAATGTACTGATTTGGCACCAGTTCGCACCGTTCGCATAGGGGTGATTTAAATCACCAGGGACGAGTCTTTATCGACTCCTCGACATGGGATGTAGGCGACCCATAAGGTCGGCTGGCCTTTGATCAACTAGCCGTGTCCCCGGGCGCGGTCACCAACGGAGGGTGGACGGTGTTCTCTCACCGTGCTCGCTCGGCCCGTCGACGGGCTGTCAACACGCGACGCTCACGAACCGCGATGCTCAGCACCCTGGCGGTCGTCGCATCCTTGGTGGTGCCCGCAGGGGGAATCGCGTTCGCTGCGGCCCCCGACTACAAACGGGTCTGGTCACCGCCGAACACACCACTGCCCGGCACGGTCTCGGTCACCGGCAGCAATGCCGCGCCACCCGCGCCGGCCCGCGCCAAGCGCAGCCCGGCGGCCCCGCCCGTGGACAGAAGCGGCCGGCCCGCGCCCACCGGCACCGCGGCGGTCGAACTCGCACAGGCACCCGCCGACGGAACCACCTCCGCACGCTCCGACGGCCGCGGTAACACGCTCCAGGAGCCGGCGGCCGGGGCATCCTCGAAGGCCGGCGACCTTCCCGTCTGGCTGTCGTCCATAGCCGGCGCCGGGAACCCGGCTCCCGCCACCCGGACCGACCGCGCGGCGAACCAGGAGAACAACCCGAAGGTCAGCGTCGCGCTCGCCGACGCCACGACCGCCAAGGCCGCCGGGGTCAACGGCGCCCTCATCTCGCTCTCCCTCGCCGATCAGCGGGCCGGCGTCAAGACACGCGTCAGCCTCGACCCCGTCGCACTCGCCCCGGCGTACGGCGGCGACTGGGCCGGCCGCACGACCCTGGCCGCGATGCCCGCCTGCGCCCTGACCAGCCCGGGCGCCGAGCAGTGCCGCACCCGCACCCCCGTCCCCTCGCACTACGACCCGCAGACGAGGAAACTGGTCGCCGACGTCGACCTCCCCCCGGCCGCTCCCAGCACCTCCCCGCTGGCCAAGACCCCCTCCACCTCCGCCGCGGACACACCGGCCGCGCCACCCGCGACCGTCCTCGCCCTGACGAGTACCCCCGGAGGCGGCGCCGGGAGCTACAGCGCCACAAGCCTGGCACCCAGCCAGGCATGGTCGGCCGGCGGATCCTCCGGCTCCTTCACCTACAACTACCCCGTCCAGGTGCCCCCGAGCCTCGGCGGAGGGGCCCCGCAGATCGGCCTCTCCTACGACTCCTCGTCCATCGACGGCAAGACCTCCGCGACCAACTCACAGGCGTCCTGGATCGGCGAGGGCTGGGACCTCGGCTCCGGCTTCGTGGAACGCTCCTACCAGCCGTGCTCGAAGGCGGGCATCGACAAGTCCGGCGACCAGTGCTGGAGCGAAGCCAACCTGACACTCTCCCTGGCGGGCCACTCCGGCCAACTCGTCCCCGACGACGGCTCCTGCGACACCTCCGACCCGCGCAACGAACTGTCCAAGTGCACCTGGCGACTCCAGGCGGACGACGGCACCAAGGTCCAGTTCCTCACCGGCGCCACCAACGGCACCTGGAACGGCTCCTACCTCAAGGTCACCGACACCAGCGGCACGGTCTTCTACTTCGGACTCAACCACCTCCCGACCGAACAGGGCGCCCCTACGACCACGGGCCCCGAGAACCGCTCCGCGTGGACCGTCCCGGTCTACTCACCCAAGCCCGGAGACCCCTGCTACGACCCCGCCAAGGGCAACACCTCCTGGTGCCACAGCGCCTGGCGCTGGAACCTCGACCACATCGTCGACGTCCACGGCAACCTCACCACGTACACCTACGCCCCCGAGACGAACGTCTACGCACGCGGCGCAGGCCAGAACAACGGCACCGGCACCAACACGGAGTACACCCGCGCAGGCAACCTGCAGTCCGTCGCCTACGGCCAGCGCCTGTCCGACCAGCTGACCGCCAACGGCACCCATCAGCCCGCCGCCCAGATCGTCTTCGACACCGGCGAACGCTGCACCGCCGGCGAAAACGCCTGCCGACCGGAACAGCGCACACCCGCGAACGCCGGCAACTGGCCCGACGTCCCCACCGACCAGCAGTGCTCCGCCAACGACACCTGCGCCAACACCGGCCCCTCCTACTGGACCACCCGATGGCTGACCGCCATCACCACCAAGGTCCGCGTCAACGGCGAGTACCGCACGGTCGACTCCTACAAGCTCACCCACGGCTTCGAAGACCCCCACGACTACCCCGACCGCCCGAACAAGGACCCCAACGCCCCCGCCGAGGAGCTGCGGATCCCCTGGCTCGTGTCGATCCAGCGGACCGCGGAAAGCACCCGCAGCGGCCAGAACCCGGTCACCCTGAAGCCGGTCACCTTCGCGGCCATGCTCCTGCGCAACCGCGTCGACGGGCCGATCCCGGCCCGCTCCGACTTCTTCCGCCCCCGGATCCAGTTCATCACCACGGAAACCGGCGGCACCATCGGCGTCGACTACTTCCAGCAGTCGTGCTCCCGCAACGGCCACGTCATGCCCAGCTCGCCGGACACCAACACACTGCCCTGCTACAACGTCAAGTGGTACGAACCCAACCCACCGCACGACGCGAACGGCCAGCCCGTACCCGTCGACGACTGGTTCCTGCGCTACCCCGTCAAGAGCGTCACCGTCGACCCGCGCTCCGACTTCGTCCGCGGCTCCCTCACCCAGACCACCAGCTACACCTACGGCCCCGCGGCATGGCACCGCAACGACGCTCAGGGCACCGACACCGCCGTCCGCACCTGGGACCAGTTCCGAGGGTTCGCCTCCGTCACCGCCGTCACCGGCTCCACCGAGGACGGCCCGCAGAGCAAGACCGCCACCTACTACCACCAAGGCATGCACGGCGACCTCGACGCCGCCGGCAACGCCCGCAACCGCACCCTCCAAGGCCCCACCAGCGGTCCCGTCACCGACCACGACTGGCTCGCTGGCCAGGTCCTCGAATCCGACACCTACGCCGACGCCACCGCCGACACCCCCACCGCCAGCAGCGTCAACACCAGCGCCAACCCCACCGGCGGCGAACCCGCGACCACCGCGACCCACAGCCGCGGCCCCGGCCTGCCGGCCCTCAAGGCCCGCTACGCCGCCCCCCAGCAGAGCACCGTCACCGCCAGGGCCAGGAAGGCCGACGGCAGCTGGCGCACCACCACGGACACCACCTTCATCGACGAGACCGTGCCCTACCGCCCGTCGAAGGTGCTCCAGCAGGCCGACGGAACCCCGGACGTCTGCGTGCGGACCAAGTACGCCGCCAACCCGTCCTCGCCGATCACCAACGCCGTGGCCCAGACGCTCACCGTCTCCGGCCCGAACGCCTGCGACGCCACGCCCACGGCCGCGAACACCGTCTCCGGCGGCCGCACCCTCTTCGACAACCAGCCCTTCGAGAACCTCGGCACCGTCGCGTCCGCCACCAGCATCCAGGTACTGGAGAAGTACGACACGGGCGGCACCGCCCAGTGGACCACCACCGGACACAGCGCCTACGACGCCTACGGCCGCCCCACCACCGTCACCGACCCCACCACCACCGATACCGCCCACCCCAACGGCGCCGCCACCACCACCGTCTACGCCTCCGCCGCGCCGGGCGAACTCCCCAACAAGAACCTCATCACGGCCCCCGCGCCGGCCGGCACCCCCGAGGCCGCCACCGGCTGGACGTCCACCGTCACCCTCGACCCGACCCGCTCCCTGCCGCTCACCACGACCGACGCCAACGGCCGCACCGTCACCCAGACCTACGACGCCCTCGGCCGACTGACTGCCGTCTGGCAGGCCGGGCGCACCACCGCCGAGCCCGCCGACTACAAGTTCACCTACCGACTCACCAACGACGGCCCGTCGTCCATCACCACCGAGACGCTGCGGGCCACCAAGACCTACCACCAGTCGGTCCAGATCCTCGACGGCCTCGCGCGCGTCGTACAGACCCAGAGCGACCCGGCCCTCTCCGCCTACGCGGGCCGGATGATCACCGACACCTACTACGACACCCACGGCCGCGCGACCCGGCTCAACAACACGTACTACAACGGCCTCAACCCGCCGAGCACCACGCGCTTCGAGCCCGACGACGCCAAGGTCCCTAACCAGACCCGCAACGTCTACGACGGCATGAGCCGCGTGGTGGCCAGCGAGTTCCGGGCGTACGGCGTCCTGCAGAGCACCACCAGCACCTCCTACCCCGGAGCCGACCGCGTCGACGTCACCCCGCCGACAGGCGGACGGGCGACCAGCACCGTCACCGACTCGCGCGGCCGCACCCTCCAGCTCTGGCAGTACCGCACACCCGCCCCGACCGGCAACCCCGCCGACGCGGACGTCACGTCCTACGCCTACTCCCAGCTCGGCACCCAGACCTCCCGCACCGACGCCGCCGGTAATACCTGGACCTACGGCTACGACCAGCGCGGACGGCGCACCAGCGCCGACGACCCCGACGCCGGTGCCAGCACCACCAGCTACGACGCCGCCGGACGGATCGCCTCCACCACCGACGCACGCGGGCAGAGCATCGTCAGCACCTACGACCTCCTCGGCCGCAGCACCGGCACCTACAAGGACTCCGTCAGCCCCGCCAACCGCCTCACCGCCCGCACCTACGACACCGTCGCCAAGGGCAAACCGGCCTCCTCGACCCGCTACGTCGGCGGCCAGAGCGGCGCGGCCTACACCACCGCCGTCACCGCCATGGACACCGCCTACCAGCCCACCAAGTCCACGGTGACCATCCCCGGCAGCGAGGTCGGGCAGACGAACCCGCTCACCTTCACCTACCAGGCCGTCTTCAACCCCATCACCGGCGCGCCCACCAAGCAGGGACTGCCCGCGATGGGCGACCTGTTCGCGGAGACGGTCACCTACAACTACGAGTCCTACGGCCTCCTGCACGACATCGGCGGACTCGGCGGCATCGCCTACGACGTCCAGTCCGACTACGACGCCTACGGCCGGAACATCCGTTCCACCATGAACCCGTACGGCACCCAGATCGTCACCACCAACACCTTCGACGAGTCCACCGGACGCCGGCTCAGCCAGTTCGTCGACAAGCAGACCGCGACGACCGGCTCCGTCCAGCAGACCACCTACGCCTACAACCAGGTCGGCCGCATCACGGCCGTGCGGACCATTCCCAACAACACGCCCGCCGCCACCGACCTGCAGTGCTTCGGCTACGACTACCTCGGTCGGCTGACCACGGCCTGGACCGACACCGGCCGACTCCACCAGGAACCCAACCCCACGGTCGGAGGCCGCGGCGCCTGCGCCAACGCGACCCCCACCAGCGGCGCCCAGGCCCCGTACCAGACCACCGTCGGCGGCTCGGCCCCGTACTGGCAGAGCTACCAGTACGACCTGACCGGCAACCGCACCGGCATGGTCGCCCACGACCCCGGCGGCGACACCTCCAGCGACGTCACCACCACCCAGACCTTCCCGGCCCCGGGAACCCGCAACACCCCGACCACCGCGCCGGGCGCCGGCGGAGGCACGGGCGGCCCGCACGCCCTGCTCACCTCCTCCAACCAGGCCGGCGGCAACACCCCGACCACCAGCACCTCCCAGTACGACGCGGCCGGCCACACCACTGCCATCACCGACACCGCCGGCACCACCACGCTCACCTGGAACGGCGAGGACCGGCTCGAGTCACTCACCACCACGGGCCACGGCGCCACCACGTACCTGTACGACGCCGACGGCAACCAGCTCATCCGCCGCAACCCCGGCAAGACGACCATCAACCTGGGCAACGGCGACGAGCTCGTCTACAACACCGTCACCAAGGCCCTCAACGGCACGCGCTACTACCCCATACCCGGCGGCACCACCCTCGTGCGCCAGGGCGGCAACGAACTCACCTACCAGTTCTCCGACCACCACGGCAGCGGCACCCTGGCCATCAACGCCAAGACCCTGACCGAGAACCGCCGCCCCAGCGACCCCTTCGGCAACCCCCGCGGCACCCAACCCTCCGTCTGGGCCGGCGACCACGGCTTCGTCGGCGGAACCAAGGACGACGTCACCGGACTCACCAACCTCGGCGCACGCCAGTACCAACCCACCACCGGCCGCTTCCTCAGCCTCGACCCCGTCCTCGACCCCGGCGACCCCCAACAGTGGAACGGCTACGCCTACTCCGAGAACGACCCGGTGAACAAGTCCGACCCGAGCGGCTTGATCTCCCAAGAGTGCCGCGACTACCGGTGCGGCCAGATGAGCAGCGTGGACTACACCACCTTGCCCGACCCATCTCCGCCCTTCAGTTCTGAGGCTGGGACGGCCAGTACTAACAGCGGTGGTGGCGGCGGCTCCGGTGGCGGCGCTGGCGGAGCCGCCTCCAGCCAGGTGAACGCGAGCGCGAAGAAGGCCTCCGATGCGAAGGCCAAGGTCATCGATGTCGGCAAGAAGCTTGCCAAGATCGTCGCCGACGAACTGGGCATCACCGACGCCGTCAACTGCGTCACGACAGGGGATCTTGGGGCCTGCGGCGAGACCGCACTTAACGTCGTCTCCAGCATGCTCAGCGGCGGCCCCCTCACCAAGCTCCTCGCCAAATACGCCTTCCGCTGGAACAAGGCCTACGAGCTCGCCAAGTCCATCAAGACGCTCGCCAGCGAGCTCTTCGACGGGTTGAAGACCTGGCGCCGCGAATCCAAGGCCGCCAAGGAAGCTGAGGACGCAGTAACGGCGGCTTGCCCAATCCCAATTGCGGTACCGCACAGCTTCCTACCGACGACACCCGTCCTCCTCGCCGACGGCACCACCAAACCCATCGGAGAGGTCGTGGTCGGCGATCAGGTCCTCGCCACCGACCCCCAGACCAACACCACCTCCGCCGAAACCGTCACCGACACCATCGTCACCCCCGACGACACCCTCTTCACCGACCTCACCCTCACCTCCGACGCAGCTCCGCGCGCACCGCCCACCACCCTCACCTCCACCCAGCGACACCCCTTCTGGGACACCACCACCAACCGCTGGACCGAAGCCGCCGACCTCGAACCCGGCCACACCCTCCTCACCCCCGACGGCACCCCCGCCACCATCCAGTCCACCCGCAGCTACCAGACCACCCCCACCGAAGCCCGCGACCTCACCGTCAGCACCCTCCACACGTACTATGTGCTGGTCGGGGCCACGCCGGTCCTGATCCACAACATCAATGACCCGAACCAGGCTCTGTGTCCCAACCCGGGACAAGCAGTCTGGGACATTCCTGGCGGTTCGAGTGGCAGCATCGGTGCGGGACGAGTAATTCCCCCTACCATGCGGGCCGAGGCAGGCGTCGGGGTGCAATGGCAAGCGCCACAGATGGTTCCGTTGTGCTCATACTGCAGAACGAACGTGGCAAAGGCCGTTGACCACGTCGAACCTCGGATTAATGGCGGAGACCTAACAGACGCAAATACAACGCCTGCCTGCACTTTTTGCAACAGCTCCAAGAAGGATAGGGTGGCACCACTAAACCCTCCCCCCAACTATAGCGGCCAATGGCCGCCAGTCTGGTGGCCTGCTAACATGCAGGCAACCGTCGCAAATCCGCGAACGATACCATAGAAGCTTCCGGGCGGCGGGCCATCCCCTGATGGCCCGCCGCCTTACTCCTCCCATAAACGCCGGGATCAAGTATGCGCACCCTGATCGACGGAATAACTTATATTAGTCACGACAACCCCGCCCTGAGGGGCGAAATTCACCGCATGGCCATGGTCGACCTGGCACCCTTTGACCTCCGCGATACGCTTGAGCAGTTGTGGCTTCGCGAGGATCGCGCAGGCCGCTACGAGATCTGCTGCATTCCTTTTCTAGCCTACGGTTTGAACCTAGGCGACTCCGTTGAAATTGACGATAATGACAGGGTTGCGCGAGTGTTGGAAAGGTCCGGCCGTCGCACCATTCGCATTGCATTCTCTCGCGAACGCCCCGCCGCGGACAGTCGCCCACTTCTCGCGGAATCAATTTCCAGGGCATCCATTCCAAGTGAGTGGAATGACGATCATTACGTCGCAATTAGCCTCCAGGGTCCATCGGAGATTGACCCTATTCTCAATCCGATTTCCGATGAGATTTCTCGCGGGACGGCCTTCTGGGAATGGGCGGATATAAAAGAATTCAAGATCGGAAATAGCTAAATCTTATTCTCGATCTCGCAACCTGAACCCGAGGGGCCGACGGAGCGAGCCGCCTGTGGGGAGTCGACGCGCACACCTTGTGCGTCGAGCTGGGGACCGAAGCGGAACACACGCAGGTGTTGCGCTTCGGGGTCGGCGTCGAAAAGTTCAGCGGCGCGCGCAGCGCGCGCCGCTGAACTGCGCCGGGCAGCAAACGCCGGGCATGCGGGCTGACTGGCGCCCGGCCTCAGTGTGACCGCCCGGGCAGAGTGCAGGCGGAGAAGGTGGTCAGGTCATGCGACGGGATGCTCGGATGGCTCCAGAGCGGCCGGGTAGTACTCGAGCAGCAGCAGCAGCAGCGAGCGGAGCTGGTTGGTCAGCTGCTGGCGGTTCCAGACCGCGTCCTGCTGGGCGCGGGCCAGGACACTGACAGCCCTTGCGAGCTCGCTGTCGTTCGGCAATGTCCGGTGGGCGGCCATGTCGGTTCGCAGGATGTTCGCCAGCATCCTGGCGTCGGCCGGGTCGGACTTGGCACGGGCGACGCCGTGCCGGTCGCGGTAGCGGGCCGCAGCCAGAGGGTTGATCGCGAAGACCGGACGGCCACCGGTCCTGACCGCGGCCACCAGCAGACCTCTGCCGGTCTCGATCGCCACCGGTATCGGGGTCTCGGCGGTGTCGCCGTGCTCGGCGAGCAGGTCGAGCAGCACCCGGTAACCGGCCGCGTTGTCGGGGATCCGGACCTTGGCCAATTGTTGGCCGCTCTCGTCGACCAGGGCGATGTCGTGGTGACTCTCCGCCCAGTCCACTGCGCGCCCGATGACTGTCGACGGTCTCAGCGCATCAGGTGCTCGTAACTTGGGACGAGGAACTGCCCGTACTCGAATTGCCGCCCGAGTTCCACGTACCGCTCATACTGCTTCCGGGTGATTTGCGGGCCGTAAGTGAGCGCGCGTAGGAGGAAGCGGAACGCCAGGTCGGGGCAGGCGTGGACGGCGGCGTGGCTGAGTGCGGGCACCACACTAGGGATGGACTTCCAGACGAGTCCTGTGCCAGCTCCAGGAGGCCTGGAGTGACGATCATGATCTCGTCCAGGACGGCCCCTGTCAGGTGCTGGTACGGGCTAACCGGTACCTCCTCTGGAGGAGTGAGGCCCTCCGCGCGGAGTCGCGCCCGGCACAGCCGGACGACTCCCAGGAGCCAGTCGTGGGGGTCGATCCCCGCGTTCCTGAGCTCCAGGCGGCGCTCGCTTCCCACCGCCCAGAGCGTTTCGAACACCCAGGCTGGCACAGCCGGAGCAGCAACCCGGAGAGTGTCGATGAGGAGTGCCTCGACCAGGTGCGGCGGCATGCCGTCGGTGTAGTACGTCAGTGCCTGCGCCTCGGTGGCCCATTCGTCCCGCCAACTGTGGTGGAACACCTGCCCCAGGTGGGGCAGCCCGAACTCGTCCCCGCCGTATCTCTCAGTCATCACGCGTCACCCTCCGGCCAGCGGGAAGATGGAACCGATGATCCACTTCTTGCCATTGTGCTGGGGCGCCCTCAACAGCCGGACCTTGACCTTGGTTCCGGAATCAGCGGCGTTGAGACTGCCGCCCGGAGGGTACACCTTGCCCAGCGAGGTAAGGCGTTGGCCGTCCCTGATGACATCGACATCGACGATGACTTCCTTGAAGTCCGACGCGCCCGGCAGCTGTACGAGGCCCGCGACGCCGGAGCCGGCCAGGCCGAGCAGGAACGGATCCTCGCCGAAGGCCTGCGCGAGCACTACTTCAAGGACGGCGGCCACCGTGCCCGCAACCTCGACGTCGAGCTCAACGACATCTCCTGGATGGACCTGGAAGGGCTGTAGACACCCCGCCACACCTCCGTGTCACCGAAAACAATGCCCCGGCCGCCCCGCCCGAACGGGCCCGGAGGAGTGCGGCGCCCCAACATGGCGAGTGTTGTGCGACGTGGAGGGATTGCCAGGCCAACCCGACTCCCGCTCGGGTAAGGAGGAGTCCTTTGGGGCTTTTGGTCCCCGGGGTGAGCTCTACCAGGACCACTTCTTCCCGGCCGTGTCGCGGCGGGGGCCGGCCGAGCGATCGCCGGGACGGCGATCGGCTCTTCCTGGGCAGGGTTGCCTTGTGGAAACGGGCTGGGCTACGGGATTGGCAACCACTGTGGCCGCGCTCGTGGGGAGCGCGGCCACAGTAGAGCGGCTGATCAAGTCGTGGTGGTCAGCCGGCCAAGAATCCTAACGGAGGCTTCATGGCAACCCACATTCATTCGGTCGGTTTCCCAACCTGCGGCGGTGAGTACCTCTACGAGGGCGACAGTCATTGCCTCGAGCGCAGCACTGCCAAGTGGGATTGCCCTCTGAAGGGCAAGCTGCGGGGAGTCGATGAAGAGTTCCTTGAGCTCCGCGCTTGGCTCCCAAGTGGCGAAGACTCCACCGGAGCTGTCAGCACTTGTGTCGTAGTAGACGACGAATGTCGACGCCCCGGTCGTTGCTCCAGCCCAACTTTCGCCGCCCCGGATGACGGGCAGGCCGACGAACCGGAGGTCCTTCTCGACCGCTACGGCTCGCTGGACGAGAGACTTCTCGCCGTCCTTGTCCACTCGCGCGGGAAATGTCATGGCTCTTCCTCTGCCCCTGACCAGGGGGGATACGGGCTCGTAACTGGAATGCTATGGTGCGCCGACGGCGCGTCTCACCGATCAGCCCCCAATTTGTCGAACAAGTCGGCCCGATCTCGGCGTCTCGCCTATCGAGTGAATCGTGCACGGAATTGCACCCGTCTGACGCACTCTGGACGTGCCGGAGGCCGCACCCTCGGACTCGGATGCGACCTCCGTTGCTATGAAGGCTTAGCCGGGAAGCCTCTGCTCGCGCTCATTCACTGGCGGGTGTTGGGGCTAGTTAGAAGACGTCTCATTTGGGCTTGTAGGCTGGTCCGGTGACGATCGTGGAGCGTCTGGTGCCGGACGAGTTGTGGGAGTTGTTCCAGTTGGTGGTGCCGGCGGCGCCGACCCGCCCGCTGGGGGGTGGTCGGCGCCGCTACGGGGACCGCGAGGTGCTGGCGGCGATCGTGTTCGTCGCGACGTCGGGGTGCACGTGGGCCCAGCTGCCGCCCTGTTTCGGTCCGTCCGGGCCCACCGCGCACCGGCGCTTCACCGAGTGGAGC
>NZ_JAQYWZ010000901.1:0-20856 GCF_036290945.1 Streptomyces sp. BE303
CGTAGCGGCGCCGACCACCGCCCTGCGGGCGGGTCGGCGCCGCCGGCACCACCAACTGGAACAACTCCCACAACTCGTCCGGCACCAGACGCTCCACGATCGTCACCGGACCAGCCTACAAGCCCAAATGAGACGTCTTCTCAGTGGAAGGCGTCGGAGAGGCGGGTGAAGGTCCGGCCGGTGGCGAGGAGGGTGGGGAGGGCGGTGGCGAGGCCGCGGGCGGTGCCGGCGGTGGGGTGGTTCATGTGGGCGATGACGATGGCGCCGGGCGGGGCGTCGAGGAGTTCGCGGTGGACCTGGATGGCGGTGAGGGTGGCTCCGCCGTCCGCGTTGGTGGTGAAGCCCGCGACGGGCTGGGCGAGGTCGGCGGCGATGCGGGTGGCGACGTCGTCGTAGTGGGCGGTGCCCGCGCGGAAGTAGCGGGGTGGCCGGCCGAGCAGCGCGGTGAGCTTTTCGAGGTTCCCGGAGATCTCGTCGTAGACCTCGCCCGCGTCGCCGGTGCCGAGGATGCCGTAGGCGGAGCGGCCGGTGACGGACAGGGGGCGGTGGGCGGTGCCGTGGTTGGCGATCTCGAAGAGGGGGTCGGCGGCGAGGTCCTCGAAGGCCGCCGGGTTGGCGTCGATCCAGCGGGCGTTGAGGAAGAGGGTGGCGGGGACGTCGTGGGTGCGGAGGGCCTCGATCAGCCCGGCGTCGTAGCCGGAGCCGCCGGGTCCGCCGCAGGCGTCGAAGGTGAGGGCGATGGCGCGCTCGCCGTCGGGGAGCGCGCTCAGGACGCCGGGGACGTCGAGGCCCCAGTCGGTGGGAGCGGCCTCGGCGTAGCGGGTGGTGACGGTGGTGCGGGTGGGGAGCGGGACGGGGATGGCCGCCGGGGCGGAGGCGGCTGCCGCGGTGGGGGTGGGCGTGGGCGTCTCTGCGGGCGCGGATGTGGGCGCGGGGGTGGGCGTGGGTGAGGCGGTCGGTGGAGGGGTGGGAGGGCCGGGCGGGGTCGGCGGACGCGCGGTGGAGGGCCGGCACGCGGCCAGCGCGCTGCCGGCCGCGACCGCCAGGAGGGTCCGCCGGCTGAGTGACATGGGGAGCCTCCCGGGCTGTCTGATGTTCAGATGATCCACGTCCCATGAAGAGACTGATCGTCAGTCCGCGCAACCCGGGCGACCTTCACGGGGCTGCCGCGTGAACGTGAGGTCCGGCTCACCCGTGGTTCACCGGGGCGGGCGGGAGCGCGGGTAGGAGGCGGAAAACGTCCCGGGCGAGTCGGAGGATCTGATGGCGGACGATGTGCACGGCGAGAAGGGGTTACTGGGCCGGCGCGGGCTGCTCGCGGCCGGGGCGGCCGGCGCGGCCGGGGCACTCGGTGCGGCGGGTGCCGGCGCCGCCCGCGCGGAGGAGGGAACGCCCGGAGCTGCGGACCGGACGATCACGCTCACCGGACGGCTGCCGACCGGAGCCCCCGACTTCGTCTACCTGCCGTTCGACGTGCCGGCGGGGGTCCGGGAGGTCGCCGTCACCTACCGGTACGACAAGCCGACCGTTCCAGCCGGCACTCCGGGGAACTCCTGCGACATCGGGCTCTTCGACGAGCGCGGCACGGACCTCGGCGGGCGCGGCTTCCGCGGCTGGTCGGGCGGGTTCCGGACGGAGTTCTCGGTGAGCCGCGAGCAGGCGACCCCCGGCTACCTGCCGGGACCGGTCCGGCCCGGGCGCTGGCACGTCGTGCTCGGCCCGTACCAGGTGGCACCCCAGGGGCTGGAGTACCGGGTCGACGTGACCCTCCGCTCCGGGGCCCCGGGGGGCGTCTTCACCCCCTCGTACCCGCCGGAGCGGGCGCGGGGGCGCGGGCGCGCCTGGTACCGGGGCGACTGCCACCTGCACACCGTGCACTCCGACGGACGGCGGCTGCCCGCCGAGGTGGCGGCCGGTGCCCGGGCCGCCGGGCTGGACTTCCTCGTCTCCACCGACCACAACACCACCTCCGCCCACGGTGTCTGGGGTCCGCTCGCCGGGCCGGACCTGCTGATCATGCTCGGCGAGGAGGTCACCACCAGGAACGGCCACTGGCTGGCCCTGGGTCTGCAACCGGGCCAGTTCGTCGACTGGCGGTACCGCTCCCGCGACGAGGCGTTCCCCCGCTTCGCCCGGCAGGTGCGGCGGCAGGGCGGCCTCGTGGTGCCGGCGCACCCGTTCTGCCCGTACGTCGCCTGCCAGTGGAAGTTCGGGTACGAGGACGCCGACGCCGTCGAGGTGTGGAACGGCCCGTGGACGTACGACGACGAGTCGGCGGTGGACGGCTGGGACGCCCGGCTGGCGGTGGCGCTGCGGCAGGGCCGGTCCTGGCTTCCCGCGGTCGGCAACAGCGACGCGCACAGCGCGCCGCAGGTGATCGGCTCGCCCCACACGGTCGTCCTGGCCGAGGACCTGACCCGGGACGACGTCCTCGACGGGATCCGGTCCGGGCGCAGCTGGCTGGCCGAATCGGCAACCGTCCAGTTGGAGTTCACCGCCACGGGGAACGGCCGGCAGGCGGGCATCGGCGAGGAGCTGACCGTCCCGGCGGACGCGCCGGTGGACGTCCGGCTCGCGGTCGCGGGAGTGCCGAACGGCACGGTGCGGTTCCTGACCGACGAGGGCCAGCTGCACCAGGAGTCGTTGCCGGCCGACGGCGCGGGCACGGTGGTCTGGCGGACGACGGCCTCGCTGGCGGCGTTCGTCCGGGCGGAGGTCCGGCGCCCCAGGGCCGACGGGACCCCGGGGAAGGGCAATTCCATGGGGCCGGACCTGCCGTGGGGCCCGATGGCGGCGCTGACCAACCCGATCGTCCTTCAGGTGGCGGAGTAGCGCGAAGGGCCCCGGAGGCGAGGTCCGGAAGGGCAGGCGTGAGGAGCGCGGGGAGGACCGGCGGGAGGTATCGGGAGGGGGAGGACTCGGGGCCGCGCGGTGGACTAGGTTGATCTCCGACAGCAGTCACTCGTGGGGACGAGGCGGTCGGCTGTCCGCTTTGCCGGGTTCGGCCCGCCTGTGTTCCGCGTCGGGCCGGCCCGCGCGCTCCGGCCGTCCCGCCCCGGCTCCCCGTCCTTCCCCGCCCGTGAAGGGATCAGCAGCTGTGAACCGTACGACCGTAGGTGGGCCCGAGCTCGGAGGCGGACGGGGAGCGGGCAGCGTGGTCGTCCTCTCCGACCCGGCCGCCGGGGCCGGGATCGGTGCGGTCGCCCCGCTGGTCGCGGACGCGCTGTACCCGAGCGTCCACCTGCGCGCGGAGGACTTCCAGCGGGCGGTCCGGCAGGGGTACGTCGCGCCGCACCTGCCGGAGGCCCGGCGGCAGAACGTGACCGCACTCGCGGCGGCCGCGCAGGCCGCCTTCGCCTTCGCCTCGGGCGGCTACCAGGTGGTGGTGGAGGGCTCGGTCGCGCCGACGGCGCTGGACTCCTTCCGCCGGGAGAGCCGGGCGACGGGGGCGGCGCTGCACTACGTGGTGCTGAACGGGGGCGCGAGCGCGCACCGGAGCGAGGGTGGCAGGGGGACGGCGGAGGAGACGGCCGGAGCCGTGCTGGCCGGCCTGCGGCGGGGGGCCTACCTCCTCGGGTGGTGACCCCTCGGGGTCCCCGGGGTCCCCGCGGGGCGGGTGACCGCCCCGCGTCGCCCGGCGTCGGTCGGCGACCAGAACGGCCGCCGGCCCCGTCCGGCGCTCCCGGGACGACGGGAGCGCCGGACGGGGCCGGTGCGGTGTGGCGTCAGGCGGCCGAGGGCGGGGTCGGGCCGCCGGCCGGAGTGCCCTCGGGGTCGCGGCGACGGGTTCCGACCAGACCGATGGCGCCGCCGAGGAACAGCAGCGCCCCCGAAGTGGTGAGCAGGGTGTCGGTGACGCCGCTCGCGCCGGTGGCGGCGAGCGAGCCGCCCGGGGCGGGGGCCGGAGCGGGTGCGGCCACGGCCACCGGGCCCGGGGTGTCGGCGCCGGCACCGGGCACCGGGGCGGCGACGGTGGTGGCCGGCGGGACCGCCGGGGGGACGGCCGAGCCGGGTACCGGGGCCGCGGACGTCGGGCTCGCGGACGTCGGGCTCGCGGACGTCGGACTCGCGCTCGGCGTGCCGGACGGGGACCCGCCGGACGTGGGCGTCGAGGTCGCCGTGGGCGTCGGCGTCGGCGTCGGCGTCACGGTGGCGGTCGGGGTCGGGCAGACCGACCGTCCGGCGGCCGGTGAATTCGACGCCGAACCGGACGCCGAACCGGACGGGACGGCCAGCGGCGGGATCGACGGCAGGGGGATGCGGCAGGGGCCGCCCACGTCCCCGGGTACCGAGTCCGTGTGGTACCCGGCGACCACGCGCGTGAAGTCGTACGCCGCCTGCTTCACACCGCTGCAGGTCGGACCGGCGGGGGCGTCGGCCGGGCAGGGCCGGTCACGGTTGACCGCCCAGAGACCGAGGCGGGCCAGGTGGTGGGTGGCGGCGAACTCCCGGACGGTGCGGAGGCCGGCCACCGTGAGCTGCTCCCCCTGCTGGTCGGTGCGGCCGTTCATCGCGACCAGGCCGACGTGTCGCCAGGCCTGGTCGTCCGCCCACCCGTACGCGGTGGCCACGGCGCGCTGGAGGCCGGTGACGGACTGCCGGACCACGGCGGGCAGGTCACTCTCCCGACCGGCGAAGTCGAACGGCAGCGCGGTCCAGCCGTCCACCACCAGACCGGACTTGGCGGCGAGCGCGATCAGGTCGGTGCCGTCCGCGTCGGGGCCCTTCTGCTCGGTCTGGAAGGTGACGTAGACGAGCAGGCCGGGGTTCTTCGCCTTGAGCATCCGCAGCGCCTCGACGATCCGCCGCCGCACCGCCGGGTCGGTCAGCTCGGTGGACTCCACGTCGATGTCGACCGCCTTGAGCGGCGCGTAGGCGTCGACCACCTTCTGGTAGGCGGCGGCGAGTTCGGCGGCGGTGCCGCAGCGTTCGCCCAGCTTCGCGCCGTCCCAGCCGCCGAACGCGGCGAGCACCTCGCCGCCGGCGGCGCGGATGCGCTTGATCGCGGCCTCGTCGGAGCCGCCGGTGAGCGGTCGGGAGCCGTCCCAGCGCGGCTCGCAGCCGGAACCTCCGGCGAGCACGTAGGAGAGGGCGAACTGGCGCAGACCGGTGGCCTTCATGACCGCGACCGGGTCCGGCGCGTCGCCCCAACCGAGGTAGGCGTGGGCGGCGTTGAGGCCGACCGGGTCGGTGGCGGTGGCCGCGGCGGGCGCGTCGCGCGGCGCGAGGATCAGCGCGCTGCCGGCGGCGAGGGCCGTCGCGGCTAACGTGATCCGCCGGCGGCGGCTGAGCCGGTGTCTGGCCATCGGGACTCTCCTGGGCTCGGACGGGCACGGACGGCCGGAGCTCTCCATCGCCGGGAACGGCCCGGTCGGCGGGCCCGAGGACCGGCGGCCCGGTGTCCGCCCTCCCACAAGGGGGAACACCGGGCCGCCGCAGGGGCCCGACACCCGCCGGGGCGCGGGAGCCGGGAGTTCGGCCGCTCAGCAGTGACTACGGACGGTCCGTCACACCCGGTTCATCCGCCGGCGGACCGGTCGGGACGGGCGGGAGCAGACCTGACGGTCCCCCGGGCGGGGCAGCAGTCCCGCGCAAGGGACTGCTGCCCCGCCGGAGCGGTGGCTACCGGTGCCCGCACGGGGGGAACGAGCTCCGGTGGCGGTGCCGCCACTGTGATCAACGGGCGGCGGGGGCCGGACGGTTCACCGGCCTCCGCCCGACTTCTCCGCCGAACTGCCCGGAGGGGCCGCACGGAGGAACCGCACGGGTCCGGAGAGGACCGCAGGGAACCGGCCGACGCCCACACAGGCCGGAGCCGGTCCCACCCGGCGGGACGGGTCAACGGCGCGACGGGTCAGCCGGCCGTCGCCATGCCGTGCGCCTCCAGGATCGGCCGCAGGGCGCGGACGGCGTAGAAGTTGCGGGACTTGACCGTCCCGACCGGCACCCCCAGCACCACCGCCGCCTCGGCCATCGAGCGGCCCCTCATGTGCAGCTCGACGAGCACGTCCCGGTGGTGGGGCTGGAGCTCGGCCATGGCGACCGCGATGTCCCGGGCGGCGAGCACCTCGTCGTACGGGTCGTGGGCGCCGGCGTGCTCCTCGGGCGCCTCGTCGGCGACCTCCTGGGCCCGGGCGGCCTGCATCCGGTAGTGGTCGATGGCGATCCGGCGGGCCACGGTGAACAGCCAGGGGCGGCTGTGCTCGGGGCCTCGGTGGATGGCGGCCGGGTTCTGCCAGGCGCGCAGCAGGGCCTCCTGCACGATGTCCTCGGCCTTGCCGCGGTCGCCGCTGGTGACGCGGAGCATCGCGCGCAGCAGGTAGCCGCCGTGCAGGCGGAAGAGCTCGGCCAGGGTGTCCTGGTCCAGGGTGGGCCGGGCGGCCGGCGGCACGGTCACCGGGGCGACGGCCTTCCCGGCCCCGGCCGTCGGTTCGGCCGCCGGCACGGTGGTCGCGTCCGCCGTCGGCCCGCCGTCCGTCGCCCCCTCGGGCGCGGGCAGGTCAGGGCTGCGCCGGGCGGGCTCCGACCCTCTCCGCTCGCCCCCCAGGGTGTTCTCCGGGCTCGGCGACCCGGAGTCCTGGATGGTCGTTCCGTCGTGGGCGGTAGCGTCGATGGCCACGGCTGTTGGGTCCCTTACCACATTCGTCGGTGCATCGGTCGATCGCTCGACCGCTGACTCGGTGCGCCGGGTGTACCGCTCCCTTCGGACCGCTCCCCCCGGCGGTGCCACGCTCGCAGCCGTCGCCAACGACGGGCCAACGTCACGCCAATGCCACCGGCACCGGGCCGTTGGCCCGGCGTTGGCGGCCGTCGGCGATCACCCCGCGCGCCAGCCCCGTCGGCGCCCCGCACGCACCGCGGCGGCGGCCAGGCCGACCAGCGCGGCCCCGCCGAGGATCGCGCCGGCCAGCGCCGAAGCCCGCCGGACGGCCGAGCGGTCGGCGGGCGGAGGGACGACGACCGGGTCCGTCGGTGAGAGCGGAGCGTGTGCGGCGGCCGGGGCGACGGTGACGGCCGTCACCGGGTCCACCACCCCCCAGCCGACGACCGGATCGGGCACTGCGGAGCCGGGCCGGTAGGCGGTCTCCCGCAGCCGGTCGGCGAGCTGCTCGACGGTCAGCTCGGGCGACCGGCCGAGCACCAGCGCCGCCGCCCCGGCGACCAGGGCCGCGGCGTAACTCGGACCCGAGGCGGTGAAGTGGCCCCCGCCCGGGCCGGCGGCCTGCACGGCCTCGCCCGGCGCCGCCAGGTCCACCCGCGAGGCCCGCCCGGCGGGAGCTCCGGCGGCCCCGGACGCGGCGGCACCGCCACCGGAGGCCCCTCCGCCCGCGGCCCCGACGGGCACGGATCCGTCAGGGGCGAGGCCCGCCACCGCGAGCACGCCGGGGTAGCCGGCCGGGTACACCGGCGCGGCGGCCGTCTGCCCGTCCGGCCCGGCGGGCGCGACCAGCAGCACGCCCTTGGCGGCGGCGTAACCGACCGCCTCGGCCAGCGCCGGCGCGGGTTCCGCCACCGGCGCCGCGACGACGGCGATCCGGGCGCCGCCGTCGACCGCCGCGCGGATGCCCTTGGCGAGCAGGTCGGACGTGGTGCTGCCGGCGTCGTCGGTGGCGGCCACGGCCAGCACGGTCGCCCCGGGGGCGAGTCCGGACGGTCCGCCGTCGGGCATCCGGCGGCCGGCGACCAGGCCCGCGAGGAACGTGCCGTGGCCGACACAGTCCTGGCCCGAGTCGCCCGACCCGTACTGCCGGGGGCCGAGCTTCAGACGCCCGGCCAGTGCACCGGACGCCGACCCCGCCGAGGCGTCCACCCCCGAGCCGATCACGGCCACCGTCACGCCGGCGCCCCGGCTGAGCGGCCACACGGCGTCGGACCGCAGGTACGCCTGGGCCCACCCGGGCCGGTCCAGGGTCCGGGTGGAGGGCTTGCGGCAGCCGTTCTGCTTGACGTCGGGCAGCGTCTGCGCCACCCCGGGCAGCTCCGCCGCGCCCGGCGACGCCCCGGGGGCCGCGGGCGCCGACGCCGCGCCCGGTGCAACGGGCACGCCGGGTGCGACGGGGACCGCGGGAGCGGCGGGCACGGCGGCCGTCGGCCCCGCCCCGGGCGCCGCCGGCAGGACGGCCGGCACGGCAGCCACCGCCGCAGGCCCGGCCGCCACCGACGGGGCGACCGCGGCGAGCAGGGTGAGACCGCACACCGCGACGGTCGCCCGCCCGGCCCGGCTGGCCCGTCCGCTCACACCGTGCTGCCGAGGCGGTCCGCCGCGATGTCGCCGGGCAGCAGCAGGCTGAGCTCGGAGAGGTCGGCGACGTCCAGTCGGCTGAGCCGGCCCGCCTGGCGGGTGATCATGCCCTCCAGGGTCTGCCGGGCGAAGCGACCGTTGCCGAAGGTCCGGTCGCGCGGCACCGAGGCGAACAGTCGCCCGAGCGCCTCCAGCGTCTCCGGCGCGCAGCTGTACCCGGCCGACTCGGCATGGTTCGTCACGATGGTGACCAGCTCGTCGTCCGTGTAGTGGCCGAAGTCGATCTGGCGCGAGAACCGGGACGCCAGGCCGGGGTTGGAGGAGAGGAAGTGCCGCATCTCGTCGTCGTAGCCGGCCACGATCACCACCACCTCGTCCCGGTGGTCCTCCATGAGCTTCATCAGGGTGTCCACCGCCTCCTGCCCGAAGTCGCCGCCGCCCCCGTGCCGGGGCGTCAGGGTGTACGCCTCGTCGACGAAGAGGACTCCGCCGCGCGCCCGCTCGAAGGCCTCCTTGGTGAGCTGCGCGGTGTGGCCGACGTAGCGGCCGACCAGGTCGGCGCGTGCGGTCTCGATCAGCTGCCCCTTGGGCAGCACGCCGAGTTCGGCCAGCAGCCGCCCGTAGAGGCGGGCGACGGTGGTCTTGCCGGTGCCGGGCGGCCCGGCGAAGACCAGGTGGTGGCTGATGGTCGCGGTCGGCAGCCCGGCCTCCTCCCGGCGGCGGGCCTGACGGAGCAGGTTGACCAGGTCCTCGACCTGCTCCTTGGCCGCCGGCAGCCCGACCAGGGCGGCCAGTTCGGCGAGCGGCTCGGTGCCGTCGGCCGCCGACACGGGGGCCGCGAGCTCGACGCCGACGTCCTCGGGGACGAGCAGCGCGAGGTCCTCGTCGCTGATCTCGGGCTGGGCGGCGAGACGGGTGGCCTGCCGGTCGACCATCTCCTCGAAGACCTTGCGGGCCGCCCGCCCGTTGCCGAAGTCCGCGCCGCGCGGCATCTGTTCGAAGAGGAGCGCCAGAGCCTCGACGCTGCCGTCGGCGAGCTCGTAGCCGTGGGCCCCGGCGGCCTTCTCCACGATGGTGACCAGCTCGTCCACCTCGTAGTTGGCGAACTCGACGGTCCGGCTGAACCGGGAGGCGAGGCCGGGGTTGCTGGCCATGAAGTCGGTCATCTCGGCCGAGTAGCCGGCCACGATGACCACGATGTCGTCGCGGTGGTCCTCCATCAGCTTGACCAGGGCGTCGATCGCCTCCCGGCCGAAGTCCGGCCCACTGCCGCCGGAGCCCGCCGAGAGCGTGTACGCCTCGTCGATGAAGAGCACCCCGCCGAGCGCCGACTGGAACACCTCGGTGGTCTTGAGCGCGGTGCCGCCGATGATCGACGCGACCAGGTCGGCCCGGGCCACCTCGGTCAGGTGCCCGCTGCGCAGCACGCCCAGCTCGGCGAGGATGGCGCCGTAGAGCCGGGCGACGGTCGTCTTGCCGGTGCCGGGCGGGCCCGCGAAGACCAGGTGGCGGCTCATCGGGAGGCTCGGCATGCCGGCCAGCTCCCGGCGCCGGGCCAGCTTGTTGAGGTTGACCAGGGTGGCCACCTGCTCCTTGACGCCCGCCAGGCCGACCAGTGACTCCAGCACCTCCAGCGGACCGGGCGCGACGACCGGACCCGCCTCACCGGCGGGCCGGCCCCCCGCCTCGGCCGCGGACGCCCCGCCGGGGTCGGCGCTCTCCGCGCCGGTGGCGGGCCGGGCGGTGGCCGCGGTCGCGGTGCCGTGCGCGTCGGGCAGGCCGTTCTCCTCGCTGGCCAGCTGTTCGACGGCGAGCCGCTCGCTCGGCGCGGTCTGCCGCAGGCCGGAGCCCCGGTTGCGGGCCAGCGTGCAGCCGGTCAGCCGGACCGCCTCGGCGGAGTCGAGGCGCACTCCGTCGCCGATGTTCTCCACCGCGTCGACCTGGGTCAGCACGGCTCGCGCCCCGGCCCCGATCCGCACGCCGTGCCGGCGGTTGCCGTGGGTGCGGACCCGGGTGCAGGTCAGCTCGCCACCGTCCTCGACCGCGAGGCCGTCGTCCCCGGACGCGGACGTCTCGCAGTCCCGCAGCGCGGCCCGGCCGACCTTGCCGACCAGGACGCCCGCCCCCTTGGCCCCGCGCACCACCGCGTTGCCGACGAAGGTGTCGGCGCCGTCGGCGATCCGCAGCCCGGACCGGCCTGCGTCCACCACCTCGACGCCCTCCAGCCGGCCCCGGCCGTCCCGGACCACCTCGACGCCGTCGGCGCCCGCGCCGGTGACGGTCAGGTGGCGCAGCCTGGGGTTGGCGCCGTCGGTGATCGACACACCGGCGCCGGTGGCGTCCCGGACCTCCAGCCGGTCGATGTCGGCGGTGCTGCCCCCGGTCAGTTCGACGCCCACCGCGCCGCAGTCCTTGACGACGGTGCGGGTCAGGACCGGGCCGGCGGACTCGCCCACCCAGATGCCGGTGCCCTCGGCGCCGTCCACCTCGCAGTCCTCGAAGACGCCGCGCGAACGGGCGGTGACGTGGATGCCGTGGCCCGCCGTACGGGTGGCCCGGCAGCGGCGCAGCTCGGGATCGGTACCGCCGGCGAGCGCGATGCCGTGGCCGGAGGTGCCGGTGACCGTGCAGTCCTCCAGCAGGACGCGCGCCTCGGAGCTGATGTACACGCCGATGGTGGTGTCGTGGACGGTGGTGCGCAGCAGTCGCGTGGTGGAGCGCTCCTCCAGCGCGACGGCGGGCTTGTCGGTGACGGAGATCTCGCAGTCCTCCAGGGTGCCGCGGGCCTCGCCGTTCGCGCAGACGCCGTTGCCGCGCGCGTCGCGCAGGACGCAGTTGCGCAGCAGCGGGTTGGCCCGTTCGCCGATCACCACGGCCGACGTCCCGAGGTGCTCGATGACGCAGTCCTCGATCACGCTGGTGCCGGTGGACGTCTCGACGATGCCGGCGCCGGCCGGGTTGGTGACCCGGCAGTCGCGCATCGCGAGCGAGCCCTGCTGGCGGGTGAGCACCGCGGTCCAGGAGCTGCCCACCACCTCGCAGTCGGACAGCGCCGCCTGCCCGCGCGGCACGTCGACCGCGGGCAGCTCCTCGTCCTGCCCCTGCACGATCAGGCCGGTGAGCTGGACGGCCTCGGCCACCACCTGGACGACGCACCCTCGCCGGGCGGTGATCCGGACGCTGCCGCGCGGCTCCTCGGCGGTGATGGTGACCATCTTGGTGATGACGAGGTTCTCCTCGTAGCGGCCGGGGCGCACGGAGATCACCGCCCCGTTGCGGGCCGCCGCGAGCGCGTCGCCGATCGTGCGGTACGGGCCGCCGCGCTGCTCCGGGCACACCGTCAGCACATGGCGCGACATGGCCTTCATCTCCTGGGGTTCTTCGCCGTATAGCGGTCGTCGTGGTGCGGTGGTGGTGCTGCGGTCGTCGTGGTGCGGTGGTGGTGCTGCGGTGGGTCGTGGGGCGGTGGGTCGAGCTCCGGCGGGCAGGCGGGCGCGGTGCCCGGGGTGGCGGTGTCAGGCGGCCGTGCAGTCGGCACTCACGGCGGACGCGGCGATGTGCGCCTTGTCGTTCCAGTCGATGCCGCGCGAGTGCAGCTTCACGGCGATCTTCCCGCCGCTCACCGCGAACGTCCCCCCGGTGACCCAACTTCCCCGGTTGGTCCTCTGGTTGACCGGGAAGTCGCCGATCGTGCCGCCCGAGGCGTTCTGGACGGTGTAGTACGCAGGCGCGGCGCCGACCGCCTTGACGTCCGAGTTGTTCGGCACGTAGACGGCGATCTTGCAACTGCCATTGGTCACCGGCGCCGTGGAGAACGTCCAGAGCACCCAGTTGTCGGTGTCGTCCTTGGCCTCCGCGCCGGACATCGGCATCGACACGTACTTGCCGTTGCAGCCCGAACCGGTGTACCCGCCGGCCGAGTTGTTCAGCCAGCCCTTGGTGTCCTGCTCGTACCAGCCGTGCTGGGCGTAGGTGGCGGAGGAGGTGGAGCACCCGGTGCCGCCCACGGCCTTGTAGGTCGCCTTCGCCGCGGCGGGCGGCTGGGCCGGGACCGGGGGCACGGGCTGCTGGGTCGCGGGCGGCGGCGCGGGCTGCTGGGCCACGGGCGGCTGCCCGGCCGGCGGTGGCGCGGGCTGCTGCGCGGCGGGCGGCTGCCCGGCGGCGGGGGGCGCGGGCTGCTGCCCCGCGGGCGGCTGGCCCTGGGCGGGCTGCGAGCCCGAACCGCCACCGCTCCCCTGCTGCTGCGTCCCACCGCCTCCCGGCGCCTTGGCCACCGGGGCGGAACCGTTGGAGGGCCGGGTGTTCTGCGGGTTCGGGGCCGCGCCGGGGACGGCGGCGGTCACCGGCTGGCCGGCCGGCACGCCGTCGATGACGGGCGTCTCGGGGGCGCCCGGGGTCGGTCCCTGGACGGGCGCCGCCTCGGTGGGCGCCGCGGTCGGGTCGCCGGTGACGAGCGGGTCGACGGGTGCGGGCGGCACCGGGGCGTCGTCGATCTGCGGACCGTCGACGAGCTGGAGGTCGGGCTGGTTCACCCCGAGGTCGTCGCCCCGCCCGCCGTGGCCGTCCCGGCGGTCGGCGCCGTCGGTGATCAGGAACGGCAGGCCCATCAGCACGACCCCCGCCGTGGCGGCGGCGACCAGTGCGGGCCGCTTGAACCTGGCGCGCCGCCCGGGAAGAGCGCCGTCGGGCGCGCCGCCCTCCGGCTCGGGAGCGACGGGCTCCAGCGCTCCCGGCTCCTCCGGGAAGCTGCCGGAGGAGCCGGGGTCCGGAGCGGGCACGGCCGCCGGCGTCGGCGACGCCTCCGGCGTGGGCGGCCCGTACTGCGGCACCGCGGGAGGCGCCGCCGCCGCCACGGCGGCAGCCCCGGCGGCAGCGGACGCGGCGCCCGCGCCCGCTCCGGAGGAGGGCGAGGGACCGGAGGAGGGCACCGGTCCCGCCGACGGGGCCGTGGTTGCCCCGTCGCCCTCCTCCTCCATCTCCCAGGCCACCGACGGCAGCTGTATGCCCGTCGTTCCGTTCCCGCCCGTGCTCGTCCCCACCGCAGCTCCTCGGCTCCGCATGCAGTCCCTGTCGGTGGGACCACCCGGCCGACAGGACCTCGGGTGCTCCCACTCCCTCTCTACGGCCGGGCACCGCCGGGCGGTTCACCCGCCGCCCCGCCGTTGTTGTACATCTGTGTCAGGGCGGTGAAGATGCTGTCCTCCAGGGTCTCCTGGGGAGCGGGTTCCTCGATCCGCGGCGGCCCGCCGGCCTCGTGCGGCGGCAACGGCGGCAACGGCGGCAACGGCAGCGACTCGACCACCGGGGGCGTCTCGTTCCCCAGCGGCACGTTCGAGCCCTGCTGGTAGAACCGGGGCGGCTGGACCTCCACCCACGAGTCCTCCGACTGCTCGCTCCGGGAATCCAGCAGGTCCGAATCGACCGACGCGTTGTCCGAGTCGTCCCCCAACCGCGCACCCGCGTGCTGGTAGAAGTCCTCCTCACCCTCGTACAACCGTGCCGTCCGCCACGAGGCGCCCGACGCGTCGCGCTCGTGCGGCAGGTCCGGCAGGTCCGAATCGACCGACGCGTTGTCCGAGTCGTCCCCCAACCGCGCACCCGCGTGCTGGTAGAAGGTCGCGGCGTCGACCGGCCAGAGCGGGGCCGTCACCATCGAGTCGCCCGACTCCGTGCGCTCGTGCTGTGGCCCCTCCGACCGCTCGATCGGCGACGACGAACCCGACGTCAGCGAATCCGACGTCAGCGAGTCGTCCGACTCGTCGTGCCGCGAACTCGCCGTCGGCACGGTCGGGCGCCGACGCGGGTCGTCCGGGGACGGCACCGGCCGCGGCACGAACGCACCGGCGTCCAGCAGCGGAACCTCCCGGTTCTCCGGCGACCGCTCCTCCTGCGGCCGGTTCTCCTGCGAGCGGCTCTCCTGCGGCCGGTTCTCCTGCGAGCGGCTCTCCGACAGGCCCGGCACGATCAGGCCGGCGTCCTGCTCCTCGTCCAGCGTGTCGCGCCGCACGGACGGCTTCGGCGCCTGCTCCTCGTCCGACTCGTCGTCCCGCCGTCGCGTCAGCGGTACGTTCGAGCCCTGGCCCGGACCCGACCCGTTCAACGACAGCGGACCGCCCGGGACCTCCCGCACGTCCTCCGTCTGCTCGTCCGCCCGATTGCCGGCCTGGTCGTCGACCTGATCGTCCGCGTGGTCGTCGGCCCGGTTGTCGGCCTGCTCGTCCGCCCGGTTGTCCGCACGGCCATCGGCCTGGTCGTCCGCCCGGTTGCCGGCCTGCTCGTCCGCGTGGTCGTCCGCCTGGTCGTCCGCCTGGTCGTCGACCTGATCGTCCGCCCGGTTGTCCGCGTGGCCATCGGCCTGATCGTCCGCGTGGTCTTCCGCCCCGTCCTCCTGCGAAGGACGCCGCACCTGCGGAACGTTCGGCAAGGATCCGCCCGACAGGGCGCCCGATGCCTCCTCCGACTGCCGGATCACCCCGTCCTCCGCGTCCGGCGTCTCCGGTCCGATCCGGAAGGAGCGGACGGCGCCCGCGGGTTCGCCCGGGGCTGCCGCTCGCGGCACCGGAGACTCCACAGTCCGGATGACCACGTCCACCTCGTACGTCAGTCCCCGGGACAGCGTGCGCAGCCGCCGCTCCAGCGCGTCGGCCTCCCGCTGGGCCCGATTGACCGGTCCGTCCAGGGTGACCTCGACCACCGGCGGCCTGGTGTCCCCCTCCGCCCTCGGAGCGTTCCCCCGGAGGGCGGCCTCCTGGAGGACGGTCGCCCGGAACCGGTCGAGCAGTCGGGACATGGACCTCGTGTCGGCGGCGTCGGCGGTCCACCGGACGTCCGGGACGGTCGGCTCGCGCAGACTCAGGTCCGGCTGCCGCTGCCCGCCCTGCTGCGGTTGCTGCGGCTGTTCCTGCCCCGCCCCCAGGACCTCCCAGTGGCCGTTCGCGGCTCCCGCCGCCAGATCGAGGTCCGCGCCGACGTGCTCGACGAGGTCCTGGAGGCGACGTCGGTCCTGGACCGGCACCGGCCGGCCCGCCATCGCGTCACGCAGGCGGTCGAAGGGAGCCCCGGCCTCCTCGTTCGCGGCGAGGTCGAGCAGCCGGTCGAGGCCGCGCAACCACCGCTCGCCCCTGGGGCCCTCGACGGTGAGCGACTCGGGGAGCAGCCTCCGGGCGATGTGGCCGACGCGCAGGATCCGCTCGTGGTCGGAGGGCGCGCCGACGTCGAGCCCCAGCGCACCCGCCACCGACTTCAGCGCGTCCGGCGGCGCGCCGTGCAGGCGGAGTTCGCCGCTCTGCGCCTCTTCGTGGAAGCGCAGGAAGCCGTTGTGCGGTACCGGCGTCGGCGTGGTGTCACCGGCGGGGATGTCGATCTCGATCGCCATGAGCTCCATGCGGGGCATGGTCAGCTCGCCCTTGTGGTAGATCACCTCCACCTCGGCGAAGCCTCGGTACCGCGCGGTCGGGGTGGAGATCTTGGCGTTGTTGACGATCTGGCCGCCCTCGACCGTCTCGACGTCGGTCCGGCGCTCGTAGGCGGTGTCGACGTAGATGCCGCCACGGAGGCTGGCGTGGCCCATCCCGAAGGTATCGGGGGTGACGACGCCCCCCGTGATGCGGTTGGCCACGCGGAACGCGCGCTGGGCCCGGACGCCGTCGGTGACCGACGACGTGTTGGTCGGGTTGGAGTCGGTCCTGGTGTCGGTCTTGACGAACTCCAGCTCCTTGATCTTCATCCGCACCTCCACCTGGACGTCGCCGGCCAGATCGGTCCGTCCCAGGAGGAGAGTGGAGTTGCCCGGGCCGTCCGTGAGGGTCGGTCGGACGGAGCCCGGGGGCGTGGGAGCGCCTTCCGGTGCGGGGTCCGAGGCGTCGTTCCGGGTGTCCCCCGCCGAGGCGTCCGGGGTGTGCGGGGTGACGAGGCGGCTGGCCAGCGCCACCGGGTCGATCATCCGCTCCACCATGCCCCGGACGCGGTCCCAGTTGTCCGATCCCAGGAACTCCTCGGCGCCGTCCGTCAGCTGCTTCCGCGCGTCCGGGGACATGCCGGCGTCGCGCACCACATCGGTGTCGACCAGCCCGTGCGTCCACACCCTGGGGGGAGGGATCTGGGCGGGCGGGGCCGGGGTGGCCTCGGCGACCGGCCGGTCGTCGTTCAGTCCTCTGCGCAGGGCGGCGCCGCGCGGCGCGGTCGCGGCCACGAAGTCCTTGGTCGGTTCGTTCGGCGGGTTGCCCGGCACGGTCTCCCGGGTCTCCGCGACGTCGATGACCACGTCCATGCCGACCTCGCGCCGGAAGTAGGCCCGCTTGGTGACCATGACGAACCGGCCCTCGGTGCTGACCAGGTCCTTCCACTCGACCGAGAAGTGCAGGTTGGCCTCGCCGGTGAAGACGTTGCCCACGGGCTTCACCTTGGTGGTGTTGCCCGAGCCGGTGCGGTTCGACCACGTCTCGCGCGTGCTGTTGCTGGAGGACGCGGCCAGCGTGTCGCCCGCGTAGAACAGGCCGGTCGAGACGGCCACCCCGGCCCGCAGCTGGTGGCTGGAGCCGCTGCCGCCGCCGGTCGCCCCGTCGGCCGCCGAGTGGGTGTGCTCGACGTTCGTCCCGGTGTTGAACTCGGTGGTCGTGGTGTTCCCCTCGTGGGCCAGCCGCTTGACGGACGCGCCGATCCTGACGGTCACACCGCCGTCGGAGACCACCAGTTCCCGGCCCGACATCATGGCCTTGAGCTGGTCGTGCAGGTTGTTCGGGCTGAGCGCGTCGTACAGCTTGTGGCGGAGGCCGGACCTGCCGAGCCCGTGCAGCCATTCCTGTACGTTGCGCCCGCCGAACTCCCCCGGGTCGTTGCTCCCCCGCAGGACGGCCTTGCCGAAGTCGGTCGGCGCCACCGTGGCCGCCAAGCCGCTGGGCCTGAACACGTTGGTGACGACGTCGGAGGAGCCGAGCACGTGGTCCTGCCAGATGCGGTCCGGAACCGCGCGCACATCGGCCGGTGCCAACGCGCCGTACTGCGGGGTGACGACCTCCGCCGGCATCGTGATCGGGTCGAGCTTCGTCGTGCTGGGGACCAGCCCGCCCGTCCAGCCGCGGATCTCCACCTGGTACTGGACGTCGACGTCGGACACGACGGCGGTCGAGACGTTCTTCGCCCGGTTGACGGCGGTGCCGGAGCTCTGCAGGTTGCCACCGGTCGACGACTCGTGACGGTAGGAGTAGTCGCCCGTCACCGTCAGCCCGGGCCCGCCGCCCTGCTCCTTCTGCGCCCTGCCGGTCAGCCCGAGGACCCCCGTCACCCGGTCCCGGATGTCCCGCATGACGCCGTGCCCCGTCCGGTTCTGGGTCCCGACCTCGAACTCGGCGTCGTTCACGGTGTACTTCGTGACGGGCGCCGCCCTCAATACGGCCCGGACGACCACTTCGGCCGACCAGCCCGGACCGGCGACCGGCACCTTGAGCACCCCGCCCCGGGTGAGCTCGGACAGCTTGGCCTGCATCGCGACCGCGCCGAGATCCGACCGGAGGGTGCGCTCCAGGGAGTCGGAGACGCCCCCGCGCCACTGGAAGCGGTCCTTCAGCGCGTTCCGGACGTCCTGGAACAACCGGTCACCGCCCGGTGTCCCCGGCTCGTTCCTGAACGACACCACGGAGGCGGCACTGAGTTCGTTGCGCGGCAGCGGGCCCGGCCCGCCCGTTGCCGGCGCGTCGGTGCGGGACTTCACGCTGAACTCGGTGTCGATCCCCGCGGAGACTTCACGGGTTCCGAACCCGCCGCCTTCCAGGACCACCGTCAGGTTCATCCTCCCGCCGTGGATCTCCTGCGCCTCCCGGATCTTGCTGTTCGAGTAGAGCTTGTCGTTGACGTCGTCCCGGACACCGCCGCGGACCCTGATCTCCTGGCTGAGCTGTACCTGGCCGGAGGGCATCTCGCTGACCGGGGCGTATCCGACGGCCCCCTGCTTGAGATCGAACTTACTGGTGTACCGCTGCTCGGTCCTGAAGCTGCTGGACTCGTTCTGCCGGCTGAGGTCGGCCTTCTCGCTCGTCCGGAGGAGCTGGGTGTGGGTCAGCGTGGCCTTGACGGTCACCTTGAGACCGCGCTGCGCCAGTGCGGCGACCGCGCCGGCCACCTTGTCCCGGTCGAAGGCGGTCAGCTCGAACTCGTCCCCGCGGCTCATCGCACCGAGCTTGGAGGCCAGCGAGGGCTGGGTGACGATCTGCATCACCTCGGTGCGGATCTGCGGCCAGAGGCTCCCGTACTGCTCCCGGCCGACCCTCTCCAGATCGCTCCGCACCTCGGCGAGCGAACCGATGTCGCGGATGACGGCGGACTCCGGGAGGAGGTACTCGGCCTCCAGGACGGGCCCCCTCTGCTGGTTGGCGAGGAGGTCCGACTGAGGCATCAGCGACCGGAACCCGACCGGCACCTCGATGGTGTCGCCCAGCTTCTCGTCGCCCTTGTGGATCGTCACCTCCAGGTAACCGTCCCCGTCGAGGACCGCGCCGTTCTCCTTGGTCTTGGTCGTGACCGCGGTCTCCAGCGTCCGGCCCGAGACGATGATCCTGTCCTTGCCCCACCGCTTCCCGTAGCTGGCGCCGACGTTCAGAACGTCGGTGCCGAACCGGCCGCCGCCCTGGAGCTGCAGGAACCCGGTCACCACCTTCCGCCGGAGCTTGGTCATGGCCGCGCCGGCGCCGGTGTTGAACTCGGTGTCCTTGGTGGTCGCCACCAGGCGCATCCCGCGGCTGGCGGCCTTCACCTCGGCCCAGACGTCGGTGCCGGGCACCCGGACGATCACCGACTCGCCGTTCGTCAGGCCCTTGAAGTCCTGCTGGAGACGCCGGAAGCCGAACTCGGCCACGAGCCGCTCGGACAGCACGCTCCCGTGGTACGTGAGCGCTTCCTCGGCCCGGGCGAGCCTCGCGCCGGTCTCCGTCTCGCGGCGGGTGCGGTCGGCGCGGGCGGCGTCGTCGAGAGCGGTGTCCCGGTCGGCGGCGTCCTGGTCGGCGGTGCGCTCGCGGACGGTCTGCTCGTGGGTCGCCTTCTCGCGGACGATGCTCTCGCGAAGGGCCTCGACCACACCCACCATGGCCTGTCGGCGGGTCGGCAGGGTGTCCTGCGGCCTGCTCCGGTCCGTCATCTGCACGGAGCCGCCCGCGTCCTCCCGCGCCGTGGTGCGGACGTGGGGCGCGCCGGTCACGTGGACGTCCAGCAGGACGTTGGAGGAATGCAGCCGCTGCTGCCGGAGATGGTCCTGGTCGAGGTCGCCCAGCAGGTTCTTGTTGATGTCGGCCTCGGTGGACGGCCGGGTCTCGCGCTCCGGGATGCCCACTTCGAGCGGCGTCGTCAGGAGGTTCCGGTTCCTCGGATCCAGTCGGGCCGGAGCGATGTCGGTCTCCCGCTTGCCCCTCGGCTGGTACCCCACCTCGACCAGCAGGTTCCCGCGGAAGACCTCGGTGACCTCCGTGGTCTTGGCCCGCGAGAAGAACTTCGAGCTGGTCGTGAGCTCGTCGGAACGCGTCTTGTCGCGGTTCACGCCGAAGGCGTCCAGAGCCACCCGCATGATCTTGAAGAAGTCGCCCCGCCCCTGGAGCCCGAGGCCGCCCGACTTGTTCGCTCCCTTGGTCTCCCCGAGCGTCACCACGCGGTCGCCGCCGCCCTCGTACTCGAACTTCTCCTTCCGGGTGTGGCGCACCAGGTCCGCCACCTCGCCACGGATGGTGACGGTGCCCTGGCGGGCGTCGGTCCCGACCGGGATGTGCAGGACGTCCCCCCTGGACAGGGCCGACACCAGGGAACGCAGGCTCGTGCCGCTGGCGACGCTCTCGGCGAGCGCCCGGGCGAAGGACTCCCGGTTCGGCGTGTCGGCGGGGAGGGCCTCGGCGATCTTCGTACCGAGCTCCCTGACCAGCACGGTGTCCGGCTTGCCGAGGCTGGTCACCATGTGCGAGCCGGCGAGCACCCCGCGGTCGAGGACGAGCTTCGGCACCTGCGGGCCCTGGTCGACGTTGTCGCGGGTCTCCGACGCGACGATCGTGAGACCGTCGTTCAGCGGCGGATGCGGGACGGAGGGCACGTCCCCGACGTCGTCGGCCCGGCGCTTACCCGCGCGCCTCTCCTCGGCCAGCCGCTCCTCCTTCGCCCGCTGCTCGGGCGTCTTCCGCTCGTCCTCCGAATCCTCGGAGTCCTCGTCCCGAACCTCCCGGGTCTCCTCCGTCTCCCGGGTCTCCTCCGTCTGGCGCGACTCCTCGGTCTGGCGCGACTCCTCCGTCTGGTGCGGCTCCTCGGTCTCGTCGGCCCGGCGCTTACCCGCGCGCCTCTCCTCGGCCAGCCGCTCCTCCTTCGCCCGCTGCTCGGGCGTCTTCCGCTGGTCCTCCGAATCCTCGGAGTCCTCGTCCCGAACCTCCCGGGTCTCCTCCGTCTCGCGGGGCTCCTCGCTCTGGCGGGGCTCCTCGCTCTCGTCGGCCCTGCGCTTCCCCGCGACCGCCTCGCGCCGTCCCTGTTCCGCGTCCTCGTCGGCCTCGCGCCGTCCCTGTTCCGCGTCCTCGTCGGCCTCGCGCCGTCCCTGTTCCGCGTCCTCGTCGGCCTCGCGCCGTCCCTGTTCCGCGTCCTCGTCGGCCTCGCGC
>NZ_JAQYWZ010000902.1:0-324 GCF_036290945.1 Streptomyces sp. BE303
CCCCCCCCCCCCCCCCCCCACCCCCCCCCCGTTTTATTATTATACGTCGACAGAACGCCACCCGACCAGAACCCGCAACACCCGTCAGACCGAACGACCCCCCTGCAACATCGCCCAGAACGGAAGACAACACGTCTGAAAACCCGTCGAGAAAAAACGGCCGTTTGGCCAGCGAGGCACGGAGGGCTGCCGCTGCGGCATGCATCCGAGACGAGCTTGATCTACTCCGCGATTTACACTCTTGAGACACCCCTCGCTCTTCCGATCTGGCGGTCTCTCATGACTGTGCGTCGTTCGGTCTGACGGGTGTTGCGGGTTCTGGTC
>NZ_JAQYWZ010000903.1:0-383 GCF_036290945.1 Streptomyces sp. BE303
AGGGGAGTTGACGGGTCCGAATCCTGTCGATCGGGGCAAATACGGGTCGAAGATCCACCTGCTCACCGAACGTACCGGTTTGCCCCTGTCGCTCGCGATCTCCGGAGCCAACGTCCATGACAGCCAGGCCCTGATACCGCTTGTCGACGCCATTCCGCCGATCCGCTCGCGACGCGGACCGCGACGCCGCCGTCCCGGCAAGCTGCACGCCGACAAAGCCTACGACCACCGCTTCATCCGCGCCTACCTGCGCCGGCGGCAGATCCCGGCCCGCATCGCCCGCCGCGGCATCGAGTCCTCCCAGCGCCTCGGCCGGCACCGCTGGGTGATCGAGCGCACCGTCGCCTGGCTCGGCGGCTTCCGCCGACTCCACCGCCGCTACG
>NZ_JAQYWZ010000904.1:0-386 GCF_036290945.1 Streptomyces sp. BE303
GCACGGTGGCCTGTGAGACCTGGTGGCCGTCCCACCGGCACATCGCCCAGACCTTCCGGTGGCCCCACGCGGGGTGGGCAAGCGCGTGGCGGCGGGCCGCGTCACGAACCCCTTCCCGGGCCGGACGCGGCCACGGCCCCTCGGCCTGTGCGCCGCGGCGGGCGCGAGCCCGGTGACGGCGCCAGGTCCGCTCGGGCACGCCGATCAGGCGGCAGAACCTCGCGGTCGGCATGCCCGCCTCGACACGGATCACCTCGAGGTCCTCGAAGGGCCCGGCCGGCCCTCCGCGGACTTCTTCCACACCCGCAGCTCGACCGCGGCCTCACCCAGCGCCTGGGTCAAGTCGGCGACCTGAGCTTCGAGTTGCTGTTCCCGGCTGCTGGGGC
>NZ_JAQYWZ010000905.1:0-271 GCF_036290945.1 Streptomyces sp. BE303
CTGGCGTCCGCGTTCGCCCTCGCCGCCTCGGCCTGCGCCTCCGGCGGCGGGTCGTCGGAGTCCGCCGGGCCCACCACCGTCACGTTCTGGTCGATGCCCTACTGGATCGGCCAGGACACCAAGGTCAAGGCCCTGGTGGACGAGTTCAACGCCTCCCAGGGCAAGGTGAAGGTCGAACTCACGCTCCTGGAGTGGAAGGACGGCCGGGACAAGATCAAGCAGGCCGTCGCCGCCGGCAAGGGCCCCGACGTCTGGCTGATGAACAACGGCC
>NZ_JAQYWZ010000906.1:0-305 GCF_036290945.1 Streptomyces sp. BE303
GCGGTCGGGTCGCCCTCTGGCCCTCTCAGTCGGCCTAGCGGGACTTCGCACGGGGTTTTCCGCCTGTGCTCGGCAGGGCGGCTGCGGTCCCGGCTCCCCTAGGCCCCGCCCCCCACCCACCCCCCCCCCCACCCCCCCCCCCCCCCCCCACCCACCCCCACCCCCCCCCCCCCCACCAAACCCCCCCCAACAACCCACACCCCCCCCCCCCACCCCCCCCCCCCACCCACCACCCCACCAACACCAACAACCCCACCCCACCCCCCCCCCACCCCCACAACCACCAACCCCCACCACCCAACAAA
>NZ_JAQYWZ010000907.1:0-33686 GCF_036290945.1 Streptomyces sp. BE303
CCCCACCCCCCACCACCTCCAGATCCGCACCACCACCCCCGACACCACCCACCACCGCACCCTCACCATCTCCTCCCGCCCCGAACACACCACCACCTGGACCCTCCACGCCACCGGCACCCTCACCACCCCACCACCGGCGAGCGCTCCGGAGGAGGACCTGGCGGCGTGGCCGCCGCCCGGCGCGGAGCCCGTCCCGGTGGAGGGCCTGTACGAGCGCTTCGAGTCGTTCGGCTACGGCTACGGCCCCGCCTTCCGGGGCCTGACCGCCGCCTGGCGACGCGGGGACGAGGTCTGGACCGAGGTGCGGCTGCCCCAGGACCAGCACGGCCAGGCGGCCGCGTTCGGCCTGCACCCGGCCCTGCTGGACGCCGCGCTGCACGGCCTGTGGCTGGTGCCGAAGGACGGCGCCGACCAGCAGGAGGAGCCGGGCACGGCACGGCTGCCGTTCGCCTGGACCGGCGTGCGGCTGTACGCGGCGGGCGCCACCGTGCTGCGGGTGAAGCTCTCCTACGACGCGACCGGCTCGGTGGCGATCACGGTGGCGGACCCGACCGGCCGCCCGGTGGCCTCGGTCGAGTCGCTGGTGATCCGCCCGGTCGAGCTGGCCGCGCTGCGCGCCGCGCGACCGGCCGGCGACTCGCTCTTCCAACTGGACTGGCAGCAGGTCGCCCTGAAGCCGGCCGCCGCGCCGGCCGCGGACTGGGCGGCGGCCGAGCTGGGCGCGGCGCTGCCGCCGGCCGCCGCGGCGCCCGCGGGTGTCCTGGTGCACTGCGCGCCGGCGGGGCAGGACCCGGCGGGCGTCCGCGCCGCGCTGGCCGACACCCTGCGGCTGCTCCAGACCTGGCTGGCGGACGAGGACCGCGCCGAGTCGACCCTGGTCCTGGCCACCCGGGCGGCCGTCGCGGTCGACGAGGCCGAGGGCGTCGCCGACCTCGCGGCGGCGGCGGTGCGCGGCCTGGTCCGCTCGGCACAGTCCGAGCACCCGGACCGGTTCGTGCTGGTGGACACCGACGACCCGGCCGCGCTGCCCGCCCTGCTGCCCGCGCTCGCCGCCGGTCACGAGCCCCAACTGGCCCTGCGCCGGGGCGCGGTGCTGGCCGCCCGGCTGACCCGCGTACCGGCGGCCGCACCTGCGGCCTTCACGCCCGCCGAGGGCGGCACCGTCCTGGTGACCGGCGCGGGCGGGGTGCTCGGTTCGCTGGTCGCCCGGCACCTGGTGACCGCGCACGGTGTGCGGCACCTGCTGCTGGCGAGCCGGCGGGGCACGGACGACCCGGCGACAGTGGCGCTGGCGACCGAACTGGCCGGACTCGGCGCGCGGGCCTCGGTGGCGGCCTGCGACCTCGGCGAGCGCGCCGCAGTGGCCGAGCTGCTCGCGGGCGTCTCGCCCGAGCACCCGCTGACCGCCGTGGTGCACTCGGCCGGCGTGCTGGACGACGGCGTCGTCGAGTCGCTGACCCCGGAGCGGATCGACCCGGTGCTGCGGCCGAAGGTCGACGCGGCGCTCCACCTGCACGAGCTCACCCGCGGACTGGACCTGTCCGCGTTCGTCCTCTTCTCCTCCGCCTCCGGCACGGTCGGCAGCGCCGGCCAGGGCAGCTACGCGGCGGCCAACGCCTTCCTGGACGCCCTGGCTCAGCAGCGCCGGGCCGCCGGACTGGCCGGGCAGTCGCTCGCCTGGGGCCTGTGGGAGCCCCGCAGCGCCCTGACCGGCCGGCTGGACGAGACGGACCTGCGCCGGCTCGACCGGGGCGGGGTGGCGGCGATCTCCGCCGAGGAGGGCCTGGCGCTGTTCGACACCGCGCTCGGCTCGGCCCGGGCCCTGCTGCTGCCGGTCAAACTGGACCTCGGGAAGCTGCGGGCGCAGACCGGCGCGGCCGGTGTCCCCGCGCTGTTCCGCGCGCTGGTGCGTGCACTGCCCCGGCGGATCGCCGCCGGGGACGACGCGGCCGAGGCCGGTTCGCTCCGGCGCCGGCTGGCCGTGATGGGCGCCGACGAGCGCCTGACCGCCCTCGTCGAGCTGGTCCGGGCCCGGGTCGCCGAGGTGCTGGGCCACGACGGCCCGCAGGCGGTCGACCCGGACCGGGCGTTCAAGGAGGTCGGCTTCGACTCGCTGATGGCGGTGGAGCTGCGCAACCGGCTGAACGCGGCCAGCGGCCTGCGGCTGCCCGCCACGCTGGTGTTCGACTATCCGAGCCCGGCTGCGGTGGCCGACCACCTGGCCGAGCGGCTGCTGCCCGCCGTCCCGGCGCCGTCCGGGGCCGGTGCTCCGGCCGGCGGGGAGGCCGACGTCCGCCGGCTGCTGGCCGCCGTCCCGCTGGAGCGGCTGCGCTCGGCCGGGCTGCTGGACAACCTGCTGGCGCTCGCCGAGCCGGCGTCCGCCGAGCCCGGCCCGGACGCCGACCCGGCCGACGGGGATCCGGCCGACGGGGATCCCGGACAGCAGGAGGCGATCCGCGCCATGGACGTCGCGGACCTGGTCCGCCTCGCGATGGACGGCGACCGTGCCTGACAGCCCCCCGGCGGCGATCCCGCCGGCACCCGTACCACCGGCACCCGTACCTCCGGCCGACCCGCGGCCGACGTCCGAGAGGGAGCAGAAGACCATGCAGACCGACGAGGTGGTCGAGGCCCTGCGCGCCTCCCTGCTCGCCAACGAACGGCTGCGCGAGGAGAACCGGCGGCTGACCGACCGGGCCGGCGAGCCGATCGCGATCGTCGCGATGGCCTGCCGCTACCCCGGCGGGGTGCGTGGGCCGGAGGACCTGTGGGAACTGCTGCTCGCCGAGCGCGACGCGGTCTCCGGCTTCCCCACCGACCGCGGCTGGGACATCGAGGGGCTCTTCGACGCCGACCCCGACACCCCCGGCACCTTCTACACCCGCGAGGGGGGCTTCCTGCACGACGCGACCGCGTTCGACCCCGGCTTCTTCGGGATCAGCCCGCGCGAGGCGCTGGCCATGGACCCGCAGCAGCGCCTGCTCCTGGAGACCTCCTGGGAGGCGGTCGAGCGGGCCGGCATCGACCCGCACACCCTGCGCGGCAGCGCCACCGGCGTCTACGCGGGGGTGATGTACAACGAGTACGCGGCCCGGCTGCGCAGCGTCCCGGCCGAGCTGGAGGGCTTCCTGGGCACCGGCAGCGTGCCGAGCATCGCCTCCGGCCGGATCGCGTACACGCTGGGCCTGGAGGGCCCGGCGGTGACCCTGGACACCGCCTGCTCGTCCTCGCTGGTGGCGATCCACCTGGCCTGCCAGGCGCTGCGGGCCGGTGAGATCGGCCTGGCGCTGGCGGGCGGCGTGACCGTGATGTCCACGCCGGGCCTGTACGTCGGCTTCAGCCGCCAGCGGGGCCTGGCCCCGGACGGCCGGTGCAAGCCCTTCGCGGACGCGGCGGACGGTGCCGGCTTCGGCGAGGGCGTGGGGCTGGTGCTGTTGGAGCGGCTCTCCGACGCCCGGCGGCTCGGCCATCCGGTGCTGGCCGTGGTGCGCGGCTCGGCGGTCAACCAGGACGGTGCCAGCAACGGCATCGCCGCGCCCAACGGCCCCTCCCAGCAGCGGGTGATCCGGGCGGCGCTGGCGGACGCGGGCCTGACGGCGGCCGAGGTGGACGCGGTCGAGGCGCACGGCACCGGCACCCGGCTCGGCGACCCGATCGAGGCCCAGGCGCTGCTCGCCACCTACGGGCAGGACCGCCCGGCGGACCGGCCGCTGCTGCTGGGCTCGCTGAAGTCCAACATCAGCCACACCCAGGCCGCGGCGGGCGTCGGCGGGGTGATCAAGACGGTGCTGGCGATGACCCACGGCCGGCTGCCGCGCAGCCTGCACCTGGACCGCCCCTCGGCCCAGGTGGAGTGGAGCGACGGCGCGGTCGAGCTGCTGGCCGAGGCACGGGACTGGCCCCGGACCGGCCGGCCGCGCCGAGCGGGGGTCTCCTCCTTCGGGGCGAGCGGCACCAACGCGCACGTGATCCTGGAGGCCGCGCCGCCGGAGCCCGCCACCGGACCGGTCGCGCCGTCCGGGCGGCCGGCGGGCTGGCCGCTGTCGGCGCGGACCCCGGAGGCGCTGCGGGCCCAGGCGGCCCGGCTTTTCGAGCACCTGTCCGCCGCGCCGCCGGTCGACCCGCACGCGGTCGGGCGGGCGCTGGCGCTCGGGCGCAGCCGGTTCGCCGAGCGGGCGGTGCTGGTCGGCGAGGGGAGCGAGGACCTCCTCGGCGCGCTGGCGGCGCTGGCCGAGGACCGGGCCGACCCCCGGGTGGTCCGCGGCAGCGCGTCGCAGGGAGCGTCCAGGCCGGTCTTCGTCTTCCCGGGCCTGGGCAGTCAGTGGCCGGGCATGGCGGCCGAGCTGCTCGACAGTTCGCCGGTGTTCGCCGAGCGGATGGCCGACTGCGAGAAGGCGCTGAGCGCGTACGTGGACTTCTCGCCGAGCGAACTGCTGCGCGCCGGCGACCCGTTGGACCGGGTGGAGGTCGCGCAGCCGGTGCTGTTCTCGGTGCTGGTCTCGCTGGCCGCGCTCTGGCTGGCGCACGGGGTGCGCCCGGCCGCGGTGGTCGGGCACAGCCAGGGCGAGGTGGCGGCGGCCTGTGTGGCGGGCCTGCTGTCGCTGGAGGACGCGGCCAGGGTGGTCGCGCTGCGCAGCCGGGCCCTGGCCGGTGTCAGCGGCGGCAGCGCGATGGCCACCGTGCTGCTGGCGCCGCAGGAGCTGGCCGGGCGGCTGGCCACCCGGCCGACGGTGGAGGTCGCGGCGGTCAACGGCCCCCGGGTGGTGGTGGTCGCCGGGGACGGCGAGCAGGTGGCCGCCCTGCTGGCGGAGCTGGCCGAGGACGGCGTGCCGTGCTGGCGGCTGCCCGCGGAGTACGCGGCGCACTCGGCGGCCGTGGACGGCCTGCGCGAGGGTCTGCACTCGGCGCTGGCCGGGATCACCCCGCTGGCGGGCGGTGTGCCGATGATCTCCACCGTGGAGGTGGGCCGGGTCGCCGCGCACGCGCTGACGCCCGACTACTGGTTCCGCAACCTGCGCGGGACCGTGCACTTCCACCGGGCCGTCCGGCAGTTGCTGGCCGAGGGGCACCGGAGCTTCCTGGAGATCAGCCCGCATCCGACCCTCACCTTCGGCATCGAGGCCACCGCCGCGGAGGCCGAGGCCGAGGCCAACGGCGGTGTCGGCGCCGGTGTCGGTGTCGGTGTCGGGCAGACCGTGGTGCTCGGCACGCTGCACCGCGAGGACGGCGGGCAGCGACGACTGCTGCACGCCCTCGGCGAGGCGCACGTCCGGGGGCTCCCGGTGGACTGGCGGCCGGTGGTCGCCGACGCCCCCGCCGGCCCGCACGCACTGCCCACCTACCCGTTCCAGCGGCAGCGGTACTGGCTGGACGCGCCGGCGGCCGACGGCGACCCGGTCTCGGCCGGGCAGAGCCCGCTCGGGCACCCGCTGCTGACCTCCCTGGTCGAACTGCCGCACAGCGGAGGGCTGGTCTGCACCGGCCGGCTCTCCCTGGCCACCCACCCCTGGCTGGCCGACCACGCGGTCGCGGGGACTGTCCTGCTGCCCGGTGTCGCCCACCTCGAACTGGCGGCCACGGTCGGCGCCCGGCTGGGCAGCCCGCGCGTGCTGGAGCTGACGCTCGCTGCGCCGCTGGTGCTCGGGCCCGACGCCGCGGTCCAGCTGCGGCTGACCGTCGGAGACGCGGACGGACAGGGCGAGCGCGCCGTCGAACTGCACTCCCGCGAGCAGGGCGGCGAGCCGGACGAGCCGTGGTCCCTGCACGCGAGCGGTCTGCTCGGCCCGGCCGACGGCGACGGCCACGGCGACCGCGACCGCCCGGCGGAAGCGTCCGGTGCCGCGAGCGGGAGCTGGCCGCCGGCCGGCGCGGTGCCGGTCGACCCGGCCGACTGCTACGCGGGCTTCCGGGCCCGCGGGATCGACTACGGGCCGGCGTTCCGGGGCCTGCGGGCGGTCTGGCGGCGCGGCGACGAGGTGTTCGCCGAGGTCGCGCTGCCCGAACAGGTCGCCCCGGAGACGGGCTTCACCCTCCACCCGGCGCTGCTGGACGCCGCCCTGCAGAGCGTCGGCGTGCGCCCCCGGGGCACCGCCGGGGGCGACTCCGGCCCCGGGAACGGGAACGCGACGGCCGGTGTCCCGCTGCCGTTCAGCTGGCAGCGGGTCACCCTCCGCCCCAGCGAGGACCAGGTGCTCCGGGTGCGGATGCGCCCGGACGGCACGGACGGCACGAACAGCGTCGGCCTGCGGATCACCGACCGCCACGACCGGCCGGTGGCCGAAGTCGGCTCGCTGGTCATGCGCGCCGCCGCCCTCGGCCCGCTGCGCCCGTCCGCCCGGTCGATGTTCCGGCTCGACTGGACCAGGCTGCCCGCCCCGGCCGCCGCCGCGCCGGGCTGGGCCGCGCTGCGACCGGACGGGGACCTGCTGCCGCCCGGCGCCCCGTCCGGCGACGCGCCCCGGCTGCTGCTGCTCCCCTGCCCCGCGCCGGACGCAGCCGCCGACCCCGCCGCCCATGCCCTCGACGCGACGGCGGCCGTACTCGCCGCCCTCCAGGAGCACCTGGCCGCCCCGAAGGCCGACGCGCCGGTGGTCGTGGTGACCCGCGGCGCGGTGGACCTCGGCGACGAGCCGGTGGACGTGGCCGGCGCGGCGGTCTGGGGGCTGCTGCGCGCCGCCCAGCTGGAGCACCCGGGCTGGTTCGTCCTGCTGGACACCGACGGTCCGGAGGGCACCGCCCTGGCACTCCCGGCGCTCCTCCTGCCCGACGGCGAGCCGCAACTCGCCGTCCGCGACGGCGTGCTGTACGCGGCCCGGCTCGCCAGGCCCACCGAACCCGCGAGCGAACCCGCGAGCGAACCCGCGAGCACGGAGAACACGGGCGCGGAGCCCAGGAGCACCGAATCCACGAGCACCGAACCGGAGGAGTCCGCGCCCGCCGCAGCGGTCGCACCCGCCGTCGCGTTCGACCCGGACGGCACCGTGCTGATCACCGGCGCCGGCGGCACCCTGGCCGGTCTGCTGGCCCGCCACCTGACCGCCGAACACGGCGTGCGGCACCTCCTGCTGCTCGGCCGACGCGGTCCGGACGGCCCCGGCGCCGCCGAACTGACCGCCGAGCTCACCGCGGCGGGGGCGCAGGTCACCCTCACCGCCTGCGACGTGACGGACCGCCGGGACCTCGCGCGGGCCCTGGCCGCGATCCCCACGGCGCACCCGCTGCGCGCCGTGGTCCACACCGCCGCCGTCCTGGACGACGGTGTGCTGGAGTCACTGACCGCCGAACGGCTGGCCACCGTGCTGGCCCCGAAGCTGGGGGGTGCCTGGCTGCTGCACGAGCTGACCGCCGAGGCCGACCTGACCGCCTTCGTGGCCTTCAGCTCCGCCGCCGGCGTCTTCGGCAGCCCGGGCCAGGCGTCCTACGCCGCGGCCAACGCGGGCCTGGACGCCCTGATGGCGCTGCGCCGTCGCGAGCACCGGCCGGCGCTGTCGCTGGCCTGGGGCCTGTGGGAACAGCGCAGCGCCCTGACCGGCCCGCTGGCCGAGACCGATCTGCGCAGGATCACCCGCAGCGGCGCCTCGGCGCTGTCCAGTACCGAGGGGCTGGCGCTGTTCGACGCCGCGCTCGGGACGGACGCCACCACCCTGGTGCCGATCCGCCTCGACCTCATCGCGCCGGCCGACGCCCCCGTCCCCCATCTGCTGCGCGCGCTGGTGCGCCGGGCGCCCCGTTCCCCGGGCCGTCACCCCGGCGGGACCGCGCGGGGCGCCGCCGACGCGGGAGCGGAGCTGCGGCTGCGACTGGCCGGCGCCGACGCGGCGGACCGGGCCGCGCTGCTGGCGGAGCTGGTGCGCGGGCAGGCCGCCGAGGTGCTGGGCCACGCCGACGCGGAGGGCGTGGTGATGGACACCGCCTTCCTGGCGCAGGGCTTCGACTCGCTCACCGCGGTCGAGCTGCGCAACCGGCTGGCCGGCGCGACCGGCCTGCCGCTGCGGCCCACCCTGGTCTTCGACACCGGCACCCCGACCCGGCTGGCCGACCGGCTGCTCACCGACCTGGCCTCGGCGCTCTCGCCGTCCGGCCCCGCCACCGGCCCCGCCGCCGACCGGGCCGGGCACCTGGGCGGCCCGGCGGGCGCGAGCGGCGCCGAACCGGTCGGCACGCTGTTCCGACAGGCCTGCGAGCTGGGCCGGATCGACACCGGCATCCGGCTCCTCGGGCTGGCGTCCGCGCTGCGCCCGTCCTGCGCCACCGGCCCGGAGCTCCTGGCGGCGGCCGACCGGCCGGTGCTGCTCGACCTGGTCGAGCCGCCGCGGGAGGACACCGCGCGGGCACAGCTGGTCTGCTTCGGTTCGATCGTGGCGCTCGGCGGCGCCCACCAGTACGCCCGCTTCGGCACGCACTTCCGCGGCCACCACGGCGTCAGCGCGCTGGACGCGCCGGGCTTCACCCCGGGGGAGCCGCTGCCGGAGGAGTTCTCCGCCCTGATCGACTTCCAGGCCCGGACCGTGCGCGAGGGCGCGGGGGGCCGGCCGCTGGTCCTGGTCGGCTCCTCCTCCGGCGGCACCCTGGCGCACGCGGCGGCGGTCCGGCTGGAACAGCTCGGCACCCCGGCGGCGGCCGTGGTGCTGCTGGACACCTACCTTTCCGGCGACCGGGCGATGACCCAGTTCAACGACGTCCTGATCAGCGGCATGTTCGCACGCGAGGACCGGGCCGCGCCGCTGGACGACACCCGGCTGACCGCGATGGGCCGCTACTTCCAGCTCCTGGAGGGCTGGCGGCCGCCGGCGATCGACGCGCCGGTCCTGCTGGTGCGGGCCTCCAGCCCGCTGGCCGAGCCGGCCCCCGGCAGCACCGTCGACTGGCGATCCTCCTGGCCCGGCGCGCACACCGTCGCCGACGTCCCGGGGGACCACTGGTCGCTGATGGAGGAACACGTGGAGACCACCGCGAACACCGTGCGGGAGTGGCTGAGCGCCGTCCTGCGCGGGACCGGGCACGACGATGGGGAGGACTCATGAACGACACCGCACCGCCGCCGGCCGGGCTGGTGATCCTGGGGGCCGGTGTGATGGGCACCGGCATCAGCACCCTGGCACTGGGCCACGGCGTCCCCGTGACGCTGGTCGACACCGATCCGCGGCAGTTGGTCCGCGCCGAGGAGGGCATCGCCCGGGGCCTGCGGCTGGCCGAACTGATGGGCCGGCTGCCGTCCGGTGTCGAGGCCGGCGAGCTGCGCACGACCGACTCGCTCCCGGCGCTGGCCGGGGCGCGGGCGGTGATCGAGGCCGTCACGGAGAACGCCGGGCTGAAGGCCGTGCTGCTCAAGGAGGTGTCCGCGGCCGTGCTCCCCGGCACGCCGCTGATCTCGAACACCTCGTCGATCCCGATCGACGAGCTGGCCGACGCCGTCGCCCGCCCGGCCGAGCTGCTCGGCACCCACTTCATGAACCCGCCCAGCCTGATCCGGACGGTCGAGGTGGTGCGCGGCCCCCGCACCGGGGAGGCCGTGATGGCCGCGGTCCGCGAGCTGCTGGGCGCACTCGGCCGGCAGAGCGTGGTGGTGAACGACTCCCCGGGCTTCGTCACCAGCCGGGTCCTGCACCCGATGATCAACACCGCGGCCCGGGTGGTGCAGGCGGGCACCGCGAGCGTGGAGGCGGTCGACGAGCTGATGCAGGGCTGCCTGGGCCACCCCACCGGACCGATGCGCACGGCGGACCTGATCGGCATCGACAACCTGGTCGACTCGCTCCAGGTGCTCTGGGAGCGCACCGGGGACGACAGCTGCCGGCCCTGCGACCTGCTCTTGGAGAAGGTCCGCGAGGGAAAGCTCGGCCGCAAGAGCGGCTCGGGCTTCTACACCTACGAGAAGGAGAACTGATGAGCACCGTCGGCAGCGAGCGGACCGTCGAGGACACCGAGGCCGTCCAGCAGGAGATCCTGAACTTCCTGGAGAGCCGCACCCGCACCGCCTGGGAGCCCGACACCGACCTCTTCAAGGACGGCGGTCAGTCCTCGCTCTTCGCGATGGAGCTGGTGGTGCACCTGGAGAAGTCGTTCGACGTCAGCATCCGCGGCGCCGACCTGCGGCTGGACAACTTCCGCACGGTCACGGTGATGACCGCCCTGGTCACCCGTCTGCGGCAGGCCGCCGGGAGCCAGGATGGCTGACGACCTCGCCCGGGCGCTGGCCCGGATCGAATCGGCGGTCGGCGACCGGGCCGAGGGCTGGGACCTGGCCGGGCTGATCCCGCAGCCGCTGCTGCGGGAACTCGGCGCGGAGGGACTGCTCTGCGCCCAACTGCCCCAGCGCTTCGGCGGACTCGGCATGAGCAGCCTGCAGAACGGCGAACTGACCGCCGGCACCGGCGCGTTGTGCAGCTCACTGCGCAGCGTGCAGACCTCCCAGGGGATGGCCGGCTGGACCATCGCGCGGTTCGGGCTGCCGGACCAGGAGCGCGCCTGGCTGCCCGGGCTGACCTCCGGGCAGCTGGCGGCGGTCGCGTTCAGCGAGCCCGGCGCGGGCAGCGACCTGTCCGCGATGTCCACCACCGTCCGGGCGGACGGCGACCGTCTCGTGCTGGACGGACGGAAGAAGTGGATCACCGCCGCCCGCTACGCCGACCTGCTGGTGGTCTTCGGCCGCTACGAGGACGGCGCGGCGGCCGTCGTGGTGCCCACCGACACCCCGGGGGTCCGGATCCGTCCGATCGCCGACCCGCTGGGCTGCCGGGCCGCCGGGCACTGCGACATCGAGCTGGACGGCGTCCGGGTGCCGGCCGGGAACCTGCTGGGCGGCGCGGCCCTGCCGCTGCCGCTGCTGGTGACCACCGCGCTCTCCTACGGGCGGATGTCGGTGGCCTGGGGCTGCGTCGGCATCCTGCGGGCCTGCCTGCGGGCCGCCGCCGGGCACGCCGCCCGGCGGGAGCAGTTCGGCCGCCCGATCGGGGAGCACCAGCTGGTGGCCGGCCACCTGGCGGACCTGCTGGTGGCCGAGCGGACCGCCACCCGGATCTGCGAGCACGCCTCGCGCTGCTGGGACTCCGGCTCGGCCGAGCAGGTGGTCGCCACCGTCCTGGCCAAGCAGGTGAGCGCCGAACAGGCCGCCCGGGCCGCCGCGACGGCGGTGCAGGTGCTGGCCTCGGCCGGTGCGAGCGACGGCACGGTGGTGGCGCGCGCCTACCGGGACGCCAAGCTGATGGAGATCATCGAGGGCAGCAGCGAACTGTGCCGCCTGCTGCTGGCCGAACACGTGCTGGCCTCGTACGGGAGGGAGGAGCGGTGACCGGGGTGACAGAGGCGACCGGGGCGACCGGGGCGACCGTCAAGTGCCTGGTCTGGGACCTGGACGACACGCTCTGGCAGGGCACCCTGTCGGAGGGCGACGACGTGAGGGTGCCGGAGGAGCTCCGCAAGGTCGTCATCGAGCTGGACGCCCGCGGCATCCTGCAGTCGGTGGCCAGCAAGAACGACCACGAGCCGGCCTGGGCCCGGCTGGAACAGCTCGGCCTGGCCGAGTACTTCGTCCTGCCGCAGATCGGCTGGGGCACCAAGTCGGCGTCGGTGCGAGCGATCGCCGACCGGCTGAACTTCGCGCCGGGGACCGTCGCGTTCGTCGACGACCGGCCGGCCGAGCGGGCCGAGGTGGCCTTCCACCTGCCCGAGGTGCGCTGCTACCCGGCCGAGCGGGCCGCCGACCTGCTCGACCTGCCGGAGTTCACTCCCGCGCACCGCACCGCCGACTCCCGCCGGCGGCGCGAGATGTACCAGGCGGGCTTCCGGCGGGACGCCGAGCGGGCCGCCTCCACCGCACCCGACACGGAGTTCCTGCGCTCGCTGGAGCTGGTGATGCGGATCGACCGGGCCGGCGCCGAGGACATCGCCCGGCTGGAGGAACTGACGCTGCGGACCAGCCAGATGAACGCCACCGGCGTGCACTACTCGGACCGGCGGCTGCGCGAGCTGCGCTCCGATCCCGGGCACGAGGTGCTGGTGGCGAGCATGGCCGACCGCTTCGGGCCGCACGGCGCGGTCGGCGTGCTCCTGGTCGAGCGTCGGGCCGGGAGCTGGCACCTCAAGCTGCTGGCCACCTCCTGCCGGGTGGTCAGCTACGGAGCGGGGACGACCATCCTCGACTGGCTGATCGACCAGGCGTCCCGGGCCGGGGTCCACCTGACCGCCGACTTCCGGGCCACCGACCGGAACCGGATGATGGAGATCGCCTACCGTTTCGCCGGCTTCGAGGAGTCGGAGTGCGGCTGCACGGCGGCGGCCGACCGGGACTCCGCGGCGACGGACGTCCAGTTCCTGCACCTGGTGCCCGGCCCCCGGGCCGGTTCACCGACGGTGGAGCTGGTCGCCGCCGACCTGGCGGCCACCGGCTGACGGCGCGGCCCGCCGCGGGCGGCCCCCCGTGGTTCGGGGTGGCCGCCCGCAGGGCGCCGCCCGGGCCGTCGCGCTACGGGCGCTTGCGGACCAGCGTGATGCCGTCGGCCATCGCCAGCAGCGAGATCTCCACCCGTTCGTCGGTGTGCAGCGCCGTGTTCAGCTCCCTGACGCCCAGGGTGTCCGCGTCCCGGTGGGACGGGTCCGCCACCCGGCCGAAAAAGAGCGTGTTGTCCACGACCAACAGCCCGCCCGGCCGCAGAAGGACGAGGGAATCCTCGTAGTAGCGGGGGTAGTTGACCTTGTCGGCGTCGATGAAGACGAGGTCGAAGGACTCCGGTCCACGCTCCGCCGTCAGCTTGGCCAGGGTCTCCACCGCGTCCCCGATCCGCAGCTCGATCCGGTCCGCGACCCCGGCGCGCTCCCAGTAACCGGCACCGATCGCGGGCCAGCGCTCGGTGATGTCACAGGTCACCAGCGTTCCGCCGGGTGGCAGGGCGCGGGCCATGCAGAGGGTGCTGTAGCCGGTGAAGGTACCGATCTCCAGGACCGACCGCGCGCCGGTCAACCCGACGAGCAGGGCGAGTAGTTGTCCCTCCTCGGCCATCACCTGCATCGCCTCGCCGGCCGGCAGGCCGGCCGTCTCGGCGCGCAGCTCGGCGAGCAGCGGATCGTCCCTCAGCGAGACCTGACGGATGTAGTCGAGCAGCTCGTCGGTGGCTGCCACCTGCTGGGCCATGGGACTCCTCAGTGGAATGGGTCGGAAAGTCGAAGGGTCGGAGGACCTGATGCGTCAAGTACGTCAACGCGGGCCGCGGCCCGCCGTCGGGCCGTCACGACCTGACCGGCCGCGGATCCGGCCGGCCCGGGCCGGCCGGCCTGCTCACGACGTGCCGGTGGGGCCTGACCGGCCCGCCGCACTTCGCCTGCGTCCACCGCTCGGGCGGGTCCTCCGCGAGCGCCCGCTCCCGGGCGTAGGCCCTCAGCAGGTGGTCCAGGTGGTAGCGGCCGCCGCCGCAGGCCCGCACCAGGTGTGCGTCGGCCAGTGCTTCCAGAACGGCTTCGGCCGCCGACGGCGCGCAGTCGAGCAGCGCCGCCAGCGCGGTGGCGTCCACGTCCTCCGCACCCACCGCGCCGAGCAGCCGCAGCACCGCCGCCGGATCGGGCAGCCCGGGCGGCAGCTGCGCGTCCTCGCCCAGCGCGCGGTAGCCGACCTCCAGGCCGGCCCGCACCCCGAGGTCGCCGATCCTCAGCTCGTCCAGCAGTCGGGGCGCTCCCGCCAGCCGCCGGGCCAGCGTGTCGAGGTCCCAGTGCGGCCGTCCCAGGTAGCGGGCCCCGACGATGCGCACCGCCAGCGGCAGGCCCGAGCAGTACTGCACCACCGCCCGGGCGGCGCGCGGCTCCGCCTCCGGCTGCCGGCGGCCGACGATCGAGCCGAGCAGGTCCAGCGAGGCCGCCTCGTCCAATGCGGAGAGGGTGACGATGTGGGCGCCGTCCAGGTCGGCCAGCCGGTCGCGGCTGGTGACGAGCGTCCGGCTGTCCGGACAGCCGGGGACCAGCGGGCGCACCTGCGCGGCGCTCCGCGCGTCCTCCAGCACCACCAGCACCCGGCGGTCGGCCGTGATCGAGCGGTAGAGCAGGGCGGCCTGCTCCTCGGTGGCCGGCACCTCCGCCTCGGGCACTCCGAGGTCCACCAGGAACCGGCCGAGCACCTCGATCGGCTCCACCGGGTGGTCCCGCCCGCCCAGGTCGGCGTAGAGCTGGCCGTTCCCGAAGCGCTCCCGCACGGCGTGGGCCACGTGCAGGGCCAACGCGCTCTTGCCGACCCCGCCGGCGCCGGTGACCACGGTGACCGTGGCGGCGCCGCCCGGCAGGGCGTCGGCGGTGAGCCGCCGCGCCAGGTCCGCGTGCTCGCCGTCCCGGCCGACCAACACGTCTATTCGGGCAGGCAGTTGGGCGGGCCGGGGGCGGCGCCCGATCCACGGCGGCGGGCCGTCGGCCGTGGAGCCGCCGCCCTCGCCGCCCAGCAGGTCGTCCGCGGCCAGGATCCGGCGCTGCATCTCGCGCAGCTCACTGCCCGGCTCCGCCCCGAGCTGGTCGATCAGCGCGGCCCGGGTCAGCTGGAACTGGCTCAGCGCCTCCGACTGCCGGCCGGCCCGGAACAGCGCGAGCATCAGCCGGCTGACCAGCGCCTCGCGCAGCGGGCTCTCCTGGACCTCGCGCCACAGCTCGGGCAGGATCTCGTTGTGCCGGCGCAGCGCGAGGTCGGCGTCCAGGCGCGACTCCAGGGTCTGCAGGCGCAGTTCCTGCAGGTAGCGGCCCTCCACGTCCCGCAGGCCGCGCGAGGGGATGTCCACCAGCGGGTCGCCGCGCCACAGCGCCAGCGCCGCCGCGTACTCGACCGAGGCGCGTTCCAGCTCGCCCGCCCGCACGTGCGCGGCGGCCCGGCTGCGGTGCGCGGTGAAGCGGCCGAGGTCGGTCTCGTCCTCGGCCAGGTCGATCAGGTACCCCGGCGCCTGGGTCCGGATCCGCCGCCCGGCGACCGCCCCCAGGACCTGACGGAGCCTCATCACGTAGGTGCGCACGGTCGCGGACGCGCTCGGGGGCGGTCCGCCGTCCCAGACCGCCGCCGCGATCCGGTCCACCGACACCACGTGGTTGGCGTTGATCAGCAGGAGCGCGAGTACCACCCGCTGGCGCGGTGCCGACACCGCACACTCACGCCCGTCCACCTGGACGGAAAGCGGTCCGAGCATCCTGAACTGCACGAGTGGCCTCGTTTCCTGGCACAGGGAAATAGCCCCGCCCGAAGCGGCGACCGGACTCCCCCGACGGTCGCGCTCAGTATCAACGGGATGACTCAAGTGAATGTATGGGGGCGCTCTATCGTCCACAACCGCTTCTCGGGATGGCCGGCCGCAGATCACCGAAACGAGCCAATTCTGACTGATCGTGAGGAGTCGGGTTTGCGGTGATCCACCGTCAGCCATGCATGACAAGTCGGCACTCGATCACGACCGGCCCTCCTGAGCTGGCTTGACATCCGTTCATCACACCCGCTGCTCGCTCCTCGCGGCACGCCGCCTCGCCGCGTCCGCGCCGCCACTCCCACCGGAAGGACCCCCGGCATGACACTCCCCGAGACCCTCGACAGCCTCTGGTGCCGGCGCTTCGAGCCGGCACCGGCCGGCGCCCACCGACTGGTCTGCTTCCCCCACGCCGGGGGATCCGCGGCGTTCTTCCGTCCCCTCGCCACCGCGCTGAGCCTGCGGGCCGAGGTCGTCGCGGTGCAGTACCCCGGGCGTCAGGACCGTCGCACGGAGCCGGTCATCGACGACATAGGACGCCTCGCGGAGGAGATCGCGACGGCCCTCGACCCGTGGAGCGACGCCCCGTTGACCCTGTTCGGCCACAGCATGGGGGCCCTGGTCGCGTTCGAGGTCGCGCTGCGCCTGGAACGGGCCGGCCGCCCGCCCGCCCGGCTCCTCGTCAGTGGCCGCTCCGCCCCGACCGCGCCCGCCGGGGTGCCGATCGATCCCACCGACGAGGAACTCGTCGCCGACATCAAGAGGTTGAACGGCACGGATGCCTGGATGCTGGCGGATCCGGAGCTGCTGGAGATGATCCTGCCCGCCGTCCGCGGCGACTACCGCGCGGTCGCCGGCTACCGGGGCAGTCCGGACGCCGTCCTCTCCTCGCCGATCAGCGCGCTGCTCGGCGACAGCGACCCCCGCGCCGCGGTCGACGAGGTCCGCCGCTGGTCCGCCCACACCTCGGGCGAGTTCGACCTCACCCTCTTCCCCGGCGGCCACTTCTACCTGGTCGACCGGGCCGCCGAGGTCATCGACCTGCTCAGCACCCGCCTGGGATAGGGCGCGCCCGGGATCTGCGCGCCCGGGATCGGCGCGCACCGTCCGAGGCCCGCAACGCGTTGTCCGCGAGCCCGGCCGGCGCGGCCGGCAGCGGCCAGGCGGGCACCGCCCGAGGTGCATCGCCCGAGGTGCACCGCCCGTGGCGGCGCCGGGGTCAGCCGGTCGCGCTGCCCGGCGTCGGCACGGGCCGCGAGTCGAGGCCGGGCTCGGCGGCGAACCGGAGGGTCTCCGCCAGGTACGAGTGCTCGCTCTCGCACCACTGCCGCGCCTCGGCCGGGGTGGTGAAGCGCGGCGGCTCGTACCAGGGGCCCGCGGCGGTGAGCGGCGGGCGCCGGCGCTGCGGGGTGAGCAGGCGGGCCGCCGCCTCCGCGTGGTGCAGGTACCAGGAGCGGAGGCGTTCCCGGGCGGCGGCGCGGTCGGCGGGGCCGGTTTCGGCGGTGGCGCGTTCGGCGGCGTAGCAGCGCAGCAGGTCGTGGAGGCGGTAGCGGTCCGGGCCGGCGGGGTTGAGCAGGTGGGCGGCGGCGAGGTGTTCGAGTACCGGTCTGGTCGCGGCGGTGGCCGCGCCGGAGAGTGCGGCGGCCGCGGCCGTGCTGACGCAGTTGCCGGGGGCCAGGCCGAGGAGTCGGAAGAGCCGCTGGGCGGCGGGTTGCAGGGCGCGGTAGGAGAGGTCGAAGGCGACCCGGACGGCGGAGGTGGCGTCGCCGTCGATCTGGAGCGCGGTGAAGCGGTCCTCCGCGTCGCGCAGTTCGGCGGCGTGCTCCACCAGGGTGCGGTGGGGTCGTTCCGCGAGGCGGCCCGCGGCGATGCCGAGGGCGAGCGGCAGGTGGCCGCAGGCGGCGGCGAGTTCGGCGGCGGCGCGGGGTTCGGCGCGGGTGCGGTCGGCGCCGGTGATCCGGGCGAGCAGTTCGACGGCGTCGGGCTGGGGCAGGACGTCGAGCACCAGCCGCCGGGCGCCGTCGCAGGCGGTGAGCCCGGCCAGCCCGTCCCGACCGGTCACCAGGGCCAGCGAGCCCGCCGAGCCGGGCAGCAGCGGGCGGACCTGTTCGGCGTTGCGGGCGTTGTCGAGCAGTACCAGGACCCTGCGGTCGGCGAGCAGCGACCGGTACAGGGCGGCGCTCTCGTCGACGGTGCCGGGTATCCGCTCGCGATCGGTGCCGAGGGCCCGCAGGAAGCGGGCCAGCGCCTCGCCCGGGGCCAGCGGCGGGCCGAAGGCGAACCCGCGCAGGTTGACGTGGAGCTGACCGTCGGGGAAGCGCTCGCGGACCTGGTGGGCCCAGTGCACGGCGAGGGCGGTCTTGCCCGTCCCGGCGCCGCCGGTCACCACGCCGATGCCGGCGGCGCCGACCGAGCCGGCCGATCCGGCCGGGTCGGCGAGGCCGTCCAGGGCGCCGAGTTCCGCCCTCCGCCCGACGAAGGTGGCCAGCGCGGGCGGCAGTTGGGCGGGCCTGGGCACCTGCTGCCGGGTGCGGGGCGGGCGGGCGGCCGGGGCGGGCCCGTCCTTCAGCAACTCCTGGTGCAGGAGCTGGAGCTCCGGCCCGGGGTCGAGGCCCAGTTCGTCAGCCAGCTGTCGCGCGAACCGGCGGTAGGCGGCGAGTCCGTCGGCCTGCCGGCCAGCCCGGTGCAGGGCCCGGACGAGCTGCGTCACGAGGCGGTCCCGGAGCGGGTGTTCGGCGACCAGCGCGGTCAGCTCCGGGACGGTCTGCCGGTGCCGGCCGAGTTCGGCCTCCAGGTCCAGGCAGTTCTCCCAGGCGGTGAGCCGCAGTTCGTTCAGTGCCACCGAGCCGGCGGCCACCAGGCTGCCGGACAGCCCGTCCAGCACCGGGCCGCGCCACAGGCCGAGTGCCGATCGGAACTCCTCGACGGCTGCCGCGGGTTCGCCGTGCTCGGCCAGTCGGCGCGCCACCGACACCCGGTGGGCGAAGGTCAGGGCGTCCACCTGGTGGCCGTTCGGTGCGATCCGGTAGCCGGGGCCGTCGGTGAGCAGCACCGGCGGCCCGTCCTGGGCGGCGGCGAGCTTGCGCCGCAGCAGCCCGGCGAGGTTCCGTACCTGGCGGTGGGCCGTGGCCGGCGGTTCGTCGCCCCAGACCGCGTCGACCAGGCGGGCCACCGGGACGACGGCCCCGGCGTTCAGCAGCAGGGTGCCGAGCATCCGCTCCTGCTTGGCCCCTTCCGTCCGGGCCCGTCTCCCGTCGTCGGTCCACACCTCCAGTGGCCCCAGAATCCTGAACTCCATGCGTCCCTCCCGTGGTTGGCCGACGTCGAGCCGACCCGGATACCTTCGAAGCTCGTGACCACTCAATGACGGACTCGTGTCAACTTTGTGCATCCGGTTGGGAGTCTTCTCCCACCGGCCCCGCTGGGGCCGGCTCCCCCACACTCAAGGAGCAGCTGGATGAAGCGCATGAAGCAGGCCGCAGCCCTGGCCGTCGCACTCGGCCTGGCCCTCGTCCCCCTCTCGGCAAGCACCGCGCAGGCCGCCGGGCCGGCCACCCACAAGGGAATGACCTGGAAGGTGCTCGCGTCGGGCCCTGACGGGACCGTCCAGGTCGGCGGCCCGGCGCACTCGACGCCGAGCGACCCGTACAACGGCGACACCCTCCCGTCCGTCTCGCTGCCGGTCCTCTGCATCACCGTGGACGGCAGCCCGGCGCCGGACGGCATCAGCATCGGCTTCTACAACGGTTGGTCCGGCGGCACCGTCGCGCTCAGCCAGCCGGTGAAGGGTTCGCGGCTGAACAGCCAGGCCGCCGCGAACAGCGTCTGCCAGGCGGCCTTCGGCACCGGCTGGCGCCAGGCCGAGTTCCACGACGGCCGCTACGGCCCGAACCTGGACTACGTCGGCGGGTGGAGCTTCTGGGCGTACGGCAACATCGCCCCCAACGCCCGCTTCTGGACCGCCATCAACGACCAGCAGGCCAACCCCTGGAACTGACGGCGGCGCGGTGGTGACGGCCGGGCGGGGCGGCGAGTAGTCCGCCCGGCCGAACCGCCTCCTCCTCCGGTTCCGGACCGGAGCCCTCGGGGCACGGCGCGAGGGCTCCGGTACGAGCGGCCCGGTCACCCTCGGACAGCCGGGCCGTCCGGCGTTCGGGGTCCTCGGCGTTGCGGGAGGCGGGGCGGGGGTCTCGTCGGTCGGCGGGTACTCCGGGGTGAGGGGCGCGTGGCATGGGGCAGGAACTCCTCTGCCGGGAGGGCGTCATGGGTGCGGGGCGGACCCCCCTTCAGGGGCGGCACCGGGACAGACCTTCCCATCCGGCGGCGACCGGTGACATCCCAGGTTTGCGGGAGGCGCGACGACCTCCTCCCTGTGGTAGGGAGACGGCCTGTTGCGGACCGCTCCACAGCATTTCCCCAGGCCGGCGACCTGGGGCCTTCGTGCTGTCCGGGCTCGCACCGGGTTCCGGGTCGGGGCGGGGCGGTGGCGAGACGAGGACGGGGGCGGGGGCGGGGGCGGTCGGGCGGGGGCGTCAGGCCGGTGGGCGGCCGAGTCCGGCGGTGTACGGGGCCGCGAGAAGTGCGACGAGTTCGCGGCGGCTGCGCACGCCGGTCTTGGTGAAGGCCGACTTCAGGTGGTCCTGGACGGTGGCCGGGCTCAGGAAGAGCCGGTGGGCTATGTCCCTGGTGCTCAGGCCCCGTACCGCCTGCAGGACCACCTCCTGCTCGCGGGGGGAGAACCGGTGCGCCAGCAGGGACAGCGGGATGACGTCGACCGGGCTCGCGGGCTGGGCGACCAGGGCGACGCTGCCCCGCGGGCACTGGTCGAGCAGCGAGGCGCGGACGGTGAGCCACTGGCCGCTGGGGCGGCGCAGCCGGGTCCAGGCGTGGGCGCCCGCGTTCGCGGAGGTCGCGTGGGTGCGAGCCCGCTCGGCGAGGTAGACCAGTGCCGTCGGTACTCCGGCGGGGCGGTACTGCGACTCGGCGAGCTCCTCGAACAGTTGCCGGGCCCCGGAGTCCGCGGAGGCGAGCTGACCGGTGGGGCCGATGACGGCGACCCCGAGCCAGTACGGTCCGTCCAGCGGGTCCGCTCGGACGTCCTGCCCGTCGGGGGTGCCTGCGGTGGGCAGTGCGTAGTCGCGCAGGGTGGCGGCCACGACCCGGGCGGCCCGTTCGGCCAGTCTCTGCTCGCTCGCGCCGAAGGGTGCCGATCCGGCCTCGCGCATCAGTGCGGCGGCTCCCCACCGCCCGCCGCCGACATCGAAGTTCATCCGCAGCTCGTCGCCCAGTCCGTTCTCGGCGAGCAGCTCCCGGTAGCGCACGCTGCGTTCGGGTCGGCCCCCGGTGGCCCGGTGGACGGTCTCCACGACGCGGCCGGCGGCCCGGATGTCGGCGAACCGGGTGGTGTCGTCGGACCACATCTCCAACCAGATGGCGTGCTCGAAGGCGGTCGGCTGCAGGCCGTCGGCAACGGTGGAGGTCAGGAATCCGGTGACCGGATCGGCCCCGTGCAGGCAGCCCGCCTCGGACCCGAGGGTGGGTCCGAGGACGGTGAGGAGCTGCCGGAAGAACTGCTCCAACGGAAGCTTCGCCGCCGCCAGATCGTCGATCTCTCCCGTCATGCGGCGTTCCCTGGCACGGAATGATGTCATCTCCTCACCATAGGGCCGAGGTTGGCGGGCCCCCCGCAAACCTGGGATGTTGCCGGTCATCACCGACCGGGAAGGTCCGCCCGGACGGTGACCGGCGAAAAGGCTGTTTGATGGATCATCACCTCCGACCGGAGGAAGGGAAGTTGATGGACACCAGGTAGCCCGGCATCCGGACGCCGGGTGACGTCGGAACGGACGGCCGCCTCCGGCCGGGACGGCCGCCCGTTCCGGCGTCAGGGCCGCTTGCGGACCAGGGTGATGCCGTCGGCGACGGTCAGCAGGGAGATGTCCACCCGTTCATCGGCGTACAGGGCGGCGTTCAGTTCGCGGACGCCCTCGGTGTCCGGGTCCTGTGCGGCCGGGTCCGCGACCCGACCGAAGAACAGCGTGTTGTCCACCACCAGCAGGCCGCCGGGCCGCAACAGGGCGAACGATCCCTCGTAGTAGCGGGGGTAGTCGGCCTTGTCCGCGTCGATGAAGACGAGGTCGAAGGATTCCGGTCCGCGCTCCGCCGTCAGCTTGGCCAGGGTCTCCACCGCGTCGCCGATCCGCAGCTCGATCCGGTCGGCGACCTCGGCCTGCTCCCAGTACCCGGCCCCGATGGCGGGCCAGCGCTCGGTGAGGTCGCAGGTCACCAGCTCCCCGCCGGGCGGCAGGGCGCGGGCCATGCAGAGTGTGCTGTACCCGGTGAACGTGCCGATCTCCAGGATCGACCGGGCCCCGGTCAGCGCGACCAGCAGCGCCAGCAGCTGCCCCTCCTCGGCCATCACCTGCATGGCCTCGCCGGCCGGTAGGGCGGCGGTCTCGGCCCGAAGTCCCGCCAGCAGCTCGTCGTCCCTGAGTGAGGTCCCCCGGATGTAGTCGAGCAGTTCCTGCGTGGGTGTCACCTGTTGGGCCATGGGACTCCTTGTCGGGTGCGCGTCCGGGTCCGGACGCCGGTCGGCGGGGTGCGGTGGGCTCGGCGGGCCCGGCGGGGTGTGGAGCGGGAAGGGCGGGGTGTGGAGCGGGAAGGGCGGGCGGGGGCTATGCCCCGCGGCGACTCGCCGACGTCCGCCCGAGCACCGAGCGGAGCCGGTGGCCGACCGGGTCGAGTCCGGCGGTGGCGGCCAGTTCCAGCGCGGACCTCAGGTTGGCCTGCTCGGCGCGCCACCAGTCCTCGGCGTCGGGGTGGCAGTCGGGGGCGGGCGCCCAGGGGACGAAGGACGGGCCGAAGAACGGGCCGCGGACCGGGCCCGTGTCGTCGTGGCCGGTGGCCGGGCCGAGCTTCTCCTCGGCCATCCGCAGGTAGCAGGCGAGCAGCCGGCGCAGTGTCTCGGCACGGCGCTCGGGCGGGTCCTCCGCCTCGGCCCGCTCCCTCGCGTAGGCGCGCAGCAGATCGTCGAGATGGTAGCGGCCGCAGCCGCGGGCGTGCAGCAGGTGGGCGTCGGCGAGGGTCTCCAGGACGGCTTCCGCCGTGTCGACCTGGCAGTCCAGCAGGACGGCCGCGATGCGGGCGTCGGTGTGCTCGGCCCCGACGGCGCCCAGCATCCGGAAGGCGGCGGCGGGGTCGGGTAAGGACGGCAGCCGAGGGGCGTCGCGCTGCAGGGTCCGGTAGTCGCGTTCCAGGCCGATCCGGACGCCGAGGTCGCCGACCCGCAGTTCGTCCAGCAGGCGGGCGGAGCGGGCCAGCCGGGCGGCGAGCCGGGCGAGGTCCCAGTGCGGGCGGCCCAGGTAGCGGGCGCCGACGATGCGGACGGCGAGCGGGAGGCCCGCACACCGCCGGACGACGGAACGGGCGGCCTGCGGCTCGGCCTCGACGCGCCGATGGCCGACGATCGAGCCGAGGAGTTCCAGGGAGGCGGGTTCGTCCAGGGGTTCGAGGAGGATGGTGTGGGCTCCGTCCAGGTCGGCGAGCCGGTCGCGGCTGGTGACGATCACCCGGCCGGCCCGGCCACCGGGGAGCAGCGGCCGGACCTGCGCCGCACCGCGTGCGTCGTCGAGGACCACCAGGACCCGGCGGTCGGCGGTGAGCGAGCGGTACAGCAGGGCGGCCTGGTCCGGGTCTGCGGGGATCGCCTCGGCGGCGACCCCGAGGTCGGTCAGGAAGCGGGCGAGCACCTCGCCGGGCTCGGCGGGATTCTCGGTGCCGCCGAGGTCGGCGTAGAGCTGCCCGTGGCCGAACCGGTCCCGGACACCGTGCGCGACGCGGAGCGCGAGCACGCTCTTGCCGATACCGCCGCTGCCGGTGACCACGGTGACCGCGGCGGTCGGCAACTCGGCCAGCAGCCGGTTGGCGAGTTCGCGTTCCTTCGTGCTCCGGCCGACCAGTTCGGGCGGGCCGGCCGGCAGTTGGGCGGGGCGGGGCCGGCGCGGCTCGCCGGGGTACGGGCCGGGGCGCTGCGGCTCCGGCCCGGCGGTGTCGGCCTTCGGGGCCTCGGTACCCGCGGAGTCGTCGGCGGCCAGGATGCGCCGTTGCATCTCCCGTAGTTCCGGGCCGGGTTCGGCGCCGAGCTGGTCGATCAGCGCGGTGCGGGTCAGCTGGAACAGGGCGAGCGCCTCGGACTGTCGGCCGGCCCGGAACAACGCCAGCATCAGTCTGCTGACGAGGGCTTCGCGCAGCGGGCTCTCCTGGACCTCGCGCCACAGCTCGGGCATGATCTCGGCGTGCCGGCCGAGCGCGAGGTCGACGTCCAGCCGTGATTCCACGGTCTGCAGGCGTAGTTCGTGCAGGTAGCGGCCCTCGACCTCGCGCAGCGTGCGGGAGGGGATGTCGACCAGTGGTTCCCCGCGCCACAGCTCCAGGGCGGCGGAGTACTCCGCCGAGGCCGGTTCCAGCTCGCCGGCCCGGATGTGGGCGGCGGCCCGCGCGCGGTGGGCGGTGAAGCGTCCGAGGTCGGTCTCGTCCTCGTCCAGCTCGATCCGGTAGCCGGGGGCCCTGGTGAGGATCCGTCTGCCGGCCTGACCGCCGAGGACCTGGCGGAGCCTCATCACGTACGTGCGGACGGTGGCCGCGGCGCTCGGCGGCCGGCCGCCGTCCCATACCGCCGCGGCGATCCGGTCCACCGACACCACGCGGTTGGCGTTGATCAGAAGCAGGGCGAGCACCACCCTCTGCCGGGGCGCGGGCACCTCACGCTCCCCTCCGTCCACCCGGACGGACAGCGGGCCGAGCATACCGAACTGCACAGACGGCCTCGATTCATGGCGGCAGAACAGGGCGACGGGATCAGGCCTGCCGAGCAGGCGACGCACAGCCTTCCTCTTCGCTCGTCGTCCTGCGGGTCGATCCGCAGGCTGCGACGGGCGGCGCGCGGGCGGCGGGTCCGAACCGCTCTGCAGCGGGGCGAGTTCGTCGACGTCGACGAGCCGGGTCTCCCCCAGGGCTCCCGTGCGGTCGGGCGCCGCGCTGTCGGCCGTGGCGGCCGGATTCCGGACCGTGGAGTTCCCGGCGCCGGGGCGCGCCTGGGCGACGACCACGGACACCTGCCCGTGGGCACTGTGCAGGGTGTCCGCGAAGATCTCGTCGAACTCCCCGATCCGCGCGGGGTCCCTTGCTTGAGCCACTCCTGCTGCTGCGCCGACGGCCCGGTGGGGACGTCCGGCTTCAGGGTCCGGACGGCCGCCGACACCGCCACATCCGGGTCGGTGCGGCCTTCGACCAGGTGCTGGCCGTCCGCCGCGACCTCGGAGGTGGTGCCGTTCGCGAGAGCCGTCCGGCCTGTCGGACGTTCCCAGGGTGCGCAACCGGCTCCGGACGATCTGCGGGCCGGTGCGGAACGGGCGGGCTGCCGGGAGCGTGACACCGCCCCCCGACCGGGCGAGCAGCGCCCTCCCCTCGATGCCGCCGGCAACCTCTGCTCCGGGCAGGCCGGGCGAGGGCACCCCCGGTAACGAGTACAGCGCCACCACCGGGACCGTGATCGGCTTGCGGCGCCGCACCCGGTCACCGTGCGGGCCCTGACCGGGCGGCCATGGCCGTCCCGTTGTACCGCCGTCGCCGGGCGGACCTTCGTGGCCCTTCACGCCGTTTCGGCCTGCCGCGCCGTCGCAGCCGCCGAGCCGGTGGCGCGCGGGATCCCGGCGGCCGGCGCCCCCCGGCGAAGCGACATCACTCACCGCACCCCCTTCCGGTAACGCCGCGACTCCCGCTACCAGAACCGCTCGGAACCTCGCGCCCCGGGCGGCCCGGGCGGAGCGCGACCCGAGGCGCCGCGACCCGGTGGCCGCCGTTCCGCCCGCGCGCCATTCGGACACCAGTAATTCGTGCAGAGTCGACACCGGCGACCTGCCGACGGAGCATACTTCCCACATCGTGGAACCCCCCTCCACTCTCGAAAACCACCGGCCCCAACAGGCCCGGCACGTTCTAGAGATGCGCCCCCCGCACTTTCATCCCGCTGCGTTATCAAATCGTTACTTTCTGCACGACGCGAACACCCTGCAAGCACCACCGGAAGCACGCACCAAAGGGTCGCCCGCATGCGCACCATTCATCCGCGCAGGAGCCCGGGGAGATGAACGCATGATGCGGAGGCTTCCCGGTGGGCGATCTACGGGCCCGCCCCGGACGTCAAGGCCGCTCCGGCATGCTCGCCCCTCGCGTACGAACCACGACGGTCTGTACGACCGGCGCGAGGCTCGCGCAGGGTTGCGGCTTCCGTAGCGTCATGTGGTCAGGTGGAGCCGTCCTCATTCGTTCGCGAAAGGCCCTCCGCCGATGCCCACGTCGTTCTTCGTTTCACGTCAGGCCAAGATCGGTGACGTGGCGGCCCTCGTAGGCACGACACCGCGAGCGATCCGGCACTACCACGACATGGGCCTGATCTCCGAGCCCGGGCGGGGCAGCGACGGCCGTCGGCGCTACGGCTTCCAGGACGTGGTCCGCCTCCTGTGGATCCGGAAAATGGCCGAAGCGGGAATCACCCTGGACGACATCCGTGACGCCTTCACCGACACCGCGACTGCGGCCGAGACCGGCGAGAGCGAGGGGGGCGGCATAGAGGCCACCCTGGCCCGGCTGGAAGAGGACCTTGCCGCCCGGGCGGCAGAACTCGCCCGCCAGCAGGCCCGCGTACAGCGGATGCGTGCCGAAGGCAGCCGGATGGGCCTGCTCTCCGAGGCGGTCACCGGTCGCTTGAAGAACCTTCCCGAGGGCTCGCTGCGCCAGGACGATCTGGACACGCTACTCGTCACCGAGCGGATCTTCGGCCCGCTCGGCGCGGCCGTGCAGGCATCCCGGTTCATGGCGCTGGCCGCCCACCCCGAGCTCCGGGTCGAGTCCGACCGCGTGGACGCTGCCGAGGAAGCACTCGACGACACCGTCGCCGTCGACGACCCACGTGTTGCCGAGACGGCCGCTCGGCGCCACGCGTTCGAGAAGACCCTGATGACGGTGATCGAGGAGTCAGGGATCGAGGAGGAGGAAGCAGCCCTCCTCGGCGCCCTGGACGCCGCTCACCCGGAGGCCGCCGAGGACACTGCGGCAACGGAGGCCGAGGAGGGCGGCATGAGCGTGTTCGAGGCCGCCACCAGGTTGCCTCACGGCTTCTCCCCGGCCCGGGTGCGCTGCGCGGAACTGGCCCAGGAACTCGCCGACCGCGACTGAGCCGGTCCGCCGGAAGTCCCGCGCGGAGAAGGTCCCCGGATCCCGGTCACCTTCCGGGCGACCTCGGAGCACGTGACCCGCCCGTACCGCCCGACCGAGGGGTTTCCGTCGCCCGGCAGTTGACGCTCCCAGTGCCGACCGGTACCAACCGGTGCACTCGCAGGTGGCTCTGGGGGGTGCTCGGGTCCACGGTTGTAGGGTCGGTGCCCATGATGCTGAAGAGGTGGACTTCCCGCGTCCTTCTGATCGACGAGCGTGATCGTCTCCTTCTGCTCTGTGGCCGGGACCCCCGCAGGCCGGGCGCGCAGTGGTGGTTCACCGTCGGCGGCGGGGTGGAGGACGGGGAGGACTACGCCCAGGCCGCGGTGCGCGAGGTACGGGAGGAGACGGCGCTGTCCCTGCCCGTCGAGCGGCTGAGTACAGTCGTCTGGACACGGCAGTCGCTCCTGACCGTCGACGGGCAGCGCTTCGACCAGTACGAGGAGTACCGCCTGGCCCGCGTCACTGCCGCCGAGGCGAGCACGGTCAGGATCGACACGGCCGAGGCGTGCTACGGGTACCGCTGGTGGGCTGCCGAGGAACTGGGAGCCACCTCCGAGACGGTCCGTCCCAAAGGAATGGCCTCCCACCTGACCAGGCTGTTGACGGCAGTCGGCGGGCCCCACCCGGAGCCCGTGCTGCACCTGGGAGACTTCGACGAGGACACCGACCCCGAGTAGGCAGCACCACCCAGGGGGTCGGGTCGTCGGGCACCCGCGTCTCGGCGATGCAGGCCGCGGCGCAGCGCACCCGTCGTGACCGAAACCGGGCGAGCCTGCGATGCCGCCGGGCCGCGCGGGCCTGCGGTCAGGCCGGGAGGCGGTTTCGGTGGGACATGCGGCGGGCCTTGGCCAGCAGGGCGAGGATCCGCGGGGCGACCTGGTAGGCCTTGTCGACCGGCGTCGGGAAAGCCAGCCGGACGTCGGTGTGGGTCTGCGGGTACTCCAGGCGGAGCGTGAGGCCGTACCGGTCCAGTGCGAGCGGCAGGGTGCGGGTCAGTCCCGCGGCCGGGGTGACGAGGCGCAGCAGGAGCGGGACGAGTTCGGAGTGGTCGTCGACCAGGTGGGTGAGCAGGCCGGCCTCGCACTGGGCGAGCGGGTCGGGCACGGCCTTGTGGAGGGCGTCCAGTGGGACATAGGTGCGGCCGTCGGCGTTCTCGATCACGGCCTGCCCGAACTCCACGCACGTGCTCTCCGCGGTGGCGTCGTACGGCTCGGCCAGCAGGCCGGTGACGGTCACCCGGGTACGCACGCGGTCCCGTACCGGAGTGGGGGCGACGTCGGTGAACTCCATCCGGACCGGGATCCGCCCTGCGGGGCCGGGCGAGCTCGGGGGCACGGGGTCGTGGAGGTGGATGCGGCCGATGACCGCGGCACCGTCGAGGCTGCAGACCTCCTGCGCGACACCGTCGCTGATGACGGTCATGGAGTGCGCGGTGGTCAGGACGGACAGCGTGCGTTCGGCGCTGGAAGGCCGCTGGGCAGCGGTGGGGAACATGGGCAGCCTCGATCTCCCGGGCAGGTGCTGGCGGATACAGCCAAGCAAAGTTTAGGTAAGGCTACCCTAACTTTCCCTTGGCCCCCAGAGGGCGGGGCGACACGTCCCTCCCTCCGACACAACGCGGGCCTGGCCGGCAGCCAACAAACCCGCTCACGATGCGGCACCCGGCCGTCGAAAGCCTCCAACCGGGCATCGAGGCCACGTTCACGGCAGCGCTCCTCGAAGTGCCCCGCCACCTCCGCGACTCCGCACGCCGGAATGAGACCACCCCGCCGCCACCCCGGAACTCAGACGGACGCGTCTCGCCACCGCGACCGGGAACCCGCACTCCCGGATCCGGGTCGACGCCGGCGGCAGAGGGCCCGACGAGCGGCGCAGCGAACCCGCCGGGGCCGGGAGAACGGGCTCGTGTGCACGGGTGGAGGGACTCGAACCCCCGGCCTGCCGCTTTGGAGACGGCTGCTCATCCGGTTGAGCTGCACCCGCTCAGCCAGGCCGGACTACCGTGGACGTGATCCGGTACGGCGGTCCCTCCCGTCCTGGCGGGGCGGCAGTGACTACCGTGGACGAAGAGGCCGAACTCCTCCCCACGTGGGGAGGCCGCAGGTCTGACAGGAGCCGGTTGTGAACGACCTCGGTGACGGCAAGGCCTCCAGCGGTGTGCGCGGGTACGCGTTCGCGGGTCGCGAACGCGAGATGCGGGCACTGCTGGGCGCGGTGTCCGGGAAACGCCCGGCGGTGGTCCTGGTGGAGGGCGAGGCGGGGATCGGCAAGTCGCGGCTGGTCGCGGAGGCGTCCGCGGTGCTGGGCACCGAGGGCCTGCGGGTACTGGTGGGCGGCTGCCATCCGCTGCGTGAACCACTGGCCTACGGGCCGGTGGTCGACGCACTGCGCCGGGTCGGAGCGTGGCTGCCGTCCGTGGAGCGGCTGGACGTGTCGGCGGGGGCGCTGGCGCCGCTGCTGCCCGACCTGGCCGGCGCGCTGCCTCCCCCGCCGCCGCCGGCACCGCCGGATTCCCCCGGGTCGAGCGGGCAGCGGTCCCGGGTGGCGTCGGGGGTACGGACGCTGCTGGAGGCGGTGGCTCCGACCGTGCTGGTGGTCGAAGACGTCCACTGGGCGGACGAGGCGACCCGGGAACTCCTTCTCCTGCTCGCACGGGACATGCCCGCCGACACCGCGCTGGTACTGACCTACCGGGCGGAGGACCTACCGGTCGGCCGGCCGGTGCTGGGTGCCGCGTTCCGCCGTCCGCCGGGCACGGGCGGGGCCGAGATCCGGCTCGGCCCACTCGGCGAACCGGAACTGCGGGCCATGGCGCGGGACGTACTCGGCGACCGGCCGAAGCCTGCCCTGGTGCGGGCCCTTCTGCAGCGGAGCGGGGGTCTGCCGCTGGTGATCGAGGAGGACCTGGTCACCCTCGCCGCCGTGCCGCGCGGCACGGACCTGACGGTGCTACGGGTGCCGCGAAGCCTGAGCGAGGTGCTGGCCGAACGCAGGGCCCGGCTGGGCCCGGACGCTGCCGCGCTGGTGAACGCTGCGGCGGTCCTGGCGGTCCCGGCCGGACAGTCGCTGCTGGCCGACGCGGCGGGCCTGGACGGGGACCGGGGCGAGGCGGCCCTGCTGGAGGCCCTGGGCGGGGCGGTGCTGCGGCAGGTGGGCCCGGACTCCTACGGGTTCGGGCACGCCCTCGCCCAGGAGGCCGTCTACGGCGCAATCCCCGGGCCGGTACGCAACCGGGCCCACCGGCGGATCCTTCAGGTGCTGCTGTCCCAGGAGCCGCCACCACTCGTGCAGATCGCCCACCACTCCCGCGCCCTGGGCGACCTGGTTGCCTGGCTGCCCCGCGCCCAGGCAGCCGCCGACCAGGCCACCGCGGTCGGCGACCACGGCACCGCCGCCGCCCTGCTGGGCGAGATCCTCGACCAGCCCGGCCTCACCTCCGAACAGCTCACCCGCGCGGCCCTGGCCATGGCCGTGGCCGCGCACTTCCGTACGGATCGCACCGCCTCCGTGGCGGCGCTGCGCCGGATCATGCTGCTGCCCGGCCTGCCCACTGCGGCTCGCGGCCAGATGCGATCGGCCGTCGCGATGGCGCTGATGTACCAGGAGGGTGATCCGGGGGGCGAGGAGGAGATGCTGACCGCCCTGTCCGAGGTGGAGGAGAGCGACCCGGTCTCCACGGCCAGGATGCTCGGCCTGCTGGGTGTTTCCAGGACCGGCCGGTTCTCACTCGCCGAACAGCGGGCCATGGTCGAACGCGGATTCGCCCTGCCGGCGGCCAGCGAGGACCACTACGCGCAGATGCTGCTCCACCTCGCCAGGTTCGGCCAGCAGTGCGTGGCCGCCGATCCCGCCGCCGCCGAGCTGGTGGCGATGCTGCCCCGTGAGAGTGACGACGTGCAGATGCTCCAGGGCACGGCGATCTTCCTCACGGCCAGTGTCGGGGGCGCTCTCCCCGTCGGCCACGACCGGTCGGCCGCGCAGGCCCTCGCCGAGGCGACCGCATTGGTGGCGCGCACCAACATGCAGACGCTGGACCTGCATCTTCACACCTTCCGCGTCGTGCTCGACTGGCAGGCCGGGCGCTGGAACGAGGCCGAACGGGGCCTGGAATCCTTCCACGAGCGTTATCCGGATCGTCCGCTGGACGCGGGTGGGCTGCTGGGGACCGTCCGCGGTCTCGTCGCCGCCGCCCGTGGCCGCACGGCGCAGGCCGCCGACGCCTTCGAACAGGTCCTCCTCCGCGAGGGCGTCCACCTGGACTCGCTCGGCGCCGCCGCCGGCGCCGCCCGCCTCCACCTCAACCGCGACGACCCCCAGGCCGCCTGGCGGGCTCTGACCGACCCGCACGACTTCCTCGCCTTCCTCGACCGCAAGGAAGCCTGGGCCCACGCCTGGGACCTCGTCCCCACCGCCGTCGAAACCCTCCTCGCCCTGCGGCGGCTGGCGGAGGCCGAGGCCCTGGCCGCACGCCACGCCAGCGGGATCGAGGGCCGGGACGCACCCGGCGCCGTCGCCGAACACCACCTGTGCCGCGGGCTGCTGCTGCGCGCGGCCGACCCTGACGCGGCGATGGCGGCCTTCGACCTCGCGGCCGCACGATGGACCGCCATCGGCCGCCCCTACCCCGCAGCCCTCGCCACCGAACGCGCCGCCCGCACCCGCACCGACCTCGACGACGTCTCCGCCCGCCTCACCGCACCGATCACCGCCTTCGAACACCTCGGCGCCACCTCCGACGCCGCCCGCTGCCACCGCACGCTACGGGAACTCGGCAAAGCGACCTCCAACCCCCGCGGCCGGGCCGGCTACGGCGACCGCCTCTCCCCCCGCGAAGAACAGATCCGCGACCTCCTCACCACCGGCGCCACCAATAAGGACATCGCCGCCGCACTCTTCCTCTCCACCCGCACCGTCGAGAACCACGTCGCCCGCGTCCTCACCAAACTCCGCACCACCCGCGCCGACCTCACCGACCCACCCGGCTGAGACGCCGCAGGTAGTGACGGCGGCGGGCGGCGGCCTGGTGGCGACTGCGGCATTCCGGCCGCCGGTGAAACAGTCCGCTCGGCGTTACCGTGCGGAGGATTCGCCTGCGCCCGGAGAAGGCGGCGGACCTCCTGGACGGTCGGGTCCACCGGTCGGCGCTGTGTGCCGGGCGGTTCAACCGCCGCCGACAGGGCGCGCTTCCGTTCAGTACGACTTCAGGATGACAGCTGATCGGCAAGGAGTCTGACGACGCCCGCCGGTTGACACCGGAGGATGTGACCACCCCAAGGCCTCGAAGCGCAGGTTGTGGAGCAGCGAACCTCCCGATGACCCACCCGCCTGTTCGAGCCCTGGAGCAGCAAGCCTTACGGAAGCGCAGGCCGCTGGTACGCGTTGCCGGCTCGGCGCGTGAAGCGCCGCTGTCCCCGAGTACCCGGTGCCGCGTCGGACCAACAACTCTGGACCGCCACCCATGCACGTGACCACCCCCGTCAGCTACCTGGCCCAGCTGTGTCGAGAGCTCACCGACTTCACCTGGAGACAGACCCGCGCCTGTGCCTACGCCATCGCGCTGCTCGCGGGTGTGGCGGCTTCCACCGCGCTGCCGAGTTTGCCCCTGGCCCGCTACGACCTACTCGTCGTCTACGGCATCCTGCTCACCCTGACGTTCTGGCGGTGCGGCTGGGAGACTGGTCGCGACGTCGCCGTCATCGCCGCCTGCCACGTCATCGGACTGGTATTCGAGCTGGTGAAGGTGCACCTCGGCTCGTGGAGCTATCCGGAGCCGGCGGTACTGAAGATCGGAGGCGTCCCGTTGTACGGGGGGTTCCTCTACTCGGCTGTCGCCAGCTACGTGTGCCGTGCCTGGCACCTCTTCGACCTGCGGCTCACCCGCTACCGCCGCTGGCCGACAGCTGGGGTTGCGGCTCTGATCTACGTCAACTTCTTCACCCATCACTGGCTGCCCGACGCGCGCTGGCCGCTGGCCGCCATGCTGTTGGCGGTCACCGCCGGCACAACGGTCAGCTACCGCGTCCGCGGCGACCGACGACGCATGCCTCTCGCGTTGTCGTTTCTCCTCATCGGCTTCTTCCTCTGGCTGGCGGAGAACCTGGCCACCTACTCCGGTGCCTGGCGGTACCCCCACCAGCTACAGGGCTGGGAGCCCGTTGCTCCCGCAAAGATCGGCGCATGGACGCTGCTGATCAGTGTCACGTTCGTCCTGGCAACGATCGGCAGACTTCGGCCGCCCAGGAGTCCGCGCTCTCCTTGACGGGCTTTCCTGCCCCACCCAGCGGGGCCCGGCAGGTTAACGACGCCGGGGTGTGGTCGCGGATGCCGGCCGGGAAGCGGGGCCCGGTGCTGAGCGACTCGGAGCGAGTGGCCCTGACCGCGGCGAATCCCGCTCCCCCACCTGATAGGAAGAGCACAGCACAATCCCGATCGAAGGGGGCACGGAAGAGATGGCCGTCCTGACGCCGAGGCGCCTCTGGAAGGGATACAGCAAACCGCAGCGCACCGAGCTCTACCTCCGCTGGTCGCTCTACCTCGTGCCGCTGGTCATGCTCCCGCTGATCATGCTGGCCATCGCCGCCGCCCCGGACGTCCAACCGAACACCGACGGCATCGCCCGGATCTGCCTGGTCGTCGTCTTGGGCACCACCCTGCTGACCCTGCCGGCCCTGCGCACCTCACTCGACCACTACCTGAAGCGGCCCACCGACCACCTGCGCTGGCTCGTCGCCGTGGGCGTCGTGGCAGTGGCCGGCTCCTGGGCCGTACTGCTGCTCGGCCCGGCCGGCGGCGGGCCGGGCAGTCCGTACGCACCGCCGTTCACCGCCGTGGTCGTCTCCGCCCTGCTGGCCACCGCCTTCTGCCCGGCGAGCGTGGGCCTACCGGTGGGCCGGGCGTGCCTCGCCGGGGCGGTGGCCCAGCTCCTGATCGCCCCCGCGGCCCTGCTGGCCGGGCTCAGCGCCCCGACCACGGCCGGCCTGCTGCTCGGCAACCTGATCACGCTCGTCGTCGTCGGCCTCAGCTGCCGCAGCTTCGCCTGGCTGCAGTCCGTCGTCTGGGAGCTGGACACCGCCCGCGAGGCCCAGGCCCGGCTGGCCGTCGCCGAGGAGCGGCTGCGGTTCTCCCGGGACCTGCACGACGTCATGGGCCGCAACCTCACCACCATCGCGCTCAAGAGCGAGCTCGCCGTCCAACTGGCCCGCCGGGGCC
>NZ_JAQYWZ010000908.1:0-384 GCF_036290945.1 Streptomyces sp. BE303
GGCCTCGTGCTCGGCCGCTACGACCTCTCGGTCGATCACCGCAAGGAACTGCTCGGCGAGCTCGGCGAGGCCATCGCCACCGCGCGCACCCTCGCCGGCGTCCGGTGACCACCCGGTGACCACCCACGCCGGCCCGGTCGTGGCGGCGGCGGCCGTGTGAGACACGACGCCCCGCGCCCCCGCGGCGGCGCCGGGGCCCGCCCCCGGGGGGCCGGGGGGGGCGGCGGGGCCGGGGGGGGGCGGGGTGACCCCCCCCGCCGGCCGGTGGGTGGCGCGGGCGTTATACCCCCCCGGGGCCGCGGGGGCCACGGCGCACGCCCTGGTCCTCGCCCCGGTGACCCCGGGCTGGGACGGCGGCGCCTTCTTCACCCCGGTCGTCCGCAC
>NZ_JAQYWZ010000909.1:0-363 GCF_036290945.1 Streptomyces sp. BE303
CCGTCACCCTCGACGGCCGCAACCTGCGCTCCGGCCTCCCCGGCGACGCCATCCTCGCCGGCCTCGGCCTCGCCCCCGAGGAACGCAAAGCCCAGGCCCTTTTCCACCACCGCTCCATCCGCGACAACACCAGCACCGTCGGGCTGGAACGCCTGCGCCGCTTCCGCTTCGTGCGCAGAAGTGCCGAACGCCATCTCGCCGAGTATTACTCCGACCGGCTGCGGGTGCGCACCCCCTCCATCGAGCACGACGTCCGCAAACTCTCCGGCGGCAACCAGCAGAAGGTCGTCCTCGCCCGCTGGCTCGCCCGCAAACCCAAGGTCCAGATCCTCGACGAGCCCACCCGCGGCATCGACGTCGGCG
>NZ_JAQYWZ010000910.1:0-252 GCF_036290945.1 Streptomyces sp. BE303
ACGGCGAGGAGGGTGCCGCCGATGCCGCCCTTGCCGCCCTTGAGGGCGGCGCCGCCGAGGGCGGCTGCGGTGATGGCCTTGAGTTCGAGGCCCTCGCTGCCGGAGACGGGTTGGCCGGAGCCGGTGCGGGCGGTGAGGAGGATGCCGGCGACGGCGGCGACGGTGCCGATGAGGGCGTAGACGGCGATGAGGTATTTGTTGATGTTGATGCCGGCGAGGCGGGCGGCGGTGTCGTTGCCGCCGATGGCGTAG